>JBQTJQ010000174.1:0-17861 GCA_052386975.1 Gammaproteobacteria bacterium | reverse complement strand
AGGGCCATCGTGTCATTCCGGGCGCCCTGGTGTCATTCCGAGCGCAGCGAGGAATCCTGCTGTCAATGGCAAGATCCCTCGTCGCTACGCTCCTCGGGTTGCCCAGGTCAGCGCTTATTCTTTCCGAAACGCGCGCGCAGCAGCGGCACCACCGGTGCCGGCACGAACTTCTCGATCGGGGCGCCCAGGGTGGCGATCTCGCGCACCAGGCTCGACGACAGGTGCGCGTGCTCCGGCGACGGCACCAGCATCACGGTGTCGAGCTTCGGGTAGAGGTCGCGGTTCATCACCGCCATCTGCTTTTCGTAATCGAAGTCGCCGACCGAGCGCACGCCACGCACCAGCACGGTCACGCCGTTGTCGCGGGCGAAATCCACCACCAGGCCCTCGAACGGCTTCACCGCTACGTTGCGCAGCTGCTTGACCGAGCGGCGCACCAGGTCGACGCGCTCCTCGATGGTGAAGCGCGGATTCTTCGACGGATTCAGGCCGACGGCGACGATCACGCGCGGGAACATGCGCGAGGCGCGCCCGATGATGTCGGTGTGCCCGAAAGTGATCGGGTCGAAGGTGCCGCTGTACGCCGCGACAATCGTCATGCCGTCGCCCGGTTGAACGTGGCCAGCGCGTAGCTTACCTGACCGGCTTTTTTCCCACGGACCGGCGCGTAGCCCGGCGGCCACGGCAGCGGCCCCGCCCGGTGCCACTCCGCGTACACGCGCGCGTCGGCGGCCAGCACGCCCGGCAGCGCGGCCAGCGCCGGCCCCAGCAGCCCCGCATCGAACGGCGGGTCGAGGAACACGACGTCGAAAGCCGGCGGCGGTGCCGAGCGCAGGAAGGCCAGCGCATCCTCGTTGCGCACCTCGGCGCGGCCTGCGGCGCCGAGCTTCTGCAGCGCCGCCCGGATCGCCGCGGCCTGGCGCGCGCCGCTGTCGACGAAGGTGACGTGCGCGGCGCCGCGCGACAGCGCCTCGAAGCCCAGCGCCCCGCTGCCGGCGAACAGGTCGAGGCAGCTCGCGCCGGCGATCAGCGGCGCGAGCCAGTCGAACAGCGTCTGGCGCACGCGGTCCGGCGTCGGCCGCACCTTTGTTCCGGGATCGAACTCGACGATGCGGCTGCGGAATTCGCCGCCGATGATGCGCAGCTTGCCCGAAGGTCGTCTGGTCAAGGCGTTCCTACGACGTGCTCCGGTTGGTGCCGCCCACCGTCAGGCCTTCGATCTTCAGCGTCGGCTGGCCGACGCCGACCGGCACGCTCTGGCCTTCCTTGCCGCACACGCCGACGCCGGTGTCGAGCTTCAGGTCGTTGCCGAGCATGGTCACGCGCGCCAGCGCCTCGGGGCCGTTGCCGATCAGCGTTGCGCCCTTCACCGGCCGCGTGACTTTCCCGTCCTCGACCAGGTAGGCCTCGGACGCCGAGAACACGAAGTTGCCCGAAGTGATGTCGACCTGGCCCCCGGCGAAGTTGACCGCGTACAGCCCCTTCTTCACCGAAGCGATGATTTCCGCGGGATCGTGCGGGCCCGGCCGCAGGTAGGTATTGGTCATGCGCGGCATGACCAGGTGCGCGTACGACTCGCGCCGACCATTGCCGGTCGGCTGCATGCCCATCAGGCGCGCGTTGAGCTTGTCCTGCAGGTAGCCCTTCAGCACGCCATTCTCGATCAGCGTCGTGCACTGGCTGGGCGTGCCTTCGTCGTCGAGCGTCAGCGAGCCGCGCCGGTTGGGCAGCGTGCCGTCGTCGACGACCGTGCAGAGCTCCGACGCCACTTTCTGGCCGATGCGTCCGGTGTACGCCGACGAGCCCTTGCGGTTGAAGTCGCCCTCGAGGCCGTGGCCCACGGCTTCGTGCAGCAGCACGCCCGGCCAGCCCGGCCCGAGCACCACCGTCATGCTGCCGGCCGGCGCCGGCGCCGCGTCGAGCAGCACCAGCGCCTGGCGCACCGCTTCGCGCGCGTAGGCCTCGGGCAGGTCGCCCGACAGGAAGTAGTCGTAGCCGCCGCGCGCGCCGCCGCCGGCGCTGGCCTGCTCGCGCCGGCCGTTGCGCTCGACGATGACCGAGACGTTCATGCGCACCAGCGGCCGCACGTCGCCGGCCAGCGTGCCGTCGCTCGCCGTCACCAGCACCGTGTCGAAGCTGCCGGCCAGCGAAACGATGACCTGGTTCACCGCGGAATCGGCCGCGCGCGCGGCGGCGTCGGCGCGCTTGAGCAGCGCGAGCTTGGCCTCGGTCGGCAGGCTGGCCAGCGGGTCGATCGGCGGGTACAGCGGCGCTTGCGCGTGCGGCGCCCACGCGCGAACCGCCGCCTGCTGGCCGACGCGCACGATGGCGTTGGCGCTCGACGCGGCCTCGGTCAGCGCCGGCAGCGCGATCTCGTCGGAATAGGCGAAGCCGGTCTTCTCGCCGGCCATCGCCCGCACGCCGACGCCCTGCTCGACGTGGTGGCTGCCGGTCTTGACCATGCCGTCCTCGTACAGCCAGCTCTCCGTCGCCGAATGCTGGAAGTACAGGTCGGCCGCGTCCACGCCCGGCTTCATCAGGCCGGCGAGCACGCGCTCGAGCCGGTGCTCGTCGAGCGTGGCCGGCTCCAGCAAGGTGCAGCGCGCAAGGGTCAGGGAGTCAGTCATGGGCACAAAAGACGTTTCACACAAAGACACGAAGGACACAAAGAATGATTTTAATGTCTTTTCCTTCGTGCTCTTTGTGCCTTCGTGTGAAACGTCTTTAAGTTCTTAAAGACGTCGGTGAGTGAGGGCAGGGAAGCTGCGGCGCAGCGCGAGCAACGGCTCGCGCGGCAGCGGCGCGACGATAACACCCTCGCCCGCCGGTTGCTGCGCGAGGACGCGGCCCCACGGATCGACGATGAGGCTGTGGCCCCAGGTGCGCCGGCCGTTCGGGTGCGCGCCGTGCTGGCCGGGCGCGACCACGTAGCACTGGTTCTCGATCGCGCGTGCCCGCAGCAGCGGCTCCCAGTGCGCCTCGCCGGTGCGCTCGGTGAAGGCCGACGGCACCGCCAGCACTTCGGCGCCCTGGGCGACCAACTGGCGGAACAACTCGGGGAAGCGCAGGTCGTAGCAGACCGACAGGCCGATGCGCCCGGCCGGCGTCGGCACGACCACCGGCGCCGGCGCGCCCGGCGCGATCGAGGCCGACTCCTTGTACGAGCCGCCGTCCGGCACTGCCACGTCGAACAGGTGGATCTTGTCGTAGCGCGCGACCGCGGCGCCGCTGGGCTCGTACACCAGGCAGGCGGCCGCGACGCGGTCGCGCTCCTTTGTGGCCAGCGGAATCGTGCCAGCGACGATCCACAGCTCGTGGCGGCGCGCGGCGTCGGCGAGGAAATCCTGGATCTGGCCGCGGCCCGCCGGCTCGGCGACCGCCAGCTTGTCGCGCTCGTGCACGCCCATGAAGGCGAAGTTCTCGGGCAGCACCGCGACAACGGCGCCCTGCACGCGGGCGCGCTCCAGCAGCGCGCCGGCGGCCTGCAGGTTGGCGGCGACCTCGGCGCCGGAGCACATCTGCACGGCAGCCACGCGCGGGTCCGCTGCGGGGGCGCTCATTTGCGCGGCTTGGCCGGCGTCTTCTTTTCCGGCTCGGGCGGCGCGCCGACGCGCGCGACCTGCGGATTGTCCCAGCTGCCGGTGACGCGGTAGGACAGCTGCGTCACCTGGTTCAGCGGCCGGTTCAGCACTTCCTGCGCGATCAGCGCCAGCACGCCCGCGATCGGGCCGCCGATCAACGCGGCGCCGAGCGTCACGCCGCCGGAGACGTCGGGGTAGACCGTCACTTCCTGGTCGTAGTCGCGTGCGGCCAGGCCGATGCGCCCCTTCATGTCCATGCGCACCGACGGCCCGTCGACCTTGAGGTTCTGCGTGTGGGCGCTGCCGTCGCGCAGCTCGAAGTCGCCGGTGATCTTGTCGAAACCCAGGCCGCTGCTGACGACGTCGCGGAAATTCAGCGTCAGCCGCCGCGGCAGGGCATAGAAATTCACCAGGCCGAGCACGCGGCCGGCGCCAGGCTCGACCGCGCGCAACTGGCCGTTCTCGAAGTCGAGGTGCACCGTGCCCTCGCCCAGCGCCCAGTCGAGGCCGTCGGACGACGGCGCCCAGGCCAGCGCGTACTTGAAGCGCGCCGACTTGGCGTCGAGGTTCGGCGTGAAGCCGAAGGCCTTCAGCAGGGTCGAGATGCTGCCGGTGGACAGGTCGCCGTTCAGCGTCGCGCTCGACTGCCCCGAGCGCCGGCGCCACTCGCCTTCGCCGGACAGTGTCACCATGCCGCCGTCGGCCTTCAGCGCGCGCGTCTTCTGGCCCGATTCGGTGCGCACCGTGGCAAACGAGACGTGGCCGAGGTCGGCCTGGCCCACCTTCAGGTGGCGCACGTCGGCATCGAACAGCGGCAGCGCGTTCGGGTCGATGGCCGGACCGGTCGACTGGGCCTGCGCCCCGGCCTCCGCCGTGGCCTCGGCCGGCGCATAGCCGACGGCGAGCCGTTCGAGCCGCGCGGTCAGCAGGCCGCGGTCGGTGGAGGTCCATTGCAGCTCGCCCTGGCCGCCGCCGCCGGACAGCGCCAGCGACCAGCCGCCCGGCGTCGCGGTCCATTGGTAGCGCACTTCGCGCAAGGCGAACGGGCTCCAGCGTGCCAGGCCCAGGCGCAGGTCGGCGCGGCGGATGACCTGGCCGGCCGCGCCGATCCCGGCCGATTCGAGCGCGTCGTACCACTGCGCGACGTCGACCTCCTTGAGCTCGCCGGTCAGCAGCAGGCCGGGCTCGGTTGCGACCGGCACGCCGCCCGCGCCGAGCCGCAGCACGCCGCGCCCCAGCGTCAGCACGTTGCGGCGCCGGGCGAAACGCAGGTCCGCGCCGAGCTGGTCGCCCACCTCGACCGTGACCCGCAGCGGCGCATCGCCCTCGCTGCCGACCGTGACGACCAGCGGTCGCGACTCGTCCTTCTCCTTGCCGAGCGGCGCCGGGTAATCCACTTCGACGCCGACCAGGTCGCTGGTCAGGCGCAGCGGCGCATTGAGCGCGCCGCCGAGCGGCAGGCTGGCGCGCCAGGAGCTCGCGCCCGAGGCGCGCTTGTGCAGCCATTCCGGGATCAGTTCGCTGGCGCCCTTGCCCGATGGATCGACGGTCGCATCCAGCGCCGCCGACAGCAGGCTGGTGCCGTCGGCCTGCGGCGCGATCGAGGCCTGCACCGGAGCGTCGTACAGCCGCGCCGCCAGGCGGTCGGCCGAGATGCCCCGGTTGGCGAAGCGGATGAGGCCGCGGACGTCCTTGATCGGCTCGGGCAACCCGTAATGGCGCAGCTCCACGCCGCCGACGTCCACCTCGCCGCTGACCTGCGTGTGGGTCGCGTCCTTGACCGGAATTTCGAGGTGGACCGTCACCGCCGACGGCCCGGCAGCCGTGGTCTGGGTGACCAGGCCCTTCAAGGTCTCGCGCAGCGGCGACTTCGAGACAAAATCGTAGAAACGCGCGGTTTCGCCGCGGACGCGCCCGTCGATCAGCAGTTGGCCGGTGGCGAAATCCGCGAAGCGCGCGGTCGCCGCCTCGATCGGGTTGCCGAGGACCGAACCGCGGCGGGTTTCGATGTCGAGGCTGTTGCCTTCGAAATGCAGGTGGGCCGCGACGTCGTTCACGCCCGGCCAGTCCGGGTGGTAGGACAGCTCGACGTCGGCGGCGTCGATGTCGAGCGACCAGCGGCCGGTCTTGCGGACGTGGAACGGGAAATCCGCCAGCGGGCCCTGGATCACGAGTTCGCCCCTGGTGGCGCGCCCGGCCACGATCGAGCGGTCGAGCCAGCTCCGCAGGCCCGCGCCCCAGACTTGCGGGATCAGCGGCTTGGCCCGCGTCACGTCCTGGCCGGTGAACTGCGCGGCCAGGTCCAGCACCGGCGCGCCACCGTCCTCCGGCAGGGTCAGCTCGAGGCGGCCGCGCCCGCGCAGGCCCCAGACCTGCCAGCGGAACTGCGGCATGCCCACGACCCAGCCGCCGTTGTGGCTGCGCCACTCGAGCTCCGCCTCGAACGCTTCCAGCGGCACGCTCGGCGTCACCAGCTTCCCCGGCAGCTCCAGCGTGACCGCGCTCTCCTGCAGCACGGCGCGCCCGCCCAGCTCGTCGCCGGCCACTTCGCCGCGCAGGCCGGAGAATCCGGCCGGGCTGCCGGACGCCGCCAGCGCCAGGTCCTCGAAGCGCACGCGGTAGCCATAGCGCAGCTCGCCGCCCTCCTGGAAGCGCAGCTGCAGGTCGCGCAGCGTGCCGCCGGTGCGGCTCAGCGCGGCCAGCGCCGGCGGCACCCGCGCGATCTGCAGCCACGGCGCCAGGTCGGCGATGCGCAGCGACTCGACGCGCCCGTCGTAGACGGCCGGCCCGTCCTCGCCGCGCGTCGCCTTAAGTTCGGCCGCCGTGCTCCATTGCGTGCCGTCGCGGTCGAGCGCGATGCGCTCCACGCGCGCGTGCCAGCCGTCGGCCAGGACCTCGACCTCGCCCTGGACCTCGAGCGCTTCGAGCGCCGCGACGTGCTGCGCGCGGCGCGCGCGCACCGCGCCCGTGTGCAGCTCCAGCCTCATCGAGGTCGGGCTGCCCTGGTCGATGCGGCCCTGGAAGCGCACTTCGGCATCGGCCGCGGTGACGTTGGCGCCGCGCACCAGGCCCGGCGCGAGCCAGGTCTGCGCCACCAGGCCGTTCATCATGCCGCTGACCGTGCCCGACCAGGTCGAGGGCTGCAGCAGGTCGCCGGTGAAGGACGACTCGAGATGCGCCGAGTCGCCCAGCGGCGCCGGCAGCGCGAGGTCCATTGCCACGACGTCGCCGAGCAGGCCGCGGTCCAGCGACGCGCGCTCGATGCCGAACGACCAGACCTCGCGGCCGCGGCGCTCGTCGCGCAGGTTCAGGCGGCAGCGCTCGAGCCGCACGCGCGAGAACCGCGTCAGCGCGCGCAGCCCTTCGAGCGCCTCGCCGGGCTCGCCGCCCGGCGACTCGATGCCCTGCACCGACAGCTCGCCGTCGCGGCCGATGGTCGCGTTGAGGCCCATGCCCTGCAGCTCGAGGCGATTGGGCGCGGTGTCGCCGCGCAGCAGCCGCGTCAGCGCGAACCCCAGCCGCAGCCGCTCGGCCTGCAGCACCGCGGTCTTGCCGTCGGCCGCCAGCAGCGCGATGCCGTTCAGGTCGAGGCTCGGGTAGTAGTACTGCCAGGTCAGCGCCAGATCGGCGATGCGCACGTTCTGGCCGGTCAGCTCGCGCACGTAGCGCTCGACGTCGGCGCGATACCCGGGCACCGACTGCACCGCCAGCCGGAACACGCCACTGGCCGCGGCCGCGAGGATCACCAGCATCGCGCCGGCGCTGATCGCGAAGGTCCAGAACCGCCGCGGAGTTCGTTCCATGGCCTAGAGCGGGACTACGTCGTAGGCGTCGCGCAGGTACTGCGGCTCGGCCTGCATGCGGATCGGCCGGCGCAGCTGTTCCTCGAGCTCGGCCAGGGCCTGCGGCTGCTCGTCGGTGAGCCGCGCGATGATGCCGGGCGAGGCGATGATCAGGAACGCCTTGGCCTCGAACTGGCGAGCCGAGCGCACGACGTCGCGCATGATCTCGTTGCACACGGTCTCGACCGTCTTGACGCTGCCGCGGCCCTCGCAGGCCGGGCACGGCTCGCACAGGATGTGGCCGAGGCTCTCGCGCGTGCGCTTGCGCGTCATCTCGACCAGCCCCAGCGCCGAGAACGGATGGACCATGGTGCGCGCCGGGTCGCGCCGCAATTCCTTCTCGAGCGCGCGCAGCACCTGCGTGCGGTGCGCGTCGTTCCGCATGTCGATGAAGTCCAGGATGATGATGCCGCCGAGGTTGCGCAGCCGCAGCTGGCGCGCGATCGCCTGCGCCGCCTCGAGGTTGGTCTTGAGGATGGTCTCCTCGAGGTTCTTGTGGCCGGTGAAGGCGCCGGTGTTGACGTCGATGGTGGTCATCGCCTCGGTCTGGTCGATGACCAGGTGCCCGCCCGACTTCAGCTCGACGCGCCGGTCCAGCGCCCGGTTGAGGTCGTCCTCGGCGCCGTACAGGTCGAAGATCGGCGCCGCGCCGTCGTAGTGCTCGACCATGCTCGCGGCGCGCGGCACGAAAGTCTCGGCGAAGCGCCGCACGCGCTCGCACTCGGCGGCATTGTCGATGCGCACGCGGTCCACCTCGGTGCCGAGCAGGTCCCGCAGGATGCGCATGGACAGCGGCAGGTCGCCGTGCACCAGCGTGCCGGGCCGCGCCGCGCGGGCGCGCTCGCTGACCGACTCCCACAGCCGCAGCAGGAACTCGAGGTCGGCGGCCAGCGCCGCCTCGTCGGCGCCCTCGCCGGCGGTGCGCACGATCACGCCGTACGACGGCGCCTTGTCGCGCACCAGCGGCCCGACCAGCGCCTTCAGGCGCTCGCGCTCGGCCTCGTCCTCGATGCGCGCCGACACGCCGACGTGGCGGTCGAACGGCAGCAGCACCAGGTAGCGCGACGGGATCGACAGCAGCGTGGTCAGGCGCGCGCCCTTGGTGCCGAGCGGGTCCTTCAGCACCTGCACCAGCACGTCCTGGCCCTCGGCCAGCAGCCGGTCGATCGGCGGGGCTTCGGCGCCGCTGTCCACCACGATCTCGCCGAGGTCGCCGGCGCCGTTGGCCGGCCGCAGCATGTCGGCGGCGTGCAGGAAGGCGGTGCGCTCGAGGCCGATCTCGACGAACGCCGCCTGCATGCCGGGCAACACGCGCTTGACGATGCCTTTATAGATGTTGCCGACCAGGCCGTGCCGCGAGGCGCGCTGGACGAACACCTCCTGGAGTGCTCCCCCTTCGACCAGCGCGACGCGGGTCTCGTTCTGGCCGATGTTGACCAGGATCTCGGTGCTCATCGGGGTTCGGGATTCGGGATTCGGGGTTCGGGAAAAAACCCGAATCGCGACAGCAGTTCGCAGGTTTCGAACAGCGGCAGGCCCATCACGCCCGAGTAGCTGCCGTGGATCTCCCGCACGAACCGCGCGCCGAAGCCCTGGATCGCATAGGCGCCGGCCTTGTCGGCCGGCTCGCCGGTGTCCCAGTAGTCACGCGCCTGCGCCGGCGTGATCGCGCCGAACGCCACGCGCGTCACCGACAGCGCGGTCTCGGCGCGGCCGCCCTGCACCACGGCGACGCTGCTGAACACCTCGTGCGTGCGGCTCGACAGGCGCGCCAGCATGGCGAGCGCCTCGTCGCGGCCGGCGGGCTTGCCGAGGATCTCGTCGTCGATCACCACGTCGGTGTCGGCGCCGAGCACCGGCAGCGGCTTCGCTGCGCGCACGGCCGCCAGGCCTGCGCGGGCCTTGGCCAGCGCCATTGCCACCGCGTAGTCGGCGGGTTTCTGGCCGCGCGCGCGCTGCTCGGGCACGTCGGCCGGCAGCACTTCGAAGCGCACGCCGACCTGCCGCAGCAATTCCTGCCGGCGCGGCGAGCGGGACGCCAGGTACAGCTGGGCAGACACGTGGAAGGAAGGGCTTGATTTCAGGACCTTGGATTATGCACCGGGTATAGTGCCGGCATGGCCCGGGCCGCACCGTTTCCGACGCGCGAACAGCCTCTGCACCTGCGGCTGGTGCTCGACTGGCTCGTCGCCGACGGCATGATCCGGCCCGAGCAGGCCGCGCCGGTCGCCGCCGCGCCGCGGCCGCTGCGCGGCACCACGCACCCGCTGGTGGTGGTCGCGCGCTGCGAGTGGCCGTCGGCCAAGGCGCCGCACGGCAAGCTCACCCTCGAGGCGCTGGTGCAGTGGCTGGCGCAGCGCTCCGGCATGCCGTACCTGCACATCGACCCGCTGGCCATCGACGTGGCGCAGGCCACGGCGATGGTGTCGTACGCCTACGCCGCGTCGGCCAACGTGCTGCCGATCCGCATGACCGCGAAGGAGGCCACCTTCGCCGTCGCCGACCCGTGCCAGCGCGACTGGGAGCCCGAGCTCCAGCCGATCCTCAAGCGCGACATCAAGCGCGTGCTGGCCAACCCGCTCGACATCGCGCGCTATCGCGTCGAGTTCTACGCGCTGGCGAATTCCGTGAAGGGCGGCGAACTGCTGCACGGCCCGGCGCCGAAGGTCGGGCTGCAGAACCTCGAGCAGCTGATGGAGCTGGGCCGCTCCGGCAAGCTCGACGCCAACGACCAGCACATCGTCAGCATCGTCGACTGGCTGCTGCAGTACGCGTTCGGCCAGCGCGCCAGCGACATCCACCTCGAGCCGCGCCGCGAGCAGGGCAACATCCGCTTCCGCATCGACGGCGTGCTGCACGACGTCTACCAGGTTCCCCCGAGCGTGATGGGCGCGGTCAGCAGCCGCCTCAAGATCCTCGCGCGCATGGACCTGGCCGAGAAGCGGCGGCCGCAGGACGGCCGCATCAAGACGCGCACGCCGGACGGCCGCGAGGTCGAGCTGCGCGTGTCGTCGATGCCGACCGCGTTCGGCGAGAAAATCGTCATGCGCATCTTCGACCCGGACGTGCTGCTGCGCGATTTCTCCGCGCTCGGCCTGCCCGCGCGCGAGGAGGCGCTGTGGCAGGCCATGACGCAGGAGCCGCACGGCATCGTCCTCGTCACCGGCCCGACCGGCTCCGGCAAGACCACCACGCTCTACTCGACGCTGAAGGGCCTGGCCACCAGCGAAGTCAACGTCTGCACCATCGAGGACCCGATCGAGATGGTCGAGGCGACCTTCAACCAGATGCAGGTCAACCCGGCGATCGAGTTGTCGTTCGCCTCCGGCGTGCGCGCGCTGCTGCGCCAGGACCCGGACATCATCATGGTCGGCGAGATCCGCGACCTCGAGACCGCCGAGATGGCGGCGCAGGCCTCGCTGACCGGCCACCTCGTCCTGTCGACGCTGCACACCAACGACGCGCCGTCGGCGCTGACCCGCCTGATCGACCTCGGCGTGGCGCCCTACCTGATCCGCTCGACGCTGCTCGGCGTGGTCGCGCAGCGCCTGGTGCGGCGGCTGTGCCCGCACTGCAAGGGCACCGTCGAGCTCGACCCGAAGCGCTGGCGCGAGCTGACCCTCGGCGCGACGCTCAGGCCCCCGGCGCAGGTGCACGAGGCGGTCGGCTGCCTCGAGTGCCGCGACACCGGCTACCAGGGACGCGTCGGCATCTACGAGCTGATGCCGATGACCCCGGCGGTGAAGGACCTGCTGGTCGAGAACGCCGACTACCGCAAGCTGCGCGAGGCGGCGCTGCGCGGCGGCATGGTGCCGCTGCGCGTGGCCGGCGCGCAGAAGGTCGCCGAAGGCCTGACCTCGCTCGACGAAGTGCTGCGCAACACGCCGTCCGGCGGACTCGGCGAGTAGCCCTCAGCGCGCCAGCCGCGCGACGTGGCCGGGCCCTAGGTCGCGCAGCGAGCGGCACCCCAGCAGCGCCAGGCCGCGCGCGACTTCGTCCGACAGCAGCGTCAGCGCGCGCTCGACCCCGGCCTCGCCGCCGGCGGCCAGCCCGGAAAGGTAAGGACGCCCGATCGAGCAGGCATTGGCGCCGAGCGCCAGCGCCTTGAGGATGTGGGTGCCGCGGCGGATGCCGCCGTCGACGATCAGCTCGAGCTTGTCGCCGACGGCTTCGCGGATCGGCCCGAGCGCTTCGCTCGGCGCCGCGACGCCGTCGAGCTGCCGGCCGCCGTGGTTCGACAGCATCGCGGCGGTGGCCCCGGCATCGATCGCGCGGCGCGCGTCGTCCACGCTGCTCATGCCCTTGATCGCGAACGGCCCACCCCACTCGCGCGCCAGCCAGGCGGCGTCCTTCCAGGTGACGCTGCGGTCGAACTGGGAATTCACGTACTCGATCAACCCCATCGCCCCCTTGCCGAGCGCATCGACGCGGTGCGCGACGTTGGCCAGGCGGAAATCCGGATCGCGCAGGAAGTTCAGGCTCCACTCGACGCTGGCGACGAAGCTCAGGAACGAGCGCGCCGACAGCCGCGGCGGCATGGTCATGCCGTGGCGGCGGTCGCGCTCGCGGTTGCCGGCGACGGCGGCATCCACCGTCAGGCACAGCGCCTGGTACCCAGCCTTGCGCGCGCGCTGCAACAGCTCCTGCGTCAGGCCGCGGTCCTTGAGTACGTACACCTGGAACATGTGCGGCGCGCCCGGCGCGGCGGCGGCCACGTCCTCGATGCTCGAGGTGGCCAGCGTCGACAGCGAGTACAGCGTGCCGTGGCGGGCGGCGGCCCGCGCCACGCCCAGCTCCTTGTGGTGGTGGAACAGCCGCGACATGCCGGTGGGCGACAGGAAGTACGGCACGCGCAGCTCGCAGCCGAGCACGCGCGTCGCGGCGCTGACGCCGCTCGCGTCCACCAGGTAGCGCGGCTCGAGCGCCCACTGCTCGAATGCCGTGGTGTTCCGGCGCAGCGTCCACTCGTCGTCGGCGCCGCCGTCGATGTAGTGGAACATCGGCGCCGGCAGCTTGCGCCGCGCGCGCCCGCGCAGGTCCTCGATGTTGTGGCAGTCGGCGAGGCTCATTTCATTCGCGATGGTACGGGTGACCGGCGGCCACCGACCACGCCCGGTACAGCTGCTCGACCACGAACACGCGCACCAGCGCGTGCGGCAAGGTCAGCCTCGACAGCGACCACCTGCGGCCCGCCCGCGCCAGGCACTCCGGCGCGAGCCCGTCCGGCCCGCCGACCAGCAAGGCCACGTCGCGGCCGTGCTGCTGCCAGCCCTGCACGGCTTGCGCCCATTGCAGCGTGGAGAGTGTCTCGCCGCGCTCGTCGAGGGCGATGACCTCGGCGCCCGGCGGGATCGCGCGCAGCATCTTTTCGCCCTCGGCCTGCTTGAGTTTCTGGACGTCGGGATTGGCGCCGCGCTTCGCCACCGGGACTTCGACGACGTCGAAGCGCCACTCGCGCGGCAGCCGCGGCTGGAACTCGGCGACGCCGGCCTCGACCCACTTCGGCATGCGCGTGCCGACCGCGATCAGGCGGACTCTCATGGACAAATTGGGGACAGAACTATTTTTCCGCGAAAAATAGTTCTGTCCCCTTTATTTGCGGCGCCCGCGGCCGCGTGGCGCGGGCCTGCGCGGCTTGTCCTTCGCCTTGCCTGTCTTCGGCGGTTTCGGCGCCTTCGGCGTCGGCGCGGCAGCCGGCGGCGGCACGTCCCACAGCTTCTCGAGCTGGTAGAAGGCGCGCGTCTGCGCCTGCATCACGTGCGCCACCACGTCGCCGAGGTCGACCAGCACCCACTCGCCCGCCTCCAGCCCCTCGACGCCGAGCGGCCGGTAGCCCACTTCCTTGGCCTTGGCGATCACGTTGTCGGCGATGGACTTCACGTGCCGGTTCGAGGTGCCGGTGCACAGCACCATGTAGTCGGTGATCGTGGTCAGGTCGCGCACGTCGATGAACCGCAGGTCGAGTCCCTTGATGTCCTCGATCGCGTTCCCGACGACTTGCGTCAGCGGCGTGGTCTTCATGAGCGGCGGAAAGCCTCCAGGTCCTTGCGGGTGAAATCGGCGATGACAGTGTCGGGCACCAGGCCGCGCACGGAAAGCCCCCGGGCCAGGCGGCGGCGGACTTGCGTCCCCGATACCCGGGTCGGCGGCAGCCTGACCCGCAGCCACAGGCCGGCGCGGTGCCGCCCGAGGTCGGCGGCGCTGCGGGCGCGGCGGCCGCGCAGCAGGCGCGCCAGCGCCGCCGGCAGCGCGGGCTTCTCGCCCGGGCGGTCGAAGAACACCAGGTGGACGAGCCCCGGCAGCTCGCGCCAGCGGCGCCAGCGCGGCAGCCCGCGCGCCGCGTCCTGGCCGAGCAGCAGGCACAGCGCGGCGCGCGGATGCTGCGCGCGCAGCGACTCGAGCGTGTCGATGGTGTAGGACGGGCCGCGACGCCGCAGCTCGCGCGCATCGGCGCGCAGGCCTTTCTGGCGCGCGATCGCGCGGCGCACCCAGCGCAGCCGGCGCGCCGGCGGAATCGGCGGCGCTTCGCGCAGCGGCGGGCTGGCGGCGGGGACCAGCAGCACGCGGCTGAGGCCCAGCCGGTCGCGGGCGGTGATGGCGAGGCGCAGGTGGCCGTTATGGATCGGCGCGAAGGTCCCGCCGAACACGCCGATGGTTCTCAAGAACTGGATTCCCGCTTTCGCGGGAATGACGATCTCATCGAATGTGCCCGTCGCCGATCACGACCCACTTCAGCGAGGTCAGGCCCTGCAGCCCGACCGGGCCGCGCGCGTGGAATTTATCCGTGCTGATGCCGATCTCGGCGCCGAGGCCGTATTCGTAGCCGTCGGCGAAGCGGGTCGAGGCGTTGACCATGACCGAGCTCGAGTCCACCTCGCGCAGGAAGCGGCGCGCGCGCGACAGGTTCTCGGTGACGATGGCGTCGGTGTGCTGCGAGCCGTGCTCGGCGATGTGCTTCATCGCCTCTTCCATGCCGTTGACCACGCGGATCGACAGGATCGGCGCGAGGTATTCGGTGTCCCAGTCCTCGGCGGTCGCCGCCTTGATGCCGGACAGGATCTTGCGGGTCTTGTCGCAGCCGCGCAGCTCGACGCCGTGTTCCTGGTAGATGCGGCCGAGCTCGGGCAGCACCTTGGCCGCGACTTCGGCGTCCACCAGCAGCGTTTCCATGGTGTTGCAGGTGCCGTAACGCTGGGTCTTGGCGTTGACCGCGACCGCCACCGCCTTCTCGAGGTCGGCGGCGCCGTCGATGTAGACGTGGCAGATGCCGTGCAGGTGCTTGATCACCGGCACGCGCGCGTGCTCGGTGACGAACTCGATCAGGCTCTTGCCGCCGCGCGGGATCACCACGTCGACGTACTGCGGCATGGTCAGCAGCTCGGCGACCGCCTTGCGGTCGGTGGTGTCGAGCACCTGCACCGCGTCGGCCGGCAGACCGGCGTCCTTGAGCGCCTTGTCCATGCAGTTGGCGATGGCGAGGTTGGAATGCAGCGCCTCGCTGCCGCCGCGCAGGATGCAGGCGTTGCCGGACTTCAGGCACAGCGCCGCGGCGTCGGAGGTCACGTTGGGGCGCGACTCGTAGACGATGCCGATCACGCCCAGCGGCACGCGCATGCGGCCGACCTGGATGCCCGAGGGGCGCGGCTGCAGTTCGACGAATTCGCCGACCACGTCGGGCAAATTGGCGACCTGGCGCACGTGGTCGGCCATCGCCTCGATGCGCTCGGCGTTGAGCTCGAGCCGGTCCATCAGGGCGGGGTCGAGTCGGCTGGCGCCGCCGGCCTTCAGGTCGAGCGCATTGGCCGCCAGCACGCGATTGCGGTCGGAGCGCAGGATCTCGGCGAACGCGAACAAGGCGGCGTTCTTCTGCCCGGTCTCGGCCCGGGCCACCACGCGGGCGGCGGCGCGCGCGCGGGCGCCGCGATCCTTCATCTGGCTGCTGAGGCTCCTGGCCTTGGCCGGAACCACCTTGGCGGGGACCTCCTTTGCGGAGGTCTCCTTGCCGACATCGGGACTCATCTGGAGCGGGCAGATCCGGCTTTCGTGCTGGGGGGTGCGGCCTGGCTCGCCGCGAGCACGCATGTTAACAGTTCTTCCCAGGCCGACGGCTCGCCAGCTGTGGATTTCCCTTTCAAATCAATGCTTGAGGCTTGGGCCAGCCAGCCGAGCACCTGCTCCGGACGCGCCCGTGGCAGCGCCTTCAGGTAAGGCGCCTGGCGCGGCCCGAAGATGCGGGCGGCCTCGCAGGCCGCGGTGGCGTTGCGTGACTGGGCGAAATGCGTCGCCGCCTGGCTCCACTGGCGCAGCATCCAGGCCCAGGCGCCGACCAGCGCCGGCAGCTCGACGCCCTCTTCGCGCAGGCGCGCCAGGCTGCGCACCGCGCCGGCCGCGTCGCCCAGCAGCACCTTGTCGGTCAGGTCGAAGGCGTCGAAGCGGGCCGAGTCGGCCACCGCCAGCCGGATCGCATCCTCGTCCAGTGTCTCTCCGGGGTGCAGCAACTTCAGTTTCTCGATGTCCTGTTGCGCCGCCAGCAGGTTGCCCTCGGTTCGATGCACCAGCAGCTCGATCGCCTCCGTGCTCGCCTTGAGGCCCGCGGCCTTGAGCCGATCGCCGATCCAGTGCGGCAGCTCCTCGGGCTTGATCGGGAATACGTACAGGCTGGCGCCCTTGTTCTCGAGCGCGGTGTACCAGCCGCTCTGGCGCGTGCGGTACTCGAGCGCGCCGCAGGTCAGCACGATCACGGTGTCGGGCATCGGCGACTCGGCCAGTGCCTTGAGCGCCTTGGCGCCGGCGTCGCCCGGCGCGCCGGAAGGAAGATTGACCTCGATCAGCCGGCGCGTCGCGAACAGCGACAGGCTGGCGGCGGCCTGGGTCAGCTGCGACCAGTCGTAGCGGGCGTCGGCATCGAGCACCTGGCGCTCGCTGTAGCCCTGCTTGCGCGCGGCTGCCCGCAACGCGTCGAGCGATTCCTGGATGATCAGCGGCTCCTCGCCGGCGACGACGTAGAGCGGCAGCAGCGGCTGCTTGAGGTGCGTGGCGAGCTGGGCCGGGCGCAGCTGCATTGGCTAGGGCTTGGCGGGGGCGCCCGCGCCGATGTGCCGGTCGAGAAACGCCAGCATCTTCTCGTAGAACTCGACCTTGTTGTCTTCGTCGTAGAAGCCGTGCTCCTCGCGCGCCTTGCTCAGCCATTCGTGCGGGATGCCGCGCTTCTCGAGCGCCGAGCGCAGCTGCTTGGCCTGGTTGAACGGCACCCGCTCGTCTTCCTCGCCGTGCACGATCAGGACCGGGGCCTTGAGCTGGTCGATGTGGGTGCTCGGTGACTGCTCGCGTTCGATCTCCGGCGTGTCGCCCATGCTGCCGGCCATGAAATCCTCTCCGTGGAACGACTCTCCGATGTCGGTGCGGCGTTTATAAGACGGGAGGTCGTAGATGCCGGCGAAGTCGATCACGCACTTGTAGGCGGTGGGCTCGCGTACCGCGCTCATCAGCGCGGCATAACCGCCGTAGCTGGCGCCGTAGATGCAGGCACGCTCCGCGTCGACCAGCCCCCTCTGCACGACGAAGCGCAGCCCGTCGGTGAGGTCGTTGATCATGTCCTTTCCCCAGTTCTTCGCGCCGGCCTGGGCATGGCTGAGCCCGTAGCCGGCGGAGCCGCGGAAGTTGACCTGCAGCACAGCGTAGCCGCGGCTCGCCAGCAGCTGCGGCTCGGCGTCCCACGCCCAGTCGTCGCGGACGAAGAACGGCCCCCCGTGCGGCAGCACCACGACCGGCAGGGCTTTGGCCTCGCGACCTGGCGGCAGCGTCAGGAAGCCGTAAATCGGACGCCCATCGCGTGCCTTGAAAGCGAGCGGACGGCGCTCGCCCATCTGCTCCGGTTTGATCCACGGCTGGCGCGCCAGCACGCGCTTGAGCTTGCCCGTGGCGGAGTCGAGCAGGTAATAGCTGCCCGGATCCTTGTCGCTGTACGCCAGGAACAGCATCTTGGTGCCGTCCAGCGAATACGAGAACTCCTTGAACGACAGATCCGGGAAGGTGTTGATCAGCGTCGTCAGCAGCTTGCCCTCAGGCGACTCCGGCGCCAGCACGCGCAGTTCCGGTCGCCCCGCCGCGAACACCGCGGCTACGGGGTGCGAGCGGTCTGCGGAACTGACCGTCCCGGCCAGCGTTTGGCGCTCGTCGCAGGCCAGCGGAGTGCGCTTGCCCGTCGCGAGGTCCTGCCGGATCAGGCAGGAACGGTCGCCGCCGATCTCGTCGGAATCGACGTAGACGGCGTTTTCCTGCTCGGAAAAGTTCAGCGGCAGGATCTCCGCCTTGGCCAGATCGCCCTGCGTGAGCTCCGTCCACTTGTCGGTCTCCGGATGGCGCACGTAAGAGCGCCACTTGTAGCTGGGCGGCGGCGCTCCGGCCGCGAAGCGCACGCGTCCGCCCAAGTCGGTCA
>JBQTJQ010000173.1:0-13374 GCA_052386975.1 Gammaproteobacteria bacterium | reverse complement strand
GGGCGACGCGCGGCGCCCAGGCGGCGCGGTCACCGGCCAGCGGCGCACCGGTGCCGGGCAGGGAATGGCAGGCCTTGCAGGTCTGCGCGTAGAGCTTGGCTAGCCGGGGATCCGCTGGCGTCGCCGTGCTCGCGGCGGCGCTCGCGGAAGCCGAGGGCGCTGCGGGCGTCGATTCCTTTCCGCAGGCGGCGAGCAGTGCGGCGCACAGGCACAGGGCCGGACGGATCATGCGTTGCTTCCTGCGATTCGCGCCCGCAAACCGGGTCGAGCAGCAGGATAAGCCAGGCCCCGGTGCCGCGTTCAGCTTGCCTTCAGCCGTCCCCCACGAAAGTAGGGGCCATGAACAGGCAAGGCGTCCTCGCGAAGTGGGCCCCCGCGCTCGGCTGGCTGATGGCGCTGGTCGCGCCGGTGGCGCCGGCCGAGGTCTCGCTGCAAGGCGAGGTCACGCTCGACTATTACGTTGCCGACGTCGATGCCGAAGGCTTCGAGTTCGTCGACGCCGGGTTCTACGCCGAGCGCGTGCAGAACACCGCCGCGACGCCGAGCGGTCCGCTGTCGATGGCGGCCTGGCTGACCGACGATCCCTCACCGGCGGGCGCGGGCACCGACGTGGCCGAGGCCGCGATCGGCGCGATTCCGGGTTCCAGCAGCCTGCTGGACTTCCACGACGTGGTCGAGGCCGACGACGCCGCGCCGGGCGAGTACTACGTGCACGCGCTGCTGCAGGACGACGACTTCCCCGGCACCTTTGACGATGCGCGCACGCTGTCGCCGCGCATGCTGTGGCGCGGCGGGCTGGAGGCGATCGGCCCGCTCGACATCCATCCGTACAACGGCGGCACGCGCGTGTCGGTGGACTTCGCCGAGCTGCGCAACAACCGCGTCGACTCGCGCTTCACCAACGCCATCGAGCTCACGCTGTACGCCACCAACGGCTTCGGTCCGGCGTCGTCGGGCTACAACCTGTGCCGCGTAACGGTGACGGGCCTGTACGCGGGCGACTACCGTTCGCGGCCCGGCTTCGACTGCACCGTCGCCAGTGTCCCCTCCGGCGAGTACACGCTGCACCTCGACGTCGCCGAAGTCGGCGGCCGCGGCGGCTACTCGACGCTGAGCGGCCCGGACCTGCGCTTCACCGGCGGCTACATCGACGACGGTTCCGACGGCTACGTCTACGTGTCAGGTGCGCTGGCGCCGTGGGGCCTGCTGCCCCTGGTGGTGCTCGGTTTCACCCGATTCATTCGCAGGAGCAAGCCATGAAAGCCTTCCACGCATGGGCTGCCGGACTGGTCCTGGCGCTGCCGCTGGCGGCGGCGGCCGCGATGTCGCGCCCGGCGACGCCCTTCACCGATGCCGAGCTCGACCAGCTGCTCGCGCCGATCGCGCTGTACCCGGACGCGGTGCTGTCGCACGTGCTGATCGCCGCGACCGTCCCCGGCGACGTCGAGGAGGCAGCCGAGTGGTCGCGCCGCCATCCGGACCTCACCGGCCAGGCCGCCGTGAACGCGGTCGAGGGCAAGGACTGGGACCCGAGCGTCAAGGCGCTGGTGGCGTTCCCCGACGTGCTGGCGCGCCTCGACGACGATCCGGACTGGACCGACGACGTCGGCGCAGCCTTCCTCGACCAGGAAGGCGACGTCATGGACCGCGTGCAGGTGCTGCGCGACCGGGCCGACGCCGCCGGCAGCCTGGACGACCTCGAGCACGTGCGCGTGGTGCGCGAGCGCGAATACATCTACCTGGAGCCGGCGGTGGCGCGCGTGGTCTACGTGCCGTACTACGACCCGTGGTACGTCTACGGGTCCTGGTGGTGGCCGTACTACCCGCCGCATTGCTGGGGCTACTGGGCCGGTCGCCCGGTGAGCTGGTACCGCCCGCACCTCGGCTTCTACTGGGGCCTTGGCTTCCACCTGGCGCCGACGTACTACTGGGGTGGCTTCAACTGGACGCACCGCCAGGTGGTGGTGACGCGCCAGCACCGCTTCTTCGCGCCGACCCCCGGCTACCACGGCAACAGCAACGTGCGCCGCGACCGCGTCGCCGAGCATCGCTGGCGCAACGATTCCGGCCGCCGCGCCGGGCGCGCCAGCGAGTGGCGCCGCGACACCGGCCGCAACGGCCCGACGCGTGAGGTCAACGTGCCGCGCGGCCTCTCACGATCGCCCCGGCACGAGTCACGCAATCCCTCGCGGCGCGAGGAGTCCGTGCGCGGCGGGCGGCGCTCGGCGACGGACGTGCAGCGCGAGCTCGGCAACCGGCGCGCCGGCCGGCCGTCGGTCGAGTCGGGTGGCCGCGAATCGCGCGGGCGGTCGCATGTGCGGCGTGAGGATCGTCCGTCGCTCGCCGGGCGCGGCGTCGAACGCTCGAACCGCCCCGAGCGGATCGAGCGCAGCGTGCGAGTCGAGCCGCAGCGCCAGGCGCCGGGCCGCGACTGGAGCGGAGATTCAGGCCGCCACTCGAGCCGCGATTCTGGCCGCGATCCCGGCCGCGCGATGCGCAACGACGGCGGTCACGCCGGCAGCGCCGGTCGCGCGCCGAATCCGGGGCGGGGTCGCGGGGAAGGCCGCCAGCACGGCGGCCGCTGAGTCAGATCGCCTCGGCGACCTGCGTATGGCGCGAGGCTTCGAGCGCCTGTAGCGCCTCGGTCACCTTGGCGCGGGCCATGCCCTCGGTCACGAGCGCGTTGCCCATGTGGTTCAGCAGGTCCTTCCACTCGGCCGTCGGCGCCGTGCCGGGCTGGCGCGCCTCGAGCAGGTCGAGCAGCTTGTCCATCTGGTCGAGCGCCTGCGTCCACAGCGGGCTGGCGGCGCCGTGCTGCAGCAGGCGCTTGGTCAGCAGCGGGCCCCAGGCCGTGTTCAGGAAGCGCAGGCCCGGCGCCGGGATGTTGCGCGCGAAGGTCATCTCTTCGAGCTTCTTGACGACGATGCGCTTGGCTTCGGCGATGACGAAGTCGCGGCGCTGCTGCGCCTGCTGCTTCTGCAGCTCGAAGAAGCGCTGGATCTGGGTTTCCTGGATCGGCGCGGTGGTGCGGATCGCCTGGCGCACGAACTCGGGCGCGAGGTTGAACTGCACCAGCACCTGCTGCAGCAGCTCGGCCATGCGGCGCGTCTCCGGGTTGCCGGTGAGGCGCGAGGTGGCCGACTTCAGCAGCAGCTCGTTGATCAGCGTGCCGAGCGGGTGCGTCTTCGACGTGAACAGGCTGTCGTCGGTCAGGGCCGACTTCATCAGCGGGAAGCGCACGGTTTCGTGCTGCGGCTTGAGGTCGTCCGGCACCATCGCGTCGGAGATCACCACGTTCAGGAAGTGGCCGGCCAGCGAGACGCGCTGGATCGGCACCCAGCTCTGGTCCTCCACCACGCCTGGCAGCGGCTTGCCGTCGTTCAGGGCGAGCAGGTCGGAGGCCAGCAGGCCGTCGGTATAGCCTTCGCCATCGGACTTGATCGCCATCGACTCGAGCATGCCCAGTGACGCGCCGTCGACTTCGCGCGAATTGGTCGGAGCCTGCATCGGCTGCGGGCCCTTGGGCGGCATCTTGAGGACGCGGCGCGAGCCGGTCTTGCGCAGCGACTCGCCGCTGGCCTTGACCGCCTCGGCGCCGATGCGGGTCAGCGCGGTGATCAGCACGCGGTAGACGCGCTCGAGCTGCGGCACCACCAACTGGTCGAACTTCTCCAGCAGCATGCGCCGGTAGCGCGGCGGCCAGTGCATCGACTCGGCGGTTTCCTGCAGCGACCGGCACAAGCTGGCCGGGGCCAGGGCCTTGGAATAGATCGGCACGTACATCATCAGGCCGATGCGGTTCAGGCGGGCGTCGAGCTCGGTAACCAGTTTCTGGTAGCGCTCTTCGGCGCGCAGCTCGACGCCGGCCAGCGCCACGGAGTCGTCGGCGCCCGCCGGCACGCCCGCTTCTTCGGCCAGCGCGTCGGCGATACCGCCGATCATGTGCTGGTCGACCTGGCGCGCGAACGACTCGATCCAGGCGGCGGCCTGCGACCCGATGTTCCTGGACAGGTCGGTCAGGGTCTGGCGGTCGGTCGGGTTGGAGGCCTTGCCGACTTCCTCGCCGACCGCGGCGGGCAGCTTCTGCATGAAGTTGCCGAACACATCGGTCAGCGCGGTGCGCACGGTCTTGCGCAGTTCGGCAGCGGCCGCGGCGCCGAGGCGCTGCAGGTGGCTGTCGGGCGCGGTGGATGCGTTCATGGCGGTGAAATCATAGCGAGGTGACAGGACGGGTCATGTGACGAGTTTCCGCATTGCAGCAGCAACCGACGCCGGGGGTCCCGGAGCCGATAACCGGCGGTTTTTGCAGGGAAAGTCTGAGAGCTACCGCACAGTATGAGGCTACTGGAACCCTTTTTGCAGGGTTCCGGCGGCCGCCAGCGCTTCGACCGCCGGCCCGTCGTGGCCAGGCACCAGCGCCAGGGCCGGCTCGGCCTGGCGCAGGGCGTGCAGGGCCACGAACTGCGCCATCACCGCGGCGCGGTCCTCGCCGATCAACAGCGTCATGAACAGCGGGCGCTCGCGCAGCTGGTCGACGTTCTTCAGGCGCCAGCTGACATCGCCGAGCAGCAGCAGCTCGCGCCCGTCGGCGCGGCGCACGTAGACCATCTGGCTGCCCGGCGTGTGGCCCGGCGCCTTGACCAGCACCACGCCCGGCGCGATGGCGAGCAGGTCGTCGTAGCGCAGCGGCTCGTAGCCCGCCATCGCCTCGGCGGGCAGCTTCACCGGCTCCATGCCCCCGGGATTCGCCACCTGCTCGGCAGTCAGGCGCAGCGCGGGCCTGAGCTGCGCGAGCTGCGGATGCGCCGTGACGCCGCCGATGTGGTCGACGTGCTCGTGGGTGACCAGGATCTGCGAAGCCCGCGCCATCGCCGCGTTCATGCGCTCGTACGCGGCCGTGTCGTAACGCAGGCCGAGGAACTCGGGCTTGCCGTCGGCCTTGGCGAGGGCCGTGTCGACGATGATGGTGCGGTCCGGGAACGCCAGCTGGAAGGCGTAGACCGGCATCGCCGTCTGTTGCCACGGCTCACCGGCCATGACCATGGCTTCGGTGAAACGCAGCGCGAGCACTTCTTCGTAACGCACGGCCGTGGGCTTGTCGCCGGGAACCGATTCGGCCAGCGCGCGCACGCGCGCGAGGTCGAGCGGGAATGCCGCGCCGGGTGCCGGGCTGTGCAGCGCCAGCGCGTACCAGCCCGGCAGCGCCAGCGCTGCGAGAATCGCGACGATCCAGGGCCAGCGCCGCTGCCTCATCGTGAGGTTCCGGGTTCAAGGGGCCGCCATGGTAGTGTGCCGACGCCCCGAGGGGAATTCCCCATGCCGCGCATGCTGAACCTCCTGCTGTCCGGCGCGCTCGCCGCCACCGCGGCCGCGGCGTGGGCGGCCGCGCCGCGCGACTACCAACGCGCGACCGACGGCGACGGCAACCACAGCCTCAGCGCGAGCTACCTCAACTTCAACCGCGATCCGCTGGCGCTGACCTTCACGCTGATGCAGCAGGTTGTGGCGGACTCGATGGGCGAGTTCGGGTTCTCCAGAGCCGACGCGCAGGCCATGGCGCGCGACTGCGGCTGCACCCAGGAGGAGTACGACCGGCGCCTCGACGAATACTTCCGCGGCCGCGCGCTGGGCTGGCGCACCGAGGACGGGCAGCGGCGCGTGTACGTGGACATGCCCGCCGTGGTCGAGCGCAACCGCGGCCGCCTGCGCGCGCTGGCGCGCCAGTTCGACGCGCTGGCCTCGGCGAGGGGCTACGGCTCGGAAGAGAAGCTCGGCGCCATCATCACCTTCGTGCAGTCGGCGCTGCCGTACCAGCGCCCGCCGAAGGAAGAGGGCGGCCGCGACATCCTCGGCTTCTACCCGCCGCCGCGCGCGCTCGAGGCCGGCTTCGGCGACTGCGACACCAAGTCGGCGCTGCTCGCCGCGATCCTGACGAATTTCCCCGGCACGCGCATGATCGGCATCCATGTGCCCAAGCACTATCTCGTGGGCATCGCGCGCGTGCCGCGCCCCGGTGACGCCTTCATCGAGTATCGCGGCGAGCCGTTCGTGCTGATCGAGCCTTCGGGCCCCGGCCGGCTGCCGCCCGGCACGATCGCGCCCACGACCCAGGCCGCGCTGGCCGCGATGGCCGACGTGCGCATCGATCCGCTGTTCGACTGAGGAGAACCCATGAACTGGACCTCGACCTGGCTGGCGCTGTTCGAGTTCGTGCTGTCGGCGGGCCTCGGCCTGCTGGTGGTGTACGTGAACTACCGCATGTTCATCGCCACCAACCCCGACTACCACGCCGAAGAGGAGATGAAGAAGAACAACCTCGGCGTCGCCATCCTGACCGCGGCGCTGCTGGTGTCGGCCGGGCTGATCGTGCGCGAGGGCGTTTTCCCGGTGGTCAACCTGGTGCGCCTGTACTTCACCGCCGACGTGGAGTACGTCAAGGGCTGGCAGCTGCTGCTGCTGATCGTCGCGCACCTGGGGCTGGTGTTCGTCGTCGCGGTCTACACCATCTCGCTGTCGCTGCGCTTCTGGGGCCGACTGACGCCGAACATCAACGAGGGCGAGGAGCTCAAGAGAGGCAACGTTGCGGTCGGCATCGTGCTGGCCGGCGTGGTGGCGGTAATGGCGATCTTCATCAGCGACGGCCTGTCGCGGCTGACCAAGTCGCTGATCCCGCAGCCCTCGATCGGGCAGCTGGAGATCGGGCGTTGACCACGCGCCGCGAGGTGCTGCGGGGCATCGCCGCCGCGGCAGCCGTCGGCTCCGGCGTGCTCGGCCCGCGCGCGCTGGCGGCGGCGCCGGGTGGCAAGGTGCACTTGAAACCGATCGGCGCCTCCGGCGAGTCGGTTCCCGCCATCGGCATGGGCACCTGGCTGACCTTCAATGTCGCGCCGTACACCGACGCGCGCGGCCAACGCGTCGAGGTGCTGCGCGCGTTCTTCGAGGCCGGCGGGCGCCTGGTGGATTCCTCGCCGATGTACGGGCTGGCCGAGGCCGCGGTCGGCTACTGCCGCGAGAAGCTCGGCGGCGCGCCGCAGCTGTTCTCCGCCACCAAGGTGTGGACGCCGACGCGCCTCGCGGGGATCGCGCAGATGAACCTGTCGTTCACGCAGTGGGGCCTCAAGCGGTTCGACCTGATGCAGGTCCACAACCTGCTGGACTGGGAGGCGCACCTGCCGACGCTGCAGGAATGGCAGGCCGCCGGGCGGCTGCGCCACCTCGGCGTGACCACTTCGCACGGCCGGCGGCACGAAGACACCCTCGCGCTGATCGAAACGCGGCCGGAATTCGACTTCGTGCAGTTCAGCTACAGCATTGCCGACCGCGAGGTGGAGGAGCGGCTGCTGCCCGCGGCCGTCGCCCGCGGCAAGGCGGTCATCATCAATCGGCCGTTCCGCACCGGCGAGTTGTTCGAGCTTGTGCGGGGCAAGCCGCTGCCACCGTGGGCCGGCGAGATCGGCTGCAGCGCCTGGTCGCAGTTCTTCCTGAAGTTCGTCATCTCGCACCCGGCGGTGACCTGCGCCATCCCGGCGACGTCGAGCGTCGAGCACATGCGCGAGAACATGGCCGCACTGCACGGGCCGATGCCCGACGCCGCGCAGCGCCGGCGCATGGCCGAGTACTTCGACCGGATCGCCGGCTAGGACTACGCCGACACGATCGGCTTGAAGCCGCCCCAGAACATGCGCTTGCCGTCGAACGGCAGCTTCTTCGGGTCCATGTACGGCTCGAAGCGCTTGTCCTTCATGACCTTCGCGATGACGCGGTCGCGGTGCTTGCGCGACTTGTAGACCGCGTACGAGAAGATCACGACTTCGCCCTTCTTGAGCTTCACGCTCTGCGGGAACGAGGTGTGCTTGCCCGGCTTGACGTCGTCGGCCACCGCCTCGACGTACTCGAGCGCTCCGTACTCCTTCCAGGCCTTGGCGCCGAGCTGCGCCATGCGGCGGTACTGCGCGAGCTTCTTGCGTGGCACCGGGGTCACGAATCCATCGACATAAGCCATGGGTGTCTCCTGTGAGTTCATTTCTGCAGCAAGGGATCGCCGGCCGACCGCGGGTTCTCGCGGATCGGACGGACCGGGCGCACTTCGATGCTGCCGACGCGCGCTGGGGGAATCTTCGACGCCAGCTGGATCGCCTCGTCCAGGTCGCGTGCCTCGACCAGGTAGAACCCAGCGAGCTGCTCCTTGGTCTCGGCGAACGGCCCGTCCGACACCGACAGCTTGCCGTTGCGCACGCGCAGCGTGGTGGCGGTCTCGACCGGCTGCAGTGCTTCGGACGCGACGCACTTGCCGCTGGCGCGCAAGCCCTGGTCGAACGCGAGGCATTCGTGGTCGTCCATGGCCTGGATGTTCTTCTCTTCGCCATACACCAGGCACAGGTATTTCATGTCAGGGGCCCTTCGCGGCGCGCTTCAGCGCCGCGATGTCCATTTTGACCATGCCCAGCATCGCCGTGAACACGCGCTGGGCCTTGGCCTTGTCCTTCGCCGTATACAGCTTGCTCCAGTCGGCCGGGTTCACCTGCCATGAGAGGCCGAACTTGTCCTTGAGCCAGCCGCACTGGCTCGGCTTGCCGCCGCCCTCGAGCAGCTTGTCCCAGTAGTAGTCGATTTCCTTCTGGTCCTTGCAGTTGACGGTCAGCGACACCGCCTCGGTGAACTTGAAGTGCGGTCCGCCGTTGAGCGCGACGTAGTCCTGGCCCTCGAGCTTGAACTCGACGGTCATGACCGAGCCGGGCTTGCCGGGGCTGCCCTCCGGGTAGCGCGCGATCTTGCCGAGCTTCGATTTCCTGAAGATCGAGCAGTAGAAGCGCGCGGCTTCCTCGGCTTGCGTGTCGAACCACAGCATCGGGATGATCTTGTCGGCCATGGGGAACCCCTAGTTGTGCGACTGCAGGCGCGCCTGCAGTTCCTTGTGCTTCTCGAGGCCCGGCGTCTGGGCGAAATCCTCGAGCTCGAAGAACTGCCGCACTTCGACATGGCAGTCCTCGTTGTGCGGATTCGGGATGCGCTTGCTCCATGCCAGCGCTTCCTCGCGCGTCCTGGTGCGGATGATCCAGTAGCCCGCGATCAGTTCCTTGGTCTCGGCGAACGGGCCGTCGACCACCGTGCGCTTGCCGCCGCTGTACTGCACGCGCCAGCCCTTGGACGAGGCCTGCAGCCCCGCGCCGTCGAGCATGACGCCGGCCTTGATCAGCTCTTCGTTGTACTGGCCCATGGCGGCGAGCATCGAGTCCTCGGGCATCACACCGGCCTCGGAATCCTTCGAGGCCTTGACGATCATCATGAAGCGGGGCATGGCATAACTCCTTGTTTCCGGCCTTGTTTCCGGGTGGATTGCAGTGACTCTCACCCAGTAGTCGTTTGGCGGGGTGCTAAATCGACAACTCCTCCAGTCTTTTCTTCAGGAACCGCTGCTCGGTCTCCTGCCGGGTCAGCTCGAGCGCCTTCTCATATGACAGGCGGGCCTCGTCGCGCCGGCCGAGCCGCCGGCACAGGTCGGCGCGCGTGGCGTGGGCCAGGCGGTACTCGGCCAACTCGCCGCGATCCAGCAGCGCGTCCACCAGCGCCAGGCCGGCCTCGGGTCCGTCGCGCATCGCCACCGCGACCGCGCGGTTGAGTTCGACGATGGCCGAGGGCTCCAGGCGCAGCAGCACGTCGTAGAGGCCCACGATCTGCGTCCAGTCGGTCTGCCCGGACTCGCGCGCGTCCGAGTGCACGGCCGCGATCGCCGCCTGCACCGTGTACGGGCCGAAGCGCCGGCTAGCCAGCGCGCGCCGGATCAGCGTCGCGCTTTCTTCGATCTGCGCGCGGTTCCACAGCGCGCGGTCCTGCTGGTCGAGCAGCACCAGCTCGCCGGCGGCCGAGGTGCGCGCGCTGCGGCGCGAGTCGTGCAGCAGCATCAGCCCGAGCAGCCCCATGGCCTCGGGCTCGGGCAGCAGCTCCACCAGAAGCCGGCCGAGGCGGATGGCCTCGGCCGACAGGTCGTGGCGCGTGAGCGTCGCGCCGGCACTGGCGGCGTAGCCTTCGTTGAACACGAGGTAGACCACGCGCAGCACCGGGTCGAGGCGCGCGGCCAGCTCCGCCGGCGCCGGCACGTCATACGGAATCTTCGCGTCGCGGATCTTGGACTTGGCGCGCACGATGCGCTGCGCCAGCGTCGGCGCCGGCGTCAGGAAGGCCGCGGCGATCTCCTCCGTGGTCAGGCCGCAGACTTCGCGCAGCGTCAGCGCGACTTGCGCGTCGGCGGCCAGCGCCGGGTGGCAGCAGGTGAAGATCAGCCGCAGCCGGTCGTCCTCGACGTGTTCGGCGTCGGCGGGCTCGTCGGCCGCGGTGTCGTGCACCTCGGCGTCGAGCGCCTCGAAGCGCGACTGGCGGCGGAGGGCGTCGATGGCCTTGAAGCGCCCCGCCGACACCAGCCAGGCGCGCGGGTTGTCCGGCAGGCCCCGCGCGGGCCATTGCTCGAGCGCCGCGCGGAACGCCTCGGCCAGCGCTTCCTCGGCCAGGTCGAAGTCGACGAGCAGGCGGATCAGCGTGGCGAGCACCGCGCGCGACTCGGCGCGATACACGGATTCGAGTTGGTCGCGACTGGTCGCGTCCGCCGGCGGGCCCATGGCGTGATTCTAGTGGCCTTATCATGGCGGCCACATCCCGGGGACCGCATGAAGCGCCTGATCCTGCCCGCTCTCGCCGCGACGCTCGCCGGCTGCTTCGTCATCGGCGACGCCGACGAGCCGATCGCGACCGTCTCGCTGCCGGCGCCCGCGCCGAACGGAGCGCGGGAAGTCGTCGTCGTGCTGCCGGGCTTCGGCGACGACGCCGAGGTCATGCACGACCGCGGCATCGCCGAGTCGATGCAGCGCGCCTGGCCGCATGCCGACGTGGTGCTGGCGAGCGCGACGTTCGCCTACTACCGCGGCGGCAGGCTGGTCGAGCGGCTGGAGCAGGACGTGATCGAGCCGGCGCGCAAGCGCTACGCCAAAGTCTGGCTGGCGGGCGCGTCGATGGGCGGGGCGGGCGCGCTGCTGTACGAGCGCGCCTATCCCGGCCGCGTTGCCGGTGTGCTGCTGTTCGCGCCGTTCCTCGGCGACGACGACGTGCTGGACGCGATCCGCGCCGCCGGTGGCGTGCGCAAGTGGGACCCTGGTGCGGTGCCCGCCGCGGTCGATGGCGACAACTGGCAGCGCGAGATCTGGCGGGTGATCGCCGGCTGGGCGCAGGATCCGAAGCTCGCGCAGCGCGCCTGGCTGGTGTGCGGCCGCGACGACCGCCTGCTCGGGGCCGCGCAGCTGGCGGCCGAGGCGCTGCCGGCGGCGCACTTCTTCGAGGTCGACGGCGGCCACACCTGGAAGGTCTGGCGGCAGGCCGCCGAGGCGACCATGCCGCGCATGCGCGAAGCAGCCGGCTCGTGAACGGCCTGCCGCTGCTGCGTCCCGAGTGGCTGGCGATCGAGCCGCTCGAGCGCTCGCACGCGCTCGCCGCCGCGCTGTACCGGGACCCGGCCGTGCTGGCGCTGGAGCAGCGCGCCGTGTTCGGCCGCAGCTGGCAGCTGGCCGCCCCGGTCGATGCGCTCTCCGGCGCCGGCGACCACGCGGTGACCGAGTTCGGCGCCACGCCGGTGATCCTGGTGCGCGACGCCGACGGCACGCTGCGCGCCTTCCATAATGTCTGCCGGCATCGCGGCGGGCCGCTGGCGCTGAAGGACGGCCGCGGCGCGCGCGCGCTGCACTGCAAGTACCACGGCTGGACCTACACGCTGGCCGGGCAGCTGCGCAGCGCGCCGGAAATGCAGGCGGCGCAGGACTTCGACGTGTCGAAGATCTGCCTGCCGCAGGCTACCGCCGCGACCTGGCAGTCACTGGTGTTCGGCGCGCTGGCGCACGACGTGCCGCCGCTCGCGGAGGTGCTGTCCGGCATCGCCGGGCAGGCCACCGGCACCTTCGGCAAGCCGCTCAAGTTCGACCGGCGCGTGAGCTACGAGCTCGACTGCAACTGGAAGGTGTACGTCGACAATTACCTGGAGGGCTACCACCTCCCGCACATCCATCCCGTGCTGAACAAGATGCTCGACTACCGCAGCTATGCGACCACGCTGTCGAAGTGGCACTCGCTGCAGCACTCGCCGATCGAGGACGCCGGCAATTTTTACGGTCAGGGCGGGGCGTATTACTACTTCGTCTACCCCAACACGATGCTCAATTGCCTCCCCGGGCGGTTGCAGACGAACCGGGTCTTGCCGCTGGGCGTGGACCGCTGCCGCATCGACTTCGACTACTACTATCCTGCGAATGCGGCCGACGCCGAGGAGCTGCGCCGCCGCGAGCAGGACCAGAAATTCAGCGACGAAGTGCAGGCCGAGGACGCCGCGATCTGCGCGGCGGTGCAGAAGGGGCTGGCCTCCGGCAGCTACGAGACCGGCCGGCTGTGCCCGAAGCGGGAATCCGGCGTGAAGCACTTCCACGACCTGCTGCGCGAGGCATATCGGGCGGCGCTCGCGTAAGGTGTCATCCCGAGGCGCGTAGCGCCGAGGGATCCTGCTTTGAACGGCAAGATTCCTCGCTTTGCTCGGAATGACACGCACCAGGGGATCCGCTTGAACGACAAGAAACTGCTGTCGCTGCCGATGGCCACCGCGCTGGTGATCGGCAGCATGATCGGCTCCGGCATCTTCCTGCTGCCGGCGACGATGGCGCCGTACGGTGGCGCCAGCGCGCTGGCCTGGTTCTTCACGGCCGGCGGCGCGATCCTGCTGGCGCTCACGTTCGCCTGGCTCGCGCGTACGCGCACCGTCGGCAGCGGCATCTACGAGTACACCTCGCTCGCCTTCGGCGACTTCGCCGGCTTCCTGGTGGCGTGGTCGTACTGGATCTCGATCTGGATCACGACCTCGGCGCTGGCCATCGCCACGGTCAGCTACCTGTCGCACCTGTTCCCGGTGCTGGCCGAGTCGCGCGTGCTGGCGGCCGCCACCGGCATCGCCCTGCTGTGGATCCTGACCGCGGTGAACCTGCACAGCGTGCGCAGTGCCGGCGGTGTCCAGCTCGTGACCGTGATCCTCAAGATCGCGCCGCTGGTGGTGCTGATCCTGATGGGCCTCGCGCATTTCAACCTGTCCCACTTCGAGCCGTTCAACCCGACCGACCAGTCGCTGCCGCACGCCGCCAGCACCGCCGCGGCGCTGGCGCTGTGGGCGATGCTGGGCCTCGAGCCCGCCGCGGCGGCGGCGGCCAAGGTCGAGGATCCGGCGCGCAACGTCGCGCGCGCGACGTTCTGGGGCACGCTGCTCGCCGGGCTGGTCACCGCCGGCGTGTGCAACGCCGCGCTCGGCATCGACGACCCGGCGACGCTGGCCGCGTCGACCGCACCGAGGGCGGA
>JBQTJQ010000172.1:0-6091 GCA_052386975.1 Gammaproteobacteria bacterium | reverse complement strand
CCCGCATCACGCCGGCGGGTGCCGCCGAGGGCTTGGAGAGCGATTTCCGCCCGCATTTCTTCGGCGGGGTGGCGACCGTGTGCTGCAAGCTCTTCACACAGGTGGCGCCCGACGTCGCCGTGTTCGGCGAGAAGGATTACCAGCAGCTCGCGGTGATCCGGCAGATGGTGTCCGACCTCGGGCTGCCGGTCCGCGTGGTCGGCGCGCCGACGCTGCGCGAGGCCGACGGCCTGGCGATGAGCTCGCGCAACCAGTACCTGTCGCCGGAGGAGCGCAAGCGCTCGGCGAAGATGCACGAGACGCTGCAGTGGGTGGCCGGCGAGCTTGCGTCCGGCCGGCGCGACTACGTCATGCTTTCACAGGAAGGGCAGGCGCGGCTGGTCAAGGCGCACTTCAACCCGCAGTACCTCGAGGTGCGCGCCGCCGACCTGTCGGCGCCCGACGAGAAGACGCGCCACTTCGTGGTGCTGACCGCCGCGTTCATGGGCACCACGCGGCTGATCGACAACGTCCAGATCCGCGTCTAGCCAAAAAAGGGGACAGAACTATTTTTCTCTCGGGCCGTGACGGGCCCTCAGACGGGACGAAAAAATAGTTCTGTCCCCTTTTTGTCAGTCGACTTCTTCCTGCTTGCGCTTGCCGAAGGTGGTGACCAGCTCGTTCTGCAGGCGCGGCGGCACCGCCTCGTAGTGGCTGAACTCGAGCGTGAAGCTGCCCTCGCCGGCGGTCTGGGACTTGAGCTTGTGGTGGTAGTCGCGCAGCTCGACCAGCGGCGCCTGGGCCTCGATCAGTGCCTGGGTCTGCCCGAGCATGGACTGGTTGCTGATGCGCCCGCGCATGCCTGACAGGTCGCCGGTGATGTTGCCGATCGAGTTGGCCGGCGCGTTGATCATCACGTTCATGATCGGCTCGAGCACGATCGGCCGCGCCTTGGCCACCGCGTCGAGGAAGGCCTTGCGGCCGGCGCTGACGAAGGCCACTTCCTTGCCGTCCACCGGGTGGGTCTTGCCGTCGTACAGGATCACGCGCACGTCGTGGATCGGGAAGCCCGAGATCGCGCCCTGCTCGAGCACCTGGCGCACGCCTTTCTCGACCGCCGGGATGAACTGGTTCGGGATCGCGCCGCCGACCACCTCGTCCACGAACTCGAAGCCGGGGCCGCGCGGCCGCGGCTCGACCCTGAGATAGACCTCGCCGAACTGGCCGGCGCCGCCGGTCTGTTTCTTGTGGCGGTGGTGGCCCTCGGCGCGCTGCAGGATGGTCTCGCGGAACGGCACGCGCGGCGGCCGGGTGTTGAACTCGGCGTGGTAGGCGCGCTTCATCTTTTCCAGCACCACGCGCACGTGCATCTCGCCCTGGCCGTAGAGCACGGTCTCGTTCACCGCCGGGCTGTGCTCGATGCGCACGCTGGGGTCTTCGGCCAGCAGCTTGTGCAGCGCGGCCGAGATCTTCTGCTCGTCGCCGTGCTTGAGCGGCTCCAGCGCCATGCCGAGCATCGAGATCGGCAGCGCCACCGACGTCAGGTGGTGGTGGTCCTCGTCGTGCGAGTCGTGCAGCACGGCGTCGTAGTGCAGCTCGTCGATCTTGGCGATGGCGCCGATGTCGCCGGCGACCAGCGAGCCGATCTCGCTGGTGTCCTTGCCCTGCAGGCGGTGGACGTGGGCCACCTTGATGGATTTGCGCGCGTCGCCGACGAACAGGTTGCCGGCGCGCAGCGTGCCCTGGTGCACGCGGAAGATGCCGAGCCGGCCGACGTAGGGGTCGATGGTCACGCGGAACACGTGCGCGACCGCATGACCACCGGGGCCTGGGACCACGGACACTGGCTGCGCCTGGTCGCCTTCGCCTTTCATGAACGGCGGCGGGTTGCCTTCCTGCGGATTGGGCAGCAGCTTCACCGCCAGGTCGATCAGGGCGTCGAGTCCCGCGCCGGACTGGGCCGAGGCGAAGCAGATCGGCACCAGGTGGCCCTCGCGCAGCGCCTTCTCGAAGGTGTCGTGCAGCTGCTCGGGCGTGACCGAGTCGGAATCCTCGAGGTACTTCTCCATCAGCTGCTCGTCGACCTCGACCACCTGCTCGATGATGGCGCGGTGGGCGTCCTTCACGCTGGAGAAATCGGTGTTCGGCCCGTCGGCCGAGAAGAAGCAGTCGATGACCCTGGCGCCGCCTTCGGCGGGCAGGTTGATCGGCAGGCATTCCTTGCCGAACTCCTGGCGCACCTGCTCGAGCAGCTGCGGCAGGCCGGCGCCGCCGGTGTCGAGCTTGTTGATGACGATGACGCGGCACAGGCGCTGGCGGGCGCTGGCGTCCCACATGCGCCGCGTCGCCATCTCGATGCCGGACACCGCGCTCATCACCACCACCGCGGTCTCGGCCGCCGCCAGCACGCTCATCGAGCGGCCGAGCAGGTCGGGGTAGCCGGGGGTGTCGATCAGGTTGACGTGCTTGCCCTGGGCGTCGAAGTGGCACACCGCCGGGTCGAGCGAGTGCTGGAATTCCTTCTCGAGGGGGTCGAAGTCGCAGACCGTGGTGCCGCGCGCCAGCTCGCCCATGGCCTTGATCGCCCCGGCCTTGTACAGCAGGGCCTCCGCGAGCAGCGTCTTGCCGGCGCCGGCGTGGCCGATGAGCACCAGATTGCGGATGTCGGCGGTGGTCAGGGCCATTTCGCAGCCTTGGTTTTTATCGCTGGAAGGGCGATTCTGCTCCCAATCCGGGGGCGGCGGAAAGCCCGGTCGGTGCGCGCCTGCTTCATTGCAGTGCATGGAGTCCCTTTGTTAAAATTTCCGCCACAGCCTCCGCGGCTCCGATTGCGGAGGGCCGGGTGAATGCCTCAGTGGGCCGCCCGTATTGCTGTAAACCATTGATCTAAAGGCGCATGCCTACTTGGGCCGCCCGGATCAGAAGCCCCTGAGGACACCATGAACGTCACTCTGCTGAAGTCCAAGCTGCATCGCGGCTGCGTAACGCACGCCGAGCTCGACTACGACGGCTCCTGCGCCATCGATTCCCGGCTGCTGGACGCCGCCGGCATCCTCGAGTTCGAGCAGATCCAGATCTACAACATCACCAACGGCGAGCGCTTCACCACCTACGCTATCCGCGCCGAGGCCGGCTCGGGGATCATCTCGGTCAATGGCGCCGCGGCCCACAAGGCCCGCGTCGGCGACCGCGTGATCATCGCCACCTACTGCCAGCTGGAAGCGGCGGCGGCGCGCGTGTTCAAGCCGCGCCTGATCTACCTGGACGAGCGCAACCGCATCGTCCGCACCGCCAACACCATCCCGGTCCAGGCCGCCTGACGCGCACCGCCGCGCTCTTCCCGACGCTGGTGTACGTGGCGCCGCTCGGCGGCGCCACCGGCAGGCTCAACCGTGAGCTGCTGGCCGAGTGCCGCAAGGTCCGCGAGCACGACGCGGACGGCCGGCGCTGGTCGGCCCGCAACTATCCCGGCGGCTACACCAGCTACGGCTCGCTCGACCAGCTGCACCGGCTGTCGTCCACCTTCATCGCGCTGCGCGAGCGCCTCGACCGGCACGTCGCCGCCTTTGCCCGCGCGCTGCATTGGGACCTGCGCGGCGAGCGGCTCGAGATGACCGACTGCTGGGCCAACCTGATGGGGCGGGGCAGCGCGCACAGCCTGCACCTGCACCCGCAGGCGGTGGTCAGCGGGACCTATTACGTGAGCGTCCCGGCCGGCAGCGCCGGGCTCAAGTTCGAGGATCCGCGCCTGTCGCGGTTCATGGCCGCGCCGATGCGCCGCGCCACGGCCCCGCGCGAGCTGCGCGCCCACGTCGAGTACCCGGCCCGGGCCGGGCGCGTGATCCTGTTCGAGAGCTGGCTGCGCCACGAAGTGCCGGCCGGCGGCACCGCGCGCGAGCGCGCCAGCCTGAGCTTCAACTACCACTGGCGCTGACGGCGCGCGGACAGGCTTGAAGGCCGTCGGCGCGGCATACTACGCGCCATGAAATTTCTCTCGACCGTGCGCTGGATGGTGCGCACGGTGTTCCTGCTGGTCGTCGCCCTGCTGCTGGTCCGCGCCCTGGTCGAATACATACCGGCGCTGCAGGCGGCGCCGCTGTTCCGCGCGCTGGTGCGCTCCTGGGACCCGGTGCTGAGCGACCTGGTCGAGAGCGTGGGACTCACCTGGTCGCGTGAAGTCCGCGCGCTGCTGCTGCCGGGCGTCGCCATCGGCCTGATCCTGCTGCGCCTGCTGGTCGAGGACCTGATCGAGCGCGCGTTCGCGCCCCCCAAGCGCGTGCCGACCGGCCTGACCGGGGCCCACAGCGTCACCTCGACGGTCATCAAGGGCACCGGCCCGCTGCCCGCGACCGGCACCGCGTTCCGGCCGGGAGGCACGGTGGCGGGATCGGCCGAGCCGGGCGCGATGATGACGCGCATCAGCCGTTACGAGATCCTGCACGAGCTCGGCCACGGCGCGATGGGCGTGGTCTACAAGGCGCAGGACCCGAAGATCGGGCGCATCGTCGCGATCAAGACGCTGTCCGCGGCCGGCCAGGGCACCGAGCTGGAGCAGTACCGCGCCCGTTTCCTGGTCGAGGCCAAGTCGGCCGGGCGCCTCAACCACCCCAACATCGTCGCCGTGCACGACGTCACCGACGACGAGGCCGGGCGGCCCTGCCTGGTGCTGGAGTTCGTCGAGGGCACGACGCTGGACCGCCTGATGATCGACGAGCACGTGCCGCTGGGCCGCCTGCTCGAGCTGGTTGGCCAGGTGGCGCACGCGCTGGCCTACGCCCACGCCCACGGCATCGTCCACCGCGACGTGAAGCCCGCCAACATCATGGTCACCAAGGCCGGCCAGGCCAAGCTCAGCGACTTCGGCATCGCCAAGCTCGAGGGCACCTCGATGACCATCGCCGGCCAGGTCATGGGCACGCCGGCCTTCATGTCGCCGGAGCAATGCACCGGCTCCGGCGTGGATGCCCGCTCCGACATCTTCTCGCTGGGCTCGGTGCTGTACACGCTCAGCGCGGGCGAGAAGCCTTTCGCCGGCGATACCTTCACCGCGGTGGCGTACAAGGTGGTCCACGCTCAGCACCCGCCGGTGCGCGACCTCAACCCGGAATTGCCGATCCAGCTCGACGTGATCCTGGCGCGCTGCCTGGCCAAGGATCCGAAGCAGCGCTACCAGTCGGCCGAGGAGCTGGCCGTGGACCTCGAGGCGCTGCGCGCCTCGCTGCCGGCGGCGCCGAACGCGGCGGCCGCGGAGGCCGCGCCCACGGCGTAGGCCGGCAAGCCGTTGCCGACGGCGGCATGGAATGCCGCCCTACAGGGTTTCGATCAGCTCCAGTTGCTTCTTCAGCGCCGCGAGCTCTTTCTGCTTGAGCTCGAGCTGGGTCCTCGCCCCGTCCTGGATGTGCGCCGGCGCCTTGCCGAAGTTCGGGTTGTTGATGCGCTCCTCGAGGCCCTGGATTTCCTGCTGGCAGCGCGCGGTCTGCTTGCCCAGGCGCGCCAGCTCGGCGTCCCGGTCGATCAGGCCCGCCATCGGCACCAGGATTTTCATTTCGCCCAGCAGCGCCACCGCCGACTGCGGCGCTTGCTCGCTGGCCTCGAGGAAGTAAGGCTCCTCGATGCGGGCGAGGAAGGCGACGAAGTGCCTGAGCCGCGCCATGCGGTCGACGTCGGACTGCGCGGCGTTCTGCAGCAGGATCGGCAGCGGCCTGGCCGGCGACAGGTCCATCTCGCCGCGGATCTGGCGCACGCCGAGCACCAGGGCCTGCAGCCAGGCGATGTCGGCCTCGGCGTGGTCGTCGATCTTCTTCGGCTCCGGCAGCGGCCAGGGCTGGGTCATCAGCGTCGGCCCGTCGCGGCCGGCCAGTTTCGCCACGCGCTGCCAGATGTCCTCGGTCACGAACGGCATCAGCGGGTGCAGCAGGCGCAGCAGCGTCTCGAGCACGCGCACCAGCGTGCGGCGCGTGCCGCGCTGGGCCAGCGTGTCGCCGTTCTGCAGCGCCGGCTTGGCCAGTTCGAGGTACCAGTCGCAGTACTCGTTCCAGGCGAAGTGGTAAAGGGATGAAGCGAGCAGGTCGAAGCGGTAGGTGCGGAAGTGCCCGGCCGCCTCGGCCTCGAC
>JBQTJQ010000171.1:0-1530 GCA_052386975.1 Gammaproteobacteria bacterium | reverse complement strand
CGCGGCCAGCAGCAGCGCCGCGCCCCCGGCCAGCGCGCGGCTCACGCCATCACCCGGGCTCGGGCACCGATTCGCCGGGCGGGGCGAGCCGCGGCCGCAGCCACAGGGCGGCGACCAGCGCGCCGGCGGCGGTGATGATCGCGCCGAGCAGGAAGGTGAGCTGGTAGCCGCCGTTCAGCGCCGCCAGCGTTTCGACGCCGGCCTCGGTAAGCGCCTGGGTGCGAGCCTCCGACAGGCTCGCCAGCACCGCGAGGCCCAGCGCGCCGCCCATCATGAAGGACGTGTTGACCACGCCCGAGGCCAGGCCGGATTCTTCCGGTGAAACGTCGTTCATCGCCGCCAGCAGCACCGGGTTGAAGGCCATGCCGGCGCCGAGACCGAGCAGCACCATGCTCGGCAGCACGTCGTAGACGAAGGTGCCGTCGAGCGGCGCGCGCGCCAGCCAGGCCAGGCCGGCCGCGGCGATGGCCAGGCCGATCCACAGCGGCGTGCGGATGCCGTAGCGCATGACCAGCTTCGCGGACAGGCCCACGGAGAAAATCGCCATGATCACGTCGGCCGGCAGGAAGGCGAGGCCGACCTGGAACGGGTTGTAGCCGAGGATGTGCTGCAGGTACAGCGCGCTGATCACGAACCAGGCGAACATGCCGGCGGCCCACAGCACGCCGACGATGTTGGCGATCGACACGTTGCGCAGGCGGAACAGGCGCAGCGGCATCAGCGGGTCGGCGACGCGCGCCTCGATGACGAGGAAGGCCGCCAGCAGCGCGGTCGCGACGCCGAACAGGCTGAGGGTCTGAACCGAGGTCCAGCCGGTGGTGTTGCCGTCCACGATCGCGTACACCGCCAGCATCAGGCCGAGCGTCACGGTCACGGCGCCGGCGACGTCGAGCTTGCGCGGCGCCGTTCCGGCGGTGTCGGCCGGCAGCAGCCTCACGCAGCCTATATATACGGCGATGCCGATCGGCAGGTTGACCAGGAAGATGGACTCCCAGCCCAGCCAGTTGGTGAGAAAGCCGCCGAGCACCTCGCCGATGCTGCCGCCGGCGGCGCAGACAAAACCATAAATGCCCATGGCCTGCGCGCGCTCGGCCGGCTCGGTGAACAAATTCATGATCAGCGCCAGCGCGACGGCGGTGACCACCGCGCCGCCCAGTCCCTGCACCGCGCGCGCGGCCACCAGCGTGACCGGCGAATCGGACAGGCCGCACACCAGCGAGGCGCCGGTGAACAGCGTCAGCCCGAGCAGGAACCAGCGGCGGTTGCCGTAGAGGTCGCCGAGGCGGCCGCCGAGCAGCAGGAAGCCGCCGAAGGTCAGCATGTAGGCGTTGAGCACCCACACCAGCGAGCTGCCGGAGAAGGCGAGGTCGGCCTGGATCGTGGGCAGCGCGACCACCACGACGGTCGTTTCGAGCACTATCATCAGCACGCCGGTGCAGATCAGGTACAGGGCGATCCAGCGCTTGTGCCCGAGTGAGTCTTTCAAGTGTAACTCCTTTCGCGGATGGTAGCCTGTGCGCCGTCTGCAAA
>JBQTJQ010000170.1:0-2397 GCA_052386975.1 Gammaproteobacteria bacterium | reverse complement strand
CGCTGGCGCTGATCTTCATCTACCTGGTGCTGGCGGCGCAGTTCGAGAGCTTCGTGTCGCCCCTGATCATCATGCTGACCGTGCCGTTCGCGATGGCCGGCGCCTTCCTCGCGCTCAAGCTCATGGGGCCGCCGGTGTCGGAGATCAGCGGCACCTGGAACATCTACAGCCGCATCGGCATCATCACGCTGATCGGCCTGATCACCAAGCACGGCATCCTGATCGTCGAGTTCGGCAACCAGCTGCAGCTCGCCGGGCGCGACAAGTACGACGCCGTGGTCGAAGCCGCCACCATGCGCCTGCGGCCGATCCTGATGACCACCGGCGCCATGGTGCTCGGCGCGCTGCCGCTGGCGATGGCCGATGGCGCCGGCGCCGAGAGCCGCCGCCAGATCGGCGCGGTCATCGTCGGCGGCCTGCTGGTCGGCACGCTGTTCACGCTGTTCGTGATCCCCACGGTGTACGCGCTGATCGCGCGCCGCCTCGAACCCGAACCAGACGTCGAGCCGGTGCCGGTCAAGTGAACGCCCGCGCCGCCGCACTGCTCTGCCTCGCGCTGCTGTCGCTGGCACCGGCGCTGGCGCTGGCGCAGGCGCCCGACGAATCCCAGGCCGCGCGCGAAACCGAGTTCGACGGGTTGCGCGTGCTGGCGGGGCCGGATTCCCGGCTGGCGTCGCTCGGCGTGTACTTCGGCCACGTCGAGAAAGACACGCGGCCCAGCGAGGGCGTGTACGTCTGCGGCGGCATGAGCCGCAGCGACGCGACGGACGCCGCGAACACCGCCGCCACCGCCCTTTCGAACCTGCCCGACGCCGCGCTGCGCCGCCTGGGCCTGCGCTACGTCGTGGTGTGCAGCGGCCTGACCGAGTCCGGCAGGAGCATCGGCGGCATCCCCGTCGCGCCGCACCGGCTGCTGGTGCTCGACGGCTCCGGCGACTCCGCCTCGGTGCAGCACCGCACGCTGCACGAGCTGTACCACCTGCTCGAGTTCCGCTCCGGCGGCATCAGCGATTCCGAGTGGATCAGCCAGTTCGGCGGCGGCTACTCGAACCAGTATCCGGGGCTGTTGCGCCAGACCCCGCTCGGCAGCGGCAAGCAGGGCTTTGCCACCGCGTATGGCGAGACCTACCCGCACGAGGACCGCGCCGAACTGTTCGCCTGGCTGGTGCTGGCGCCGCGCGACGTGGCCAACCTCGCCAGCCGCCGCGGCGACAGCGTGCTCCGGCGCAAGGCCGAGTTCCTCAGCGACAAGTGCCAGCGCGCCATCGGGCTGGCGGTGGCGCTGCCGCCCTGAGCCGGCGCGCCGGCCAGCTCCGGTTTTGCCTATTTCGGGATCACCCCGAACAATGGGCGGACAATGAAAACACGGCTGACACTCAGGCCGGGGCAGAACGGCACCAAGAAGCTCGTCGCCAAGTACGGCGGACGCCTGGTCGCCGTGCGCTACCGCTACGACGAGGAGCGCCGGTTGCGGTTCAAGACGATCGAACTGGTCGTAGAGCAGATCCCCTGGATCCCGCGCGTGCAGGCCGACCGCAGCCCCAATGAGCGCGTGTTGGTGCGGATCAACTATGACGAGGCTGATCTGCGCGTCGCGGCCAAGAATGCCGGCGCGCGCTGGAACCAGGAGCGCAAGCTGTGGGAGCTGCCGCTCGGCACGGTTTACGCAATGGGGCTGGACCGGCGTATCGTCAGCTAACATCCACCCGTAGATATACAGTCGCCGGAAACCGAGGACTTACATGTACTCACAGATGCTTATCGGCGCGGGTAGATGCCCTGCCTTGCGGCCTAATCAGCGTTGGGCATCACTCAAGGAGACTTCGTGAAACTACTTCTCGCAGCCATGGCAATCCTTGGGTTGGTGGCAGAAGCCGTAGCGGAGCCCCCAACTCCAGAGCCGGCCTACGACCGGCAGCTCATTATCGACGCAGGACGCGCCTATGTTGAGGCTCGCATCCGAGTCGTTGAGCCGACTACAACGTGTAATTGGGAAAAGCCAACAATCAAAGCTCAGAGCAAACGTGAAGGCAACAACTATGGGTATGTCGCGGTCTTTTTCCCGAACACCAGAACAACCGGCGTCTGCTTTGCCTATTTCGCACAGAGAGCCGAAACACAACTGCATTGGGTGATCAACCGCTTTGGTACGGACCTAAATCTACAAACTGCTATCGCGAACTTTGAACGCAGCGCGCGCGACGGATACCTGAAGTCTGGGTTTGCCGAGTGATGCCCAACAACGCGCTCCAGCCGAAGGCCTCGCCCTGCGGGCTCGGCTTCCCTCGCTCACTTCGTTCGCTCGGCTCGGCTGAGCGCGGGCGTTAGAGTCACTCAGGATGAGCTCTCACGAACACCAATGGGCTGCTCTAAGAAGGCGCAACCTCACCGCGGGGT
>JBQTJQ010000169.1:0-4983 GCA_052386975.1 Gammaproteobacteria bacterium | reverse complement strand
GCTGCGCCTCGCGGGCTCCCCTGGGCCGGGCGGGGTGGTTGCGGCGGGGGGGGCGGCCGCCGCTTTCCGCCCCGACCCGTACCTCTTTGTGGGGGGGGCCCCGGCGCCGCGGGGCGCCAGGCGCTATTCCGCGCTCGCCCGGCCGTGGCGGCCGCGGCCGGCCGCGGCCGCGCAGCTGGTGACGCTGGTGCAGTCGCTCGGGCCGGCCGACGCCCAGGGCTGGCACCAGCTGCGCCGCAAAGGCGTCCTGCCGTGAGGGAGGCGCACATCACCGTCGCGGCCGTCGTGGCACGCGACGGCCCCCGCAACAAGGAGTTCCTGTTCGTCGAGGAAAGCGTCGGCGGCCGCACCGTCCTCAACCAGCCGGCCGGGCACTGGGAAGCCGGCGAGACGCTGCTCGAAGCGGTGAAACGCGAGGCGCTCGAGGAGACCGGCTGGGACATCGAACCCACCGCCCTGCTCGGCATCTACGAGTACGAGCCGCCCGAGCTCGGTTACGGCTTCCTGCGTTTCGCCTACCTCGCCCGCCCGCTACGCCACCATCCCGACCGCGCGCTCGATCCCGGCATCGCGCGCGCGGTGTGGCTGGCGCCGGACGAGCTCAGGCGCGAGCAGGCGCGCCATCGCAGCCCGATGGTGCAGCGCTGCATCGACGACGCCCTCGCCGGCCAGCACCATCCACTGTCTCTCATCGGCCACCTCTAGCCCGCTGCTGTTCTCGGGACCGGTGTGCCCGGCTCGGCGCGCCGGGCGGACAGTCATTGTGTCAGTCCGCTACAGCCCCGGCGCGCTGGCTCGCTCGATGGCGCGCTGCTCGGCTCGCCATGTCTCGCCTCGCCGTGGGGCGGCGACGAGGCGAGCCATTCGCGGAGCCAGGCCCCCGGCCCGCTCCTTCGAGGCTCGCTCATACAATGACGCGCCATGAACGCTAGCCAGCACGTCGTCGTCGGGTTGTCCGGCGGCGTGGATTCCGCCGTGTCCGCGTACCTGCTCAAGGAACAGGGCTACCGCGTGTCCGGCCTCTACATGGTCAACTGGACCGAAGACGAGGAAGGCTACTGCACGGCGGCGCAGGACTACCAGGACGCGCGGGCGGTCTGCGAGGAACTCGACATCCCGCTGCACCGCGCCGACTTCTCGAAGGAGTACCGCGCCCGCGTGTTCGAGCGCTTCCTCGCCGACTACGCCGCCGGCAAGACCCCGAACCCCGACGTGCTGTGCAACCGGGAGGTCAAGTTCCAGCCGTTCCGCGAGCACGCGCTGCGGCTCGGCGCCGACTGGATCGCCACCGGGCACTACGCGCGCATCGAGCACGCCGCCGACGGCGCCCGGCTGCTGCAAGCCGCCGATCACAACAAGGACCAGACCTATTTCCTCGCCGCCGTCGAGCGCGCCCATCTCGAGCGCGTGCGATTCCCCGTCGGCGGGCTGACCAAGCCGGAGGTCCGGCGCATCGGGCAGCAAGCCGGCCTGCCCAACCCCCTTAAGCGCGACTCCACCGGCATCTGCTTCATCGGCGAGCGGCCGATGCGCGAGTTCCTGGCGCGCTACCTGCAGCCGGCGCCGGGCCCGATCGAGGACGAGCGCGGCCGCGCGCTCGGCGAGCATCCCGGGCTGATGTTCTTCACGCTCGGCCAGCGCCGCGGGCTGCGCATCGGCGGCCGTCGTGGCGCGGCCGAAAAGCCCTGGTACGTCATCGGCAAGGACGCCGCGCGACGGGCGTTGGTCGTGTCGCAGGACGAAGCGCACCCGCGCCTGTCCAGCCGCGCGCTGGTGACCGCGCCATTCCAGTGGATCCGGCGGCCGCAGCCCATGCCCGCCGCGCTGCGGGCGCGCATCCGCCACCGCCAGGCGCTGCAGGAATGCCGCGCGAGCCCGCGGGCGGACGGCCGTGTGCGCATCGAGTTCGCCCAGCCGCAGCGCGCCGCCGCGCCCGGCCAGTACGCCGTGCTCTACGAAGGCGAGGAGTGCCTCGGGGCTGGCGAGATCGAGAAAACCCTGTAGGGCGGCATTCCAATGCCGCCGGCAAAGGATTGCCGGCCTACAGCACCGCCGCCTGCTGCGACGCGCCCATGGCGCGGCGGCCGGAAATCTCCGAGTACTGCGCCATGATGTCGCGCACCTGCGCCATCATGTCGATGAACTTGGGGACCAGGCGCGGATCGAACTGGCGCCCCGCCTCGCGCCGCAGCAGCGCCACGGCTTCCTCGACCGGCCAGGCCTGCTTGTAGGGCCGCGTGCTGGTCAGGGCATCGAAGGCGTCGGCAACGGCGACGATGCGGCCCACCAGCGGGATTGCCTCGCCGCGCAGCGAACGCGGATAGCCGCTGCCGTCCCAGCGCTCGTGGTGGGTCAGCGCGATCACGCGCGCCATCTCCAGCAGCTCGTTGTTGTGGCGGCCGATGATGCCGGCGCCGATCACCGGGTGGCGCTTCACCACGGACCACTCGTCCGGCGTCAGCGGACCGGCCTTCTCGAGGATGCTGTCCGGGACGCCGATCTTGCCGACGTCGTGCATCGGCGCCGCGTTGAACAGGGTCTCCGCGCGGTAGTCCGGCATGCCGACCGACAGCGCCATCATCCGGCAGTAATGGCTCATGCGGATGACGTGGTAGCCGGTCTCGTCATCCTTGAACTCGGCGGCACGGCCGAGGCGGCGGATGATCTGCAGGCGCGTGTCCTCGAGCTCGCGCGTGCGCGTCTGCACCAGCTCGAGCAGGTGGCGCTTCTGGTCGTACAGCTGGATGTGGGTGCGCACGCGCGCCCGCACCACGGCCGGGCTGACCGGCTTGACGATGTAGTCGACCGCGCCGAGCTCGAACCCGCGCGCCTCGTCCTCGGTCTCGCCCATGCCGGTCACGAAGATCACCGGGATGCGCTGGGTCTGGAAGTCGTTCTTGAGGCGCCGGCACACCTCGTAGCCATCCATCACCGGCATCTTCACGTCCAGCAGGATCAGGTCCGGCTGCGGGTCGGTGCGGGCCGCGGCCAGGGCGCGCTCGCCACTGGTGGCGACGCGGACGGCGTACTCGTCCTGCAGCACGCCACTGAGGACATGGATGTTCTCCGGAGTGTCGTCGACGACGAGCACCGTCGGTCGGATCAGGTCCTGGTCGGCCATGTCGTTCCTGTGATCTCCCCGCGCTCAGGGTACTCGCAAACCGCGCGAGCCGCCCGCTCGCCGGGCCGAAATTATAGGTGCGTCGCGCGCCAGCCCGGCAAGTCCCGCCATCGCGCGCGCATGGGCGGCTTCGAGCGCCCGGGTCTCGGCCTCGACCGAGTCGGCGCCGCGCCGCAACGCCGCTTCGAGCTGCACCGTCGCGGCGTGAAGCTCGTCGGCCGACAGCGTGGCGGCGGCGCCCTTGAGCGAGTGCACCTCCGCGCGGGCCGCCGCCCGGTCACCGGCCGCCAGCGCCGCGCGCACCGCGCCGGCCGCGCCGGCCGAGTGCTCGTGGAACTGCAGCAGCAAGCGGCGGTACAGCGCGGCGTCTCCCCCCAGGCGGCGCAGGCCGTCCGCGACGTTGAACCCGTCCACTGCCGGCACCGCCGCGGCCGCAGTGCGCTCCACCGGAAGTGCCGCCGGCGGCGCTGCGGCACCCCGCCCGCGCCGCGCCGGCAGCCAGCGCGCCAGCGTGCCCATCAGCTGCTCGATGCCGATCGGCTTGCTGACGTGGTCGCTCATGCCCGCCTCGAGGCAGCGGTCACGGTCGCCCGCCATCACGCTGGCGGTCATCGCGATGATCGGCAGGCGCTCGCAGCCGTCCAGGCCGCGGATCGCGCGCGTGGTCTGCAGCCCGTCCATCACCGGCATCTGCACGTCCATCAACACGGCGTCGTAGGCGTGCTCCTGCACGGCGGCCAGCGCCTGCTGGCCGTTGGCGGCGACGTCGACCCGCACACCGGCGCCCTGCAGCAGCTCCACGGTGACCTGCTGGTTGACCGGGTTGTCCTCGGCCAGCAGCACGCGCGCTCCCGCCAGGTTCGACGGCACCGCCGCGCCGGCCGCCGCCGGCGCCTGTTCGGCGAACGGCGCGCGCGTGAGCGTCACGATGAACCAGAACGTGCTGCCCTTGCCCGGCGTGCTGTCGACGCCGATCTCGCCGCCCATCAGCTCGACCAGGCGCTTGCTGATCGACAGGCCCAGGCCGGTGCCGCCGAAGCGGCGCGTGGTCGAGCTGTCGGCCTGCACGAACGGCCGGAACAGCCGCGCCGCCTGCTCGCCGGTCAGGCCGACGCCGGTGTCCTCGATGGCGAAGCGCACGCGCACGCGCTCGCCGGCGTGCTCGAGCACGCGCGCCTGCACCGAGACGCGGCCGCGCGGCGTGAACTTGACCGCGTTGTTGGTCAGGTTCAGCAGCACCTGCGACACGCGCAGCGGGTCGCCGAGGACGTGGGCCGGCAGCTCCGGCGCGACGTCCATGCGCAGCTCGAGCCCTTTCTCGGCGATGCGGTGGCCGACGATGCTGATGAGGTCGTCGAAGATCGTGTGGACGTTGAAGCGGATGCTCTCGAGTTGCAGCTGGCCGGCCTCGATCTTCGACACGTCGAGGACGTCGTTGACGATGCGCAGCAGCGACTGCGCGGCGCCCGAAATCTTGGTCAGGTAGTCGCGCTGGCGCGGCTCCAGGTCGGTCTTCAGGGTCAGGTGCGACAGGCCGATGATGGCGTTCATCGGCGTGCGGATCTCGTGGCTCATGTTGGCCAGGAACTCGCTCTTGGCGCGGTTGGCCGCGGTCGCCGCATCCTGCGAGGCGGCCAGGTCGGCCTCGAGGTGCTTGCGCCCGGTGATGTCCACGGCATAGCCGTTCCAGATGCCCGCCACCGCCGGGTCGGCGCTGCGCTTGGGGATGGCCTCGATGTGGATCCAGCGCGGCCCATCGTCTCCGTGCACCCGGAAATCGATGTTGAGCGGCCCCAGCTTCCGCAGCGCCAGCGTCATCGCCTCGCGCAGGCGCTCGCGGTCTTCCTCAACCACCACCGAGG
>JBQTJQ010000168.1:0-10677 GCA_052386975.1 Gammaproteobacteria bacterium | reverse complement strand
ATGAAGGACAACGACTTCGTCGCCGCCCTGCGCGGCAGCGCCCCCTACGTGCACCAGCACAACGGCCGCGTGTTCGTGATCGCTTTCGGCGGCGAGGCGGCGGAGCGCCCGGACTTCGACCAGCTGATCTACGACATCGCCCTGCTCCATAGCCTGGGGGTCAAGCTGGTGCTGGTCCACGGCGCCCGCCCGCAGGTGGACAGCGAGCTGTCGGTGCGCGACATCACCTCGGACTACGTCGACAACCTGCGCGTCACCGACGCCCAGACCCTCGACTGCGTGATGGCCGCGATCGGCCGGCTGAAGATGGAGATCGAGGCCACGCTGTCCACCTCGCTGGCCAGCACGTCGATGGGCGGCGCGCGCCTGAAGATCGCCTCCGGCAACTGGATCACCGGCAAGCCGCTCGGGGTGCGCCAGGGCGTGGACATGCAGTACACCGGCGACGTGCGTCGGGTGGACGTGGCCGCGATCAGGGCCAACCTCGAGGCCGACCGCATCTGCCTGATCTCGCCCATCGGCTACTCGCCGACCGGCGAGATCTTCAACCTGCGCGCCGAGGACGTGGCCACGGCGGTGGCCGCAGCGCTGGCGGCCGACAAGCTGATGTTCCTGGTGCCGTCCGACCCGGCCAAGTGGCCGCTGGCCGAGAAGGCCGGCGACGCCGGCCAGATGGCCGTGGCCGAGGCCGAGGTGATGCTGCGCGACCAGGCCGACGAGCTGTCGCCGGAGGACAGGGGCTGCCTGGTGTCGGTGACCACCGCCGCGCGCGGCGGGGTCAAGCGCGTGCATCTGGTCTTCATGGGCCGCGACGGCGCGCTGCTGCGCGACCTGTACACGCGTGACGGCCAGGGCCTGATGTTCTATGCCGACGCCGACTACGAATCCATGCGCGACGCCAGCATCGATGACGTCGGCGGGATCCTGTCCCTGATCGGGCCGCTGGAGGAGTCCGGCGTGCTGGTGCCGCGGCCGCGCGAGCAACTCGAGCAGGAGATCGGCAACTTCTCGGTGATGGTGCGCGACGGCATGGTGATTGCCTGCGCCGCGCTGTTCCCGGTCGCCGATTCGAAGACCGCCGAGCTGGCCTGCGTCGCGGTGCATCCCGAGTACCGCGGCAACGGCCGCGCCGCGACGCTGCTCAAGCGCATCGAGGCCGACGCGAAGAAGCGGGGCATGAAAAAACTCTTCAGCTTGACCACCGCCGCGCCGCACTGGTTCGTCGAGCGCGGCTTCGCCCAGGGCAAGATCGAGGACCTGCCGGCGCAGAAGCAGCGCTTCTACAACTTCCAGCGCAACTCGCTCGTCCTGGTGAAAAATCTTTAGAAGACGTTTCACACAAAGACACAAAGGGCACAAAGGGAGAACCGCCAATGATTTCTTTGTGTTCTTCGTGTCTTCGTGTGAAACATTCTTTTCCTTGCCATGACTAACGCCGAGTGGGCTGCGCGCTCACTCGCGCGTGTCTGGCATCCGTGCACGCAGATGAAGGACCACGAGCAGTTGCCGCCGGTGCCGATCAAGTCGGCGCAGGGCGCCTGGCTCGAGGACTTCGAGGGCAAGCGCTACCTCGATGCGATCAGTTCCTGGTGGACCAACCTGTTCGGCCACCGCCATCCGCTGATCGTCGAGCGCATGAAGCAGCAGCTCGACCGCCTCGACCACGTGCTGCTGGCCGGGTTCACCCATGAAGGCGCGGTCACGCTGGCCGAAAAGCTGTGTCAGATCGCGCCGAAAGGCCTGGGCAAGTGCTTCTACAGCGACAACGGTTCGAGCGCGGTCGAAGTCGCGCTCAAGATGTCCTTCCACTACTGGCGCAACGCCGGCCAGACCGGCAAGACCCGCTTCATCGCGCTGGAGAACGGCTACCACGGCGAGACGCTCGGCGCGCTGGCGGTCGGCGGAACGGGTCTTTATCGCGACCCGTACGTCGACCTGCTGATGAAGCCGATCTTCGTGCCCTCGCCCGACTGCTTCAACCGTTCCGGCGGCGAGTCGTGGGAGGACTATTCGCGGCGACAGTTCGTGCACATGCAGGTCGCGCTCGAGCGCCACGCCAAGGAGACCTGCGCGGTCATCGTCGAGCCGCTGGTGCAGTGCGCCGGCGGCATGCGCATGTACCACCCCGTGTATCTACGGATGCTGCGCGAAGCCTGCGACAGGCACGGCGTGCACCTGATTGCCGACGAGATCGCCACCGGCTTCGGCCGCACCGGCAAGATGTTCGCAATGGAGTGGGCGGGCGTGTCGCCGGACCTGATGTGCCTGTCCAAGGGACTGACCGGCGGCACGCTGCCGCTGGCGGTCACGCTCGCGACCGAGAGGATCTACCAGGCCTTCTACGACGACTGGAAGTCCGGCAAGGCCTTCCTGCACTCGCACAGCTATACCGGCAATGCGCTGGCCTGCAGCGCGGCGCTCGCCACGCTGGAGATCTTCGAGAAGCAGAACTGGATGCAGCAGAACCGCGACCTCGGCCACCTGTTGTGGATGAGCGTCGGCGAGCTGCTCAAGCACCCGCACGTCTCCGAAGTGCGCCAGCAGGGCATGATTGTCGCCATCGAGCTGGCCAAGGACGCGCGCAAGCGCACGCCCTTCCCGCGCGAGGAGCGCCGGGGACGGCGCGTCTACGAGCACGGGCTCAAGAAAGGCGTGCTGCTGCGCCCGCTCGGGGACGTCATCTATTTCATGCCGCCGTATATCCTGAACGGGGAAGAAGTGAAGCTGATGAGCCAGACCGCCATCGCCGCGATCAACGAAGCCACGTCATGAGTGAACCGCGCATCTACGTGGACATGGACCTGCCGATCGGCACGATCGCCTCGCTGCCGGAGGAGGCCTATCGCCACCTCGTCATCGTGCTGCGCCGCATTCCGGGCGACGCCGTCACCCTGTTCAACGGGCGCGGCGGCGAGTACGCCTGCACCATCGAGTCGATCGCCAAGCGCGACCTGACGGTGCGCATCGACGAGATGCGCGAGGTCAGCCGCGAATCCTCGCTGCAGATCACGCTGGCCCAGGCGGTGTCCAAGGGCGAGCGCATGGACTACACCATCCAGAAGGCCGTCGAGCTCGGCGTGAGCGCGATCCAGCCGGTGGTGACCGACCACGTGCAGGTGCGGCTCGACGCCGAGCGCTGGACGCGCAAGCAGGAGCACTGGCAGGGCGTGGCGATCGCGGCGGCCGAGCAGTCGGGCCGGACCCTGGTGCCGCGCGTGGCGCCGGTGCAGGACCTGCGCGACTGGATGCCCACCTGCGCCATCGACGCGCTGCGGCTGATGCTTTCGCCCACCGCCGCGCCGGTCGCGCTGAGCCGCGGCGCGAACCAGCCGGTGGTGCTGCTGGTCGGGCCGGAAGGCGGATTGTCCGAAGTCGAAGTGAAGCTGGCGGACCTCGCCGGCTTCGTCGGCCTGCCGTTGGGGCCGCGCGTGCTGCGCACCGAAACCGCCGGCGTGGTCGCGCTGTCGGTCGTGCAGTCCAAGTGGGGTGACTTCAAGTGCTGATCAGCCAGGCGAAGATCGTCAACGAAGGCAAGGTGTTCGAGGGCGACGTGCTGATCAAGGGCCAGCACATCACCAGGATCGCGCCGTTCATCGCGGCGCCGGCGCGCACCAAGGTGCTCGACGCCAAGGGCAAGCTGCTGCTGCCGGGCGTGATCGACGACCAGGTGCACTTCCGCGATCCGGGCTTCCCGGCCAAGGGCGACATCGCCTCTGAATCCGCGGCTGCGGTCGCGGGCGGGACCACGTCGTTCATGGACATGCCGAACACCGATCCCAAGACGGTGACGCGCGAGCTGCTGACGGCCAAGTACGCCAGCGCCGCCGGGCGCACGCACGCCAACTACGCGTTCTACTTCGGCGCGACCAACGACAACATCGAGGAGATCAAGGCGCTCAAGCCCGGCGATGCCTGCGGCGTGAAGATTTTCATGGGCGCCTCGACCGGCAACATGCTGGTGGACGATCCGGCCACGCTCGAGAACATCTTCAGGCACTGCGCGCTGCTGGTGGCGACGCATTGCGAAGACACGCCGATGATCAAGGCGTTCGAGGCGCTGGCGCGCGAGCAGTTCGGCGAGGACGTGCCGGCGGCCGAGCATCCGAACATCCGCCCGGTCGAGTGCTGCTACAAGTCGAGCCAGCTCGCCACCAGCCTGGCGCGCAAGCACGGCGCCAACCTGCACGTCCTGCATCTCACGACGGCGAAGGAACTTGAGCTGTTCACGCCCGGCGATCCGCGCATCACGGCGGAAGCCTGCGTGCATCATCTTTTCTTGAACGAGGCCGCGTACCAGAAGCTCGGCCATCGCGCCAAGTGCAATCCGGCGATCAAGACCGAGGCCGACCGCAAGGCGCTGGTCGAGGCGGTGAAGACCGGCCGCATCACGCTGATCGCCACCGACCACGCGCCGCACACGGCGGAAGAGAAGGCGCAGAGCTACTTCAAGGCGCCGTCGGGCCTGCCGGTGATCCAGCACTCGCTGCAGATGATGCTGGAACTGGTCACGCGCGGGGAGCTGGACCTCAAGACCGTGGTGCACCGCATGTGCCACGCGCCGGCGCAGCGCTTCGGCGTGAAGGACCGCGGCTACGTGCGCGAAGGCGCCTATGCCGACCTGGTGCTGGTGGATCCGAAGACGCCGCACCTGGTCACGAAGGAGTCCCTGCTCTACCGCTGCGCCTGGTCGCCGTTCGAGGGCCAGGAGTTCTCGCACTCGATCGCCTCGACGTGGGTCAACGGCGAGATCGCCTGGGACGGCAAGGCGGTCGTTCACAAGCCGCACGGCAAGCGCCTAGAATTCACCCCGTGACTGCCCCAGCAACGCCCGCCACGGCCGCCCCCGTCGACTGGGCACAACTTGCCTTGCCGGACACCTGGCCGGATCGGCTCCGGCTGCAATACCTGACCCATTTCTGGCTGATTGGCCGGGCCATGATCAGCAAGAAGAAGCGGCGGGTCGAGCTGCCAGGCGACATGCCCGGACGCGCGCAACTGCCGCGTTATTTGTTGCAGGAGTTCCATTACCTGCCGAACGGCAATTACTCGAAATCGATCAGCTGTGGCTATGCCAACGGCTTTGACAGAGTCATGCTCGGCAGCATGTCCCGCGCGCGGGCCTGCATTGCCGACCATTTGCGTGACGCACGCTGCGTCCTGGACATCGGCGCCGGTGCCGGCCACCTGGGTGGCGCCATGCGAACGGCCGGCATCCCGGAAGTCTGGGCGCTGGAGCCGTCGCCCTACCTGCTGCAACACGCAGCGCGGCGTTATCCGGGGCTGCAGTGCGTGCAAGGAGTCATTGAAAAAAGCGGCTTGCCGAGCGGACGGTTCGACGGCGCCGGCGCCTGTTTTGTCTTCCATGAAATCCCGCCGCGTTACGCGACGCAGGCACTGCAGGAGCTGCATCGCTTGCTGCAACCCGGTGCCAAGCTGGTGATCGCCGAACCTTCCGCCAGTCATCTGCAGGGCTCGCTGACCTCATTGTGGCGACGGTTTGGCTGGCGCGGCTGGTACTTCCGCGCACTGGCCGGCCGGGTGTACGAGCCGTTCCTGGCCGCCTGGCAAGAAACCAATCATGCCCGGTGGCTTGCCGACAACGGCTTCGAACTGATCGAGGACAGCGACCACATGCCGTGGCGCCTGCTGGTCGCCCGTCGACGCTGATCGCGATGAGGACGCGGTGCGGATGGGCCGGCACCGACCCACTCTACGTCGAATACAACTAAAAGTATTGGGGCCGGCCGGTGCGCCACGACCGCATGCTGTTCGAGTTCCTGACGCTCGAGGGCGCGCAGGCCGGGCTGTCGTGGATCACCATCCTGCGCAAGCGCGAGACGTACCGGAAGGCGTTCGCCGGCTTCGATCCACGCAAGGTCGCGCGCTTCACGCCGGCGCGGGCGCGGGCGTTGATGAAAGACCCCGGCATCGTGCGCAACCGCCTGAAGATCGCCTCGACCATTTCCAATGCCAAGGCGTTCCTCGCCGTGCAGAAGGAGTTCGGCTCGTTCAGCCGCTATCTTTGGGGCTTCGTGGATGACCAGCCGGTGGTCAACCGCCCGGCTTCACTGAAAGGCGTGCCGGCGAGCACGCCGTTGTCGGACGCGATCAGCAAGGATTTGAAGAAGCGCGGCTTTCGCTTCGTCGGCAGCACCATCATCTACGCATACCTGCAGGCCGTCGGCGTGGTCGACGACCACACGCGCACCTGCTGGGTGTCATCCCCAGGAGCGTAGGCACGCGGGGTTCTTTGGTGGTGTTGGCTCCTAGTTCACCTTCCACCGCGTGCCCTGCGAGGTGTCCTCGATGATCACGCCCATCTCGGCCAGGGTTTTCTTGAGGCGGTCGCCTTCGGCGTAGTTCTTCGCCTTGCGCGCGGCGGTGCGCTCGGCGATCAGCTTCTCGATCGTCGCCGCGTCGATGCCCTTCCCGGCCGGCGTCCACTTGAACCAGGCCTCGTGCGCCTGCTGCAGCAGTCCGAGCAACCCGGCCGCGTCCATCAGTTGCGCCTTGATCTTCGGTTTCTCGCCCGCGCCCGCAGTGTTGGCCGCGTGCGCGAGCTCGAACAAAGCGGCCAGCGCCTGCGGCGTGTTGATGTCGTCCTCGAGCGCTTCGACGAACTCCGCCGGCGCCCTCACTCCCGGCTCGGCTTTCACGGAGTCCAGAGCGCGCATCGCGCCGTAGAGCCGGTCGAGCTGCTTGCGCGCGTTCGGCACGGTCTCGTCGGTCCAGTCGAGTGGCTGGCGGTAGTGCCCATTCAGCAACGCGAGGCGGATCGCCTCGCCCGGATGTTGCTTGACCAGGTCGTGCACCAGCAGCACGTTGCCGACGCTCTTGGCCATCTTCTCGCTGTTCACGGTCAGGAAGCCGTTGTGGACCCAGTAGCGCGCGAACACCTTGCGGCCGTGCGCGCACTCGCTCTGCGCGCGCTCGTTCTCGTGGTGCGGGAACACGAGATCCGTGCCGCCGCCGTGGATGTCGATGGTTTCGCCGAGGACCTTCTCGCTCATCGCCGAGCATTCGATGTGCCAGCCCGGCCGCCCACGGCCCCAGGGCGAATCCCAGCCCGGCAGGTCAGGCGTCGAGGGTTTCCACAGCACGAAGTCGCCAGGGTCCTTCTTGTACGGCGCTACTTCCACGCGCGCGCCAGCCAGCAGCTCGCGGCGATCGCGCTTCGAGAGCTGCCCGTACCCGGCGTACGACGGCACGTCGAACAGCACGTGGCCCTCGGCCGCGTAGGCGTGGCCGGCAGCGATCAACTTCTCGATCATCGCGATGATCGCCGGCACGTGCTCGGTCACGCGCGGCTCGGCGTCCGGCGGCGCGATACCCAGCGCGGCCATGTCCTCGTGGTAGACCTTGGCGTAGCGCTGCGTGATCACGTCGATCGCCACGCCTTCCTTCTGCGCGGCCGCGTTGATCTTGTCGTCGATGTCGGTGATGTTGCGGGCGTAGGTAACGGCGCCCGCGCCGTAGTTGCGCCGCAGCACGCGCGCCAGCACGTCGAACACCACCGCCGGCCGGGCGTTGCCGATGTGGGCGTAGGAGTAGACCGTCGGCCCACACACGTACATCGTCACGCGCCTGGGGTCGGCCGGCGCGAAAGGTTCCTTGCGGCCGGTGAGCGTGTTGTGGAGCTGCATCAGGCGCGCATCCTCAGGCCGCCTTCAGGCGGTAGCGCAGCAGGTGGTAGGTCTTGTAGCGCTCGAAGGTTTCCGCGCTGCGCAGGCCCGAGAAGTATTTGCGCTCGACCTTGGCCAGGCGCCGACGCATGAGCTTGCGCGCCAGCCAGTACAGCTTCGGGTAGCTGTCCTCGAGGAAGCGATCCACCGTCAGCGTCGCCGGCTTGACCTTCTGCATCAGCAGGTCGTTGAGCAGCTTGAGGTTGGGGCTCATGCGCGTGGTGATGTCGAGGTCCTCGAGCGGCTCGAACGGCGCCCGCGCCATGGCCTCGTGGAACGCGGCCAGCGGATGGCCGCCGCCCATGCTGCGGTCGCCCGGCCCGCCGTCGCCGTGGGCCGCGGTCTTGAAGAAGTCGCAGATCAGCAGCATGCCGCCCGGACGCAGCAGCCGCTGCACGCGGGGCAGCGCATCCGCCAGCCCGACGTACTGGAAGCTTTCGCTGAACAGCACCACGTCGTAGGCCTCGCGGCGGTCGTCCGGCAGGTCCTCGAAGCGGCACTCGAACACTCGCGCCGGCGACCCCGGGCGGCTCTCGATCCGCTCGCGCACGATGCGGGCCAGCGCGGCCGCCGGCACCACGCCGTCGGCGGCGTAGCCGCGGTCCAGCATCAGCCCCAGCAGGTGGCCGGTGCCGCAGCCGACGTCGAGCACGCGCACGCCCGCCGCCGGCTGCGGCAGGCGCGACAGCAGCAGCTCGTTGAAGCGCTGCTGGGCGGTGCGGATGTTCGCGAACGAAAGCTCGAGGTCGGGGTCCCACAGGCCGTAGTGCAGGTCTTCGACGCCGATCAGCTGTCGCGCCAGCACCAAGCCGAGTTCTTTGCTGTCCATGGGCGGGTACTCTACCGGTTCAGCCGCGCGAGCTGCTCGCGCCGCTCGGCCTCTTCCAGCTCCGCCAGTTCGCCGGCGGCACGGTAGAACGCGCGCCAGTCCCGCAGCTCGCGCTCGAACAACGCGGCGAACGCGGGCACCCAGCGGTTGTAGAGCCCGAACGGCAGCATCCGCGCGTTGTTGAGCTCGCCGGCAAGCCAGCCGTCGTAGCGGCCGTCGCCGCCCCATTGCTCCCTGAGCGACGCGTAGTCCTGGCGCAGCCGTTCGAACGCCTCGCGCTTGCCGGCGCGGCGCTCGTCCGCGGTCCCGTCGCCCTGGTAGACCGCTTCGAGCCGCGTGCGGGCGGACATCATCAGCCCGAGGAAGTCATCCTCGCGCTGCTGGCGCCGGGCCGCAGCCTGCGCCAGCGCCGGATCGGCCGCCAGATAGCGCCGCAGGCCTTCCTGCTCGACGAAGGTGGCGAAGGACTCGTTGAACGCGGTGTCGCCGTCGGCGAAGACCACCTGGTGGGCGAGCTCGTGGAAGATCGTCCCGGCCAGCGCATCGTCCTCGCCGCGCATGGTGTTCAGCAGCGGATCGTCGAACCAGCCGAGCGTCGAGTAGGCGCCGATGCCGGCGACGAAGGTGTCGAGCCCTTCCTCGCCGAGCTCGGCCGCCTCCCGCTTCGCCCGTTCCACATCGTAGAAACCGCGATAGGCCAGGCAGCCGAGCAGCGGGTAGCACCACTCGTGCGGCTCGAGCGCCAGCTCCGGCGCCGCGAACACGTTCCACACCGCGTAAGGCCGGCCCAGGTCGGCGTAGCTGGTGTAGCTGCCGTTGTCGGGCAGCTTGAGCTCGCGGCTGGCGAAGCGGCGCGCGTCCTGCGCGCGCTCGAGCCGGGCGCGCAGCACGGCGTCGGTGGTCGGGCTGGCGATGAGCTCGTCGATCGGCTCTCGGGCCGACAGCAGCGCGACCTGGCCCTTGAGCAGGTGGCCGTAGTAACAGCCCGACAGCGGCGCCGCGAGGGCCGCGGCGAGCGCGGCCCGCCTCAGTCCTGCGTCCACCGGAACATGGCGGCGCCGAGGCCGAGGAACAGCACCGCCATGAAGGCCATCGCGCCCACGTTCCAGGCGACGTCGGCCAGGCCGGCGCCCTCGAGCATGATCGCGCGCGCGGCCTTGAGCAGGTGGGTCAGCGGGAACAGGTCGCCGGCGACCTGCACCGCGCGCGGCGCGCCGTCGAGCGTGAAGAACACCCCGGACAGCACCATCATCGGCCAGCTCAGCAGGTTCAGCACCCCGCCGGCGAACTCCTCGCTGCTGACGCGCGCGGCCACGATCAGCCCCATCGCGATCATGCTGACGGCGCCGAGCAACGTGACGACGAACAGGTCGAAGTACGAGCCGTCCATGCGGAAGTGCAGGAAGAAATTGGTGCCGATGAAGCACAGCACGGTGATGACCACCGTCAGCGTGAGGCGCGAGACCAGCTGCGCGACCAGGAATTCGAGCGGCGTCAGCGGCGTCGCGTTGAGGCGCTTCAGGTAGCCGCTCTTGCGGTAGCGCACGATGACGTAGCCGATGCCGAACAGGCACGAGAACATCATGTTCATGCCGAGCAGGCCCGGCACCACCCAGTCGACGTAGCGCACGCGCGCCCCGGCGGTCGGCTGGCGCTCGAGCGCCGGGCCGCCGGCGGCGAGCAGCAGCTTCTCGAGCGTCTCGCCCTTGGCGGACTCGGTGTTGATCCAGTAGCGCCCCGGCTGGCCGCGCAGGTCGAGCAGCAGGTCGACCTTGTGCTGGGCGACCTTGGCCGCCGCGGCCTGCTCGTCGGCCTCCTTGTAGAACAGCACGTGCTCGGTGCCGAGGAACGGGTGCAGCTCGGCCGAGAGCTTCGGCGCGTCGGCCAGGACCGCCACTTTGAACAGCGGCTGGCCCGGGCCGGAGAACACCAGCGCGAAGGCGGCGACCATCAGCACCGGGAAGGCGATGTTCCAGCCCAGCGCCGAGCGGTCGCGCAGGAACTCGAGCGAACGGGCCAGCCGCTGTTCAAGGTGGCGGTCCTGGCCGACGCGCCGAAGCTCTCGGCCGAGCTGCACCCGTTCCTGGGCACCGAGCACGTGCTGTTCTACAAGGAGGCCGACGAGCAGGCCGCGGCGGCCAAGGTCGCCCAGCACAAGGTCGACCT
>JBQTJQ010000167.1:0-4094 GCA_052386975.1 Gammaproteobacteria bacterium | reverse complement strand
CGGTCGCCTCGGCGCGGTCGCTGCGGCCGTGGCCGAGCAGGTCGAGCAGGATCACGCGGTAGCCGGCGTCGGCCATCGGCAGCGCGACGTCGCGGTTGACCGCGGCGTCGAGCAGGATGCCGTGCAGCAGCACCACGGGCGCGCCGTCCGCCGGCCCGTGGATCTCGTAGGCGAGGGTGTAGCCCTCGTGCTTGAAGTTGCCCTGTTCGACTCGATGCATCGCGTTACTCCCCGCCGCCCTCAAGGACCTTCATCTCGACGCGGCGATTGAGCTCGCGGCCGTCGACCGTCTCGTTGCTGTCCACCGGCTGCGTTTCGCCGTAGCCCTTCGCGGCCAGGCGCACGGCATCGATGCCGCGCGAGGCCAGGTAGTCCCGCACGGCCTGCGCGCGCCGCTCCGACAGCTTCAGGGTGAAGGAGTCGGAGCCTTGCGCGTCGGTGTGCCCGCCGATCTCGACGCTGATGTGCGGCGCCGCGGCCAGCGAGTCGGCCACCTGGTTCAGGATCACCTTGGCGTCGGCGGTCAGGCGCGAGCTGCCGGTCTCGAAGTTGACGCCCCTGAGCACCACCGCCTCGCCGGTCGCGCAGCCCTCGAGGCTGATGGCCTCGCCCGGCCCCGGCTCGTGGCAGCCTGGCTGGGCCTCGCTCCCGGCGTCCGCGGGCGGCGCTTCGTCCTGTGCTTCGACCGGGACGTCCTCGCCCGGCGGCGCCGGTTCGCCGGGCAGCCTGCCGAGCGGAACCAGCAGGCCGAGGGTGATGACGGGCTCGTAGAACTCGTCCTTGCCGCCGGCCCCGGCGGCGCCCTCGTGGTGCGAGTCCATGCGGTAGCGGACCTCGGCGCGCAGCATCGACTCGAAGCCGAGCCGGTCCCGCAGGTCGAACAGCCAACCGATGCCGCTGTCGAACACGGTCGAGGTGTAGTCGAAGCCGGCCTGGTCGGGTGTGGTCGGGTGGCCGCGGGCCCGGCCGCGGTGCAGCGCCAGGATTGCGTACAGCTGCGTGAAGGTCGCCGAGGGGAAGAGCATCGCCGCGGCGCCAAAGCCGGTGAGTTCGACCGATGCGCCGGTCAGCGTCTCGTCCTCGCGGCCCATCGATCCGGCGAAGCCGGTCAGCTCGAGGTTCAGGCCCGCGGTCATCTTCCGGCCGAGCGACACGGCGGCGCCGGGCGCGTCGTCGGTGAGGCGGTCGTCGTCGGCCAGGGTCCAGGACGCCATCGGCGAGAAATAGAATCGCCGGTCGTTGCCGTTGGCGGAGCCCGCGGTCCCATCGTTGCCGGAAAACTCGTCGGCCGGCTCTTCCGCCGGCTCGTCCTGCGACCACGCCGCCGGGCAAGCCGCAGTCAGCGCCAGCGCCAGCACACCCCATCGCATCGTCAACACGCTCTCCCGCCCTCGCGAGTGTCCCGGTGGTCGTGGCTCTGGCGCCCATGCAGCCCGGAAAACTGTAATCGCTGCCGGGGTTTGGCACAAGGAAGCCGGCCTTTCCGCTACACTGCGCGCCCCCATGGATACCCAGTCAATCAAGAACGAGATGGCCGCCCTGCGTGAGCGCTTCAGCGCTCTGCGGGGCTATCTTTGACTACGCGGGCAAGCGGGACCGCCTCGCGGAAGTCGACGCCGAACTCGAACGGCCGGACATCTGGAACAAGCCCGGGCAGGCCCAGGCCCTCGGCAAGGAACGCGCGCGCCTCGCGGACGTGATCGGCCCGCTCGACCGCGCCGAATCCGGCCTGCGTGACGCGGGCGAGCTGCTCGAGCTGGCCGCCGCCGAGAACGACGCCGGCACCGCCGCCGAGATCCAGCGTGAACTCGCCTCGCTGGCCCAGCTCGCCGGCGACATGGAATTCAAGCGCATGTTCTCCGGCGAGATGGACGGCGCCAATGCCTTCGTCGACATCCAGTCCGGCACCGGCGGCACCGAGGCGCAGGACTGGGCGTCCATGTTGTTACGCATGTACCTGCGCTTCTGCGCCGACATGGGGTGGAAGACCGAGATCCTCGACGAGTCGCGCGGCGAAGTGGCCGGCATCAAGGGCACGTCGTTCTACGTGCAGGGCCCGTACGCCTACGGCTGGCTGCGCACCGAGATCGGCGTGCACCGGCTGGTGCGCAAGTCGCCGTTCGACAGCAACGCGCGGCGGCACACCTCGTTCGCGGCGGTGTTCGTGTCGCCCGAGGTCGACGACGACATCAAGATCGAGATCAACCCGGCCGACCTCAAGGTGGACACCTACCGCTCGGGCGGCGCCGGCGGCCAGCACGTCAACAAGACCGAATCGGCGATCCGCATCACGCACGGGCCGAGCGGCATCGTGGTGGCCTGCCAGACCGAGCGCTCGCAGCACCAGAACCGCGACCGCGCCATGAAGATGCTCAAGGCGAAGCTCTACGAACGCGAGATCGAGAAGCGCAACGCCGAGAAGCAGAAGAAGGAAGAGGGCAAGTCCGACATCGAGTGGGGCTACCAGATCCGCTCCTACGTGCTGGACCAGTCGCGGATCAAGGACCTGCGCACCGGCGTCGAAATCGCCGACACTGAGCGGGTGCTCGACGGCGACCTCAAGAAGTTCATCGAAGCCAGCCTGAAGCAGGGACTCTAATGGCGAACGAAGACGACAAGCCCCAGGACGAGAACTTCCTGATCACGCAGCGGCGCGAGAAGCTCGCCGCGCTGCGCGCCAAGGGCAACGCCTACCCGAACACCTTCCGGCGCAACGTGCTGGCCGAGGAGCTGCGCGGCAGCTACGCCGAGCGCTCGGCCGAGTCGCTCGAGGCCGAGACCCAGGTGTTCGCCGTGGCCGGCCGCATGATGGCCAAGCGCGGCCAGGGCAAGGTCTCGTTCATCGAGATCCAGGACCTGTCGGGCCGCATCCAGGTGTTCGTCAAGCAGGATGCGATCGGCGAGGCGGCGTACGCCGACTTCAGGACCTGGGACGTCGGCGACATCATCGGCGCGCAGGGCCGCATCATGAAGACCAAGGCGGGCGAGCTGTCGGTCCGCGCCGACCAGGTCGTGCAGCTCGCCAAGTCGCTGCGGCCGCTGCCGGAGAAGTGGGCCGGGCTGACCGACACCGAGGCGCGCTACCGCCAGCGTTACGTCGACCTGATCATGAACCCCGAGGTGCGCAAGGTGTTCGACGCGCGCACCGCGCTGGTGCGATTCGTGCGCCACTATTTCGACGCGCTCGGCTTCGCCGAGGTCGAGACGCCGATGCTGCAGTCGATCCCCGGCGGCGCCACCGCGCGGCCGTTCGTCACGCATTACAACGCGCTCGACCGCGACGTCTACCTGCGCATCGCGCCGGAGCTGTTCCTGAAGCGGCTGGTGGTCGGCGGCATCGAGAAGGTCTACGAGTTGAACCGCAATTTCCGCAACGAGGGGCTGTCGACCCGCCACAACCCCGAGTTCACCATGCTGGAGTTCTACCAGGCCTACGCCGATTACCGGGACTTCATGGACCTGGTCGAGAACCTGGTTCGGGACGCCGCGCTGGCGGTGAAGGGCGAGGCCAGGCTCACCTACCAGGGCCACGCCTGCGACCTGGCGGCGCCGTTCCGCCGCATCACGCTGACCCAGGCCGTGCTCGAGCACAACGCCGACCTCGACGGCGCGCGCCTGAAGGATCGCGACTACCTGGCCGAGTTCGCGCGCAAGGTCGGCGGCGACGCCAAAACCGACTTCGGCATCGGCAAGCTGCTTACCGAAATTTTCGAGAAGACCGTGGAAGCCAAGCTGCTCGATCCTACTTTCATCACCGAGTACCCGACCGAGGTGTCGCCGCTGTCCCGGCGCAACGACGCCAATCCGGATTTCGCCGACCGATTCGAGTTCTTCGTCGGCGGCCGCGAGATCGCCAATGGCTTCTCGGAGCTCAACGATCCGGACGACCAGGCGGCGCGCTTCCGCGCGCAGGCCGCGGCGCACGAGCGCGGAGACCACGAGGCGATGGTCTACGACGCCGATTACGTGCGCGCGCTGGAGTACGGCCTGCCGCCGACCGCAGGCGCCGGCATCGGCATCGACCGGCTGGCGATGTTCCTGACCGACTCGCCGTCGATCCGCGACGTGCTCTTGTTCCCGCAGATGCGGCCGGA
>JBQTJQ010000166.1:0-5704 GCA_052386975.1 Gammaproteobacteria bacterium | reverse complement strand
ATCCGCGGCAATCCGGAAGCCACCGAGGCGATGACGGCGTTCATGCAGAAGCGCAAGCCGGATTTTTCGAAGTTCAAGTAGGTCGGCAATCCTTTGCCGACAAGGCGGCATGGGAATGCCGCCCTACTTCGAATTGACATCCGCTGCCGCCTCTGAGATAAATGACGCGCGCGTCATGTATTACGGAGGCCTGGTGGGAGCCAAGCGCATCGCCGTCATCGGGGCCGGACCTTGCGGCATCGCCGCCGCCAAGGAGTGCATGGCGCAGGGCCTCGGCGACCAGCTCGTCGTCTTCGAGAAGAGCGACCAGGTCGGTGGCAACTGGGTGTACCGCGAGCAGCCGGGCCACTCGAGCGTCTACGAAACCACCCACATCATCAGCTCCAAGTACTACTCCGAGTACGAGGACTTCGCCTTCCCGCCCGGCACGCCGGACTTCCCCCACCACACGCACCTGCGGCGGTACTTCCAGGACTACGCGAAACACTTCGGGGTCATGCCGAAGATCCGCTTCCAGACCGAAGTGCTGAAGGCCGAGCGCGGGGCCGACGGCCTGTGGACGCTGCGCACGCGCGGCGCCGGCGGCGAACGCACCGAGACCTTCGACGTGCTGATGGTCGCCAACGGCCATCACTGGAACCCGCGCCTGCCGGAGGTCGCGGGCAGGTTCACCGGCGAGCTGCTCCACTCGCACGAGTTCAAGGCCAGCGCGCCGTTCGCCGGCAAACGCGTCCTCGTGATTGGCGGCGGCAATTCGGCCGCGGACGTTGCGGTCGAGTGCTCGCGCGTCGCCGCGCGCTGCGTCATCTCGGTCCGCCGCGGCCACTGGTTCCTGCCGAAGTACATGTTCGGCTGGCCCGGCGACGTGGTCTACGAGAAGACCGCCGGCTGGATGCCGCGCTGGCTGCGCCAGCCGCTGCTGCGCCTGTCGATCCACCTCGTCGCCGGAACCAACCAGCGCTTCGGGCTGCAAAAACCCGAGTACGACGTGCTCGAGGGCCATCCGACGCTGAACTCCGAGCTGCTCTACTTCCTCGGCCACGGCGAGGTCGTCCCCAAGGTTGGCCTGGCGCGCTTCGACGGGCGCACCGCGCACTTCACCGACGGCTCGAAGGAGAATTTCGACGTCGTCATCGCTGCCACCGGCTACCGCATCAGCTTCCCGTTCTTCGACAAGGCCTTCGTCGACTGGGAGGACGCGACCCACGTGCCGCTGTGGCGGCGCATGTTCCATCCCGACGTGCCCAACCTCTACTTCATCGGCCTGTTCCAGCCGCTGGGCAGCATCTGGCCGCTGGCCGACTACCAGGCGCTGCTCGCCTGCCTCGAGGTGGAGGGCAGGTACCGGCGGCCGGCGGACCTGCGTGCGGCGATCGAGCACGAGCGCAATCACCCTCACTACAAGTTCGTGCAGAGCGTGCGGCATTCGACCGAAGTGGATTACTCCGACTTCCGCAAGGAGTTGTTCGCCGAGCTGAAGAAAGCCGGCGCGAGGCCGCATCCGCGGCCCGCCAACGCTTCCATCTACCAGACCGACGCGTGGCAGAAATATGCGTAACAAGGCCGGCAAGCGCGAGCAGAACAAGGCGGCGAACCGCGCCGCGATCCTCGAGGCGGCGCAGCGTGTGTTCCTCGCGCGCGGCTACGAGGCGGTGACCATCCGCGACGTGATCCGCGAGACCGAGCTGGCCTCCGGCACCTTTTACAACTACTTCCGCACCAAGGAGGACGTGCTGCGCGCGCTGATCGAGCAGCACGTGCAGGAGCTGACCGGGGAGCTCAGGGCCGTGCGCGGCGCGGCCCGCTCGCTCGACGAGTTCATCCACGGCGCCTACCTCGCCGCGTTCACGCGCATCGGCCGCGACCCGGCGCTGTACACCCTGATGATGCGCAACGAATCCGTGGTGCGCTCGCTGTACGCCGACGGCGTGATGGGCGTGTCGATGAAGGCGCTGCGCGACGACATCGAGGACGCCATCCGCCGCGGCATCATGCCGCCGCTCGACGCCGGCTACCTGTCGGCCGCGTTCTTCGGCGCCGGCTACGAGATGGGCCGCATCCTGGCGGAATCGCCGAAGCAGGATCCGGCCGCGGCCGCGGCGTTCGCCACGCGGCTGTTCCTGGGTGGCGTGCATGCTTTCGCCAGCGACAAGGTCACCACGCTGAAGCCGCGGGTGCGGGCAGCGAGCTGAGCGCCGCCCGGCGGGCCGGCCTCAGCAGCCGCCGTCGAACTCGACCTGGAAGGTCTGCGGCGTCGCCTGGTCGTCGGCGTAGATCGTGAACGTGGCGGTGCCGCTGCCCGCGCCGCTCACGTTAACGGCGTAGCGGCCGTCGCCGAGGTCGCGCGCCATGCGCGAGCTTCCGCCGCGCGGCGCGATCGTGGTCAGGGAGTCCATGGTCCCACCCACTCCGGAGAATTCCGCGGCAATCAGGTGCCCCGGCTCGCCGCTCGCGGCGTTGGCAAACACCGGCCTGAACACGACCGCATTCACGCTGCAGGAGAACAAGGGCGCATCGGCCACCGAGATCATGGCGCCCGCCGACGGCTGGCGGTAGTGGAAACCGATGTCCACCGGCGTCGCATCCGGGCTGCCGTTCGGATGCGTCGTATACGGCGCGCCGAGCAGCGGGCCGGCGAAGGCGTTGTCGCCAGTGTCGACCGACTGCGACGGCGTGACCGGGTCGAGGTAGAAGCCCTGCTGGAACCGCGGCAGCGTCGGCGTGCTGCCCGGCATGCCGGGATCTTCCACGTTGTTGGCGCTGGCACCGACCGAGCCATCGAAGCGCATGTTGTCGCCGGCGTCGGTCGTGCCGGGACTGCTGTTCTGGTTGAACCAGGCGATGTTGTTGTGGAAGTTGACGAAGACGCTGAACGACACGCCGCCGCCCGCGTCGGACGCGTTGTTCGGCGTCTGGTTCCAGGCGACGGTGTTCGAGTTGAAGTTCACGTTCGGATCGGAAACCAGGTTCTCGATCTCGACCGCGCCGCCGTCAGTGACGGTGTCGGTGGACACGTTGCCGATGAACAGGTTGTTGAAGATCTCGGCCGGCCCCGTCGGATGCAGGTGCAGGCCGCCGCCCGGGCGAAGCGAACTGTTGGCCAGGAACATGTTGTCGCGCACGGTCGACACGCCGACGTCGATCAGGTTGATGGCGCCGCCGGGGCCGTTGTTGCCCCGGTTCCCGGCGAACAGCGAGCGCTCGATCGTGACTATGACGGTGGGGCCCGCGCCCTGCACGTTGATCGCGCCGCCGCCGTGCGTTGCCGCGGCGGGGCCGCCGTTGGCCGTGTTGTCGATGAACTTGCTGTCGTTGACGGTGACGTTGGTGGCGGTCGCTCCCGGCGCGACGTAGAGGGCGCCGCCGCCACCGCCCGAGCCGGTCGTGTTGGACAGGTTGTCCCTGAACTCCGAGTTGACGATCGTGCCGAAGGACTGCGTGACGTACATGCCGCCGCCCTGCCCGGGCCCGGTGCTCGGCCCCAGGGCGTTGTTGTTGAGGACCCGCGTGTCCTGCACGTTGAAGCCGGCATCGTCGATGTAGATGCCGCCGCCCTGGCCGCCGGTGGTGCCGCTGCTCGCCGTATTGAACTTGATCTCCGAATTGCGCACCTGCAGCTGCTCGCTGTCGCCGAGCGCGGCGATGCCGCCGCCCTGCTCGGCCGTGTTGCTGGTCACCCACACCCGGTCGAGCACCAGGCTGGCCACGCCGTCGGCATCGCTGAGCAGCACGCCGCCGCCCATCTCCGGCGCGATCACGCTGCCGTTGGTGATCTCGACGTTCCGCACGGTGATGTTCAGCGCGTTCGACACTGTCAGCGGCCGACCGCTGCCGCCCGCGTCGAAGCTGGTGGTCGGCGGGTACATCGGCAGGTTGCGCGTGGGCCCGAGCGAGCCGATGAAGCTCACGTACTGGCGCGCGACCAGCCCGTCGGCGAAGTCCAGCGGGCCCGGGGACGCCGAATCGTCGTACAGCACGAAGAACTGGCCGGCTTCGTCCGGCGGGTACGGCTGCGCCAGGTCGAGCAGTTGCACCGCGCGCGCGTTGGTCAGCACCGGCCCGGTGCCCGCCGGCACGTCGTCCCACGTGGCTCCAGTGTTGCCGTCATTGCCGCCGCCGCTGACGCGGATTGCTGCATTGCCGACCAGCGGTGCGCTGTTCAGCGCAACCTCGAGCCCGTCGCCCACGCCGTCGCCGTCGGTGTCGCCGTTGCGCGGGTCGGTGTCGACGCCCGGATCGTAGGCGCCCGGATTGACGACGGAGATCTCCGCGGCGTCGTCGAGGCCGTCGTTGTCGGTGTCGGCCGAGTTGGGATTGGTGCCCAGGCTCATCTCGAGCGCGAAGCTGAGCCCGTCGTTGTCGAAGTCGGTCGCGCCGCCGGGCTTGCACTTGCCGGCTGCGCCGGCGCTGAAGATCGCCTGGATCTCCGGCTGCGTCAGCGCGCGGTCGAACATTTCGACCTCGTCGATCGAGCCGTTGAAATAGCTCAGGGTAGTGGGCCCGGGCTCAACGTCGGCGCCGATCGTCATCGACGACAGGTCGTAGCCGATGAGCGAGGCGTTGGTGTTGCCCGCCACCAGGGCGCCGTCCAGGTACAGCGTCTGCGAGTTGCTGGCGTCATCGAAGGCATAGGCAACGTGGTACCAGGTTCCCGGCGTCGGCACGAAGGCGAACGTCACCGGGGTACCGTTACCCGCGGAATCATGGGCATCCGCCTCCAGCGTGTTGCCGTTGCGCAGCAGGACGTACGCTTCACCAAGCCCGCTCAGGTCGCGCGTCACGATCATCTGGTTGCCGCCGGCCGAGCTGAAGTTGACCCAGGCATCGAGGGTGATGCCGCTCGGCGTCGGCAGTGATGGGCCACTCGGCACCTGAACCACGCCCGTCGCGCCGTCGAAGCTGAACGCCTGGTCGACTCGGCCAGTGGCAAAGCTCACACCGCCGTTGGGCGTGCCGTGGCGGCCGCCCTGGATGTCGAACGCGTTGCCGTCACCCGGATACCAGCCGATGAGGCCGGCCGGCGGCGTCGTGCAGCTCCCCGGCCCGGCGCCGCCGCCGTCGTCGGTGCCGAACAGCAGCCAGCGGTCGTCGCCGCTGACGTCGTTACTGACCAGCGCCAGCGATCCGGCCGGGCCGCCGGGCCCGGCGGCCAGCGAATCGCCGAGCCAGATGTCGGTGTCGCCCAGGACCGAGAGGAACGTGAATTGCGGGCGCTGGCCGAATCCGACCGCGAACACCGCCTTGCCCGAGGCGACGTTGATGATCTGGTTGAAAAAGTTGCCCGTTCCCAGGGACGTGGCCGTATCGACAATCTCGATGTCGGCGCTCGTGCCCGCAGCCCCGTGCCGCACGAACAGCGCCTGCGCGCCGATCGAGTCCTCGCAGGTCGCGGCGAAGTCGCAGCTGGTCTGGAAGGCTTCGCCGGCCCAGTGCGCGTCGGGGAAGGTCGTCACCGCCGTGCCGTCGTCGAGGAAGGCCAGCGCGATGTTCTCCGGCGTGCCGCCCGGCTCCACGTAGGTGACGTACACGCGCCCGCTGTCGGTAGCGTCGAGGAAATTGACCGCCGGTGGCGTCGTGGTGTCCACCGCGATCCCGGCCACGGAGCCGCCTGCCTTCGGCACGGAGTAGACGCCGGTCGGCCCACTGCTGGTCTGGAACACGATGCGGTTGGCGGTCTGCTCGAGGTTGGTGGTCGAGCCGACGC
>JBQTJQ010000165.1:0-18964 GCA_052386975.1 Gammaproteobacteria bacterium | reverse complement strand
TGGCGCGGGGCTGCACCCTGCGGCGCTGCGGCCCTCCGGGCTCCTTCTCTGGGCGATTTTCGTGCGCTTCGACTCGCCCCCCCACCCGCCGCTGATCGCTCACCTCCGTGACGAGCGATCGGCCCGGGACCGGTGTGCCCGGATCACGAAGGTAAAAGCGCAGCCGAGCGGTGAGGCGGGCACACCGGGCCCGCTACTGCAACGAGACCGGCAACGAAGAGCGAGCCCAAGGCACGAAGCGCCCCGCAGGGCGCTCCGGTTCACCCCTGGAAGACTGGACTAGGCCGCGGCGCGGGCCTGCAGGTTTTCCGGCAGCTTGAAGCCCGCGACCGCCTGGCGCATCTTGTCCGACAGCGCGTTCAAGCTGCCGACCGCGTTGGCCGTCTGCGCGGCCGAGCCGGCGGTCTGCACGGCAATGTCACGGATGACCTGCATGGTGCCGGCGATCTTGGTGGCGGCGGCCGACTGGCCGCGGGCCTGCGCCGAAATCTCCTGAATCAGGCGGGCGAGGTCGTTCGACGCGCCTTCCACCTGCGTCAGCGCCTGGCCGGCTTCTTCGGCCGATTTCGCGCCGGCGACCACGTTCGCGGTCGAGCGCTCCATCGAGACGATGGCCTCGGTGGTGTCGGCCTGAATGGTCTTGACCAGGTTTTCGATCTGGCGCGTGGCGTTGGCGGCGCGTTCGGCCAGTCGCTGCACTTCGTCGGCGACCACCGCGAAGCCGCGGCCCTGCTCGCCGGCCATGGCGGCCTGGATCGAGGCGTTCAGCGCGAGCGTGTTGGTCTGTTCCGAGATGTCATTGATGAACTCGATGATGTTGCCGATTTCCTGCGACGACTCGCCGAGTCGCTTGATTCGTTTCGCGGTGTCCTGAATCTGCTCGCGCAGCGAGGCCATGTTCTGGATGGTGCGGTTCACCGTCTCGGCGCCGTTGCGCGCGACTTGCACCGAGCGTTGGGCGTCCTGGGCGAGCGACTCGGCGCGTCCGGCCACTTTCTCCAGCTGCTGCGACGACGCCACGATGGCCGTCGTCACGTTGGCCACCTCTTTGGCCTGGCGCTCGGAGGCCTGGTTCATCTTGCGGGCGGTGTCGGCGGTGGTCGACGCGGCGGCGGACAGCTCCACCGAGGTCGTGTTGATCGTGCCGACCAGGCTGCGCATCGAGCCGACCGTGTAGTTGATCGAGTCCGCGATCGCGCCGGTGAAGTCCTCGGTCACGGTCACGTCCACCGTGAGGTCGCCGTCCGCCAGGTTGGTGATTTCGTCCAGCAGCTCCAAAATGGCCTTCTGCTGGCGCGTGTCGCGATCGACCGCTTCCGTCACGCGGCGCCGCGCATCGAGGATGAACAGGACCACGGCCACGCCCAGCAGGCCCAGGCCGATGATGCCGAGCAGGTAGGCGATGCGGGGATCGATCTGGCGCCCGGCCACGGCGTCGAGCACGTCCTGGTCCACTGCGTTGCCGGCCGTGATGATGTTGGTTGCGGCGGCGAGGAAGCCGCCGGCGGCTTCCTGGTATTGCGCCAGCTTCGGCGCGTCTTCCTTGATCGTCGCGATCGCCGTGACGATCGGCGCGAAGGCCTCCGCGGCCTGCTTGACGGTCGCGGCGGTCGCGCCGGTGGCGAGCACGGTCTGGCCCGACTGGAAATCGGCCGAGAGGCGTTCGAGCGTCGCCGCCGCGGTCGCGACGTCGGGGCCGAGGCCGGTCAGCGTGCGCGCGGTGGCGCCGATGCGCTCGAGCCGCAGCAGCTGGTTGGACACGACGCGATCGGGCGGCAGCTGCTCGTAGGTCTGCCGCACCGCGTTCAGCGCATCGAGCACCTGGGCGACGTTCGAGCTGGTGCGCTGGTAGGCCTCGGCGTTGGCCAGGATGCCCTGGATGCTGGACTGGTTGTCGTTCCAGGTGGTCTTGAGCTCGCTGACGTCCTCGAGGAAATCGCCTGGCAGCGGATCCATGTTGTTTTCGGGATCGCCGGTCGCGAAGGTGTCGATCAGCGAGCCGAAGCCGCGCGAGCCTTCCTGCTCGACGGTGAGGTCGGTCAGCGCGCGGAAGTCGGGTTCCAGGCCCTGCGAGGCCTCGCGTGAAATCTTGGTCAGCAGGTCGATGTTGGCCTTCAGCTCGAGGCGCTGGTCGAGCCAGGCCTGGTTGCGGACGGTGACGTCCTGGACGTAATAGATGATGCCGAACGCGCTGGCGAGCAGCAGGACGGCGACGACCAGCACCGTGATGATGCGGCGGACGCCGCGCGGCCTGCTGCTTGCTTTAGGAGCGGCGCCGACTGGCTTGGTGCTGGCCATGATCCCCCCGGATCCCCGCGGTGCTTCGGCTTAGCCGCCGAGCACCTGTTTGACCTTCGACAGCAGGTCGGCGTCCTTGACCGGCTTGACGACGTACTCGCGCGCGCCCTGGCGCATCGCCCACAGGCGATCGGTCTCCTGGTTCTTGGCGCTGACGACGATGATCGGGATTGACGCGGTCTCCGGGTCCTTGGAAATCTGGCGCGTTGCCTGGAAGCCGTTGACGCCTGGCATCACCACGTCCATCACGATCGCGTCCGGCTTCTCCGCCTTGGCTTTCGCGATCGAGTCCTGGCCCGAGGTCACTTCGATGACCTGATGTCCGCCTTTGGTCAGGATGTTCTTGAGGTTCTGCAGATCCGCGGGTGCATCGTCGACAACCATGATCTTGGCCATGGAATTCTTTCTCCAGCGGGCCGCAGGCCCGGCGCGTAACGTGAACCGGTTTTAACTATACACCAAGGATTTGAGGCCCTTAGGCCTCGAATACGCTGCGTCCGGCGTGCAGCGTGCGAACGGCGCGGCCGTGGAAGGCCTCGCCGTCGAAGGGTGTGTTGCGCCCGGCCGACTTCAGGCTGCCGGCGCGCAGCGTCCAGCGCGCCTCGGGGTCGACCAAAGTCACGTGGGCCGGCGCGCCCGGGGCCAGCCGGCCGGCCGACAGGCCCAGCACCCGGGCCGGGCCCAGCGTCAGGCGCCCGACCGCGGCCAGCGGCGTCAGCAGCTTTTCGTCCACCAGGCGCAGGGCCAGCGGCAGCAGGGTCTCCAGCGCGGAGATGCCGGGCTCGGTCAGCGGGAACGGGTTGATCTTGGCGTCGGCTTCGTGCGGCTGGTGGTCGGAGCAGATCGCGCCGATCGAGCCCTTGCGGACCGCCGCACGCAGCGCATCGCGATCCTTCGCGGCGCGCAGCGGCGGCACCACATGGCAGGAGGCGTCGAAGCCGCCGATGGCGGCGTCGGTCAGGAACAGCTGATGCATCGCAACATCGGCCGTCACCGGCAGCCCGGCGTCCCGCGCCTGGGCGATCAATTCGGCGCCGCGCGCCGTGGACAGCCGCCCGAAGTGGACCCGGGCGCCGGTCTCCTCGACCAGCGCCAGCCACTGGGCGATCGTCACCGTTTCGGCCGCGGCCGGAATCGCCGGCAGGCCGAGGCGCGTGGCAACGGCGCCTTCGTGCGCGCAGCCGCCGCTGGCCAGCGCCGGGTCTTGGGGCGTGACGTGCACGGTCAGGCCGACGCCCTGTGCATATTCCAGCGCGCGCCGCGCGATCAGCAGGTTGGCCAGCGGCGCGAAGGCGTTGGTGACGCCGACCACGCCGGCGGCCGCCAGCGCCGCCATGTCGGGCAGGGCCTCGCCGCCGAGGTTCTGCGTCAGCGCGCCGAGCACGCACACGTCGAGACCGGCGCCGGCGCGCGCGACCCGCGTCTGGATGCGGTCGACCACCGACGGCGTGTCGATCACCGGCCGCGTGTCCGGCGGCATGCAGGCGATGGTGATGCCGCCGGCCTGCGCCGCGGGCATCTCGGAACGGATCGTCGCCTTGTGCGCGGCGCCGGGCTCGCGCAGGCGCGCGCACAGGTCGACGATGCCCGGCATCAGCCACAAGCCGTCGGCTTTGATCTTCCTGTCGAAGCGGCCCTTGGGCGCCTTGCGCCCCACGTACGTGATCGCGCCGTCCTTCACCGAGACGAAGCCGGTGGCGTCGAGCTTCGACGCCGGGTCGAGCAGCCGGGCGCCGGCGATCAGCAGCGTGCTCATGCGGTCCTCCGCGAGGTGTTCTCGGCCAGCATCGCCATCACCGCCATGCGCACCGCGATGCCGTGGGTGACCTGCTGCAGGATCAGCGAGCGGTCGCCGTAGGCGACGTCACCCTCGATCTCGACGCCGCGGTTGATCGGCCCCGGGTGCATCACGATCGCGCCGGGCTTGAGCTGCGCCAGGCGCGCGCGGGTCAGGCCGAAGCTGCGGTAGAACTCGCCGGGCGAGGGGATGTAGTAGCCGCTCATGCGCTCGCGCTGCAGCCGCAACAGGATCACGACATCCACGCCCGCCAGGCCTTCTTCGAGCCGGAAGAACGGCTTGGCGCCCAGCGCCTCGACCTGCGCCGGGATCAGTGTGCGCGGGCCGATCACGCGGATGTCCTTGGTGCCGAGCGCGCGCAGCGCGTGGATGTCGGAACGCGCCACTCGCGAGTGCAGGATGTCGCCGACGATGGCCACGCGCAGCTTGCTGAAGTCGGCCTTGCCCTTGCCGTTCTTTTCCAGGTGGTCGCGGATCGTGAACATGTCGAGCAGCGCCTGGGTCGGGTGCGCGTGGCGCCCGTCGCCGGCGTTCAGCACTGCCACGCCGGGCGCGCTGTGCTGCGCGAAGAAGTGCGCGGCGCCGCTGGCCGAGTGGCGGATCACGAACATGTCCACCTGCATCGCCTGCAGCGTCGCCAGCGTGTCGAGCAGCGTCTCGCCCTTGCTGGTCGACGAGCCGGCGACGTCGAGGTTGACCACGTCGGCCGACAGCCGCTTGGCGGCCAGCTCGAAGGTGGTGCGCGTGCGCGTGATGGCCTCGAAGAACAGGTTGACCACGGTCTTGCCGTGCAGCAGGTCGTGCTTCCTGGCCGGCGCGGCGGCGAAGGCCTTGGCGCTGTCGAGGATCGCGGTCAGCAGCTCGCGCGACAGGCCCTCGACCGACAGCAGGTGCCGCAACCGGCCGCGCGCGTCGAGCTGGGGGTCGCCTGTGCCGTTTGCCTTCATGCCGACGCCTTCGTTCCCGGTTGGTCCGCGAGCCACTGCTCGAGGATGATGCGCGCCGCCGCGCTGTCCTTGTCGCCCGCGCGCACGCGGCGCTTCAGCAGCCCGCCCGCCCGCGCGTCCCGCAGGTCGCCGCGCGCCGAGCGCGAGCTGTAGCGCTCGTCGCACAGGTGCACGGGCCCCTTGAAGTGTTGTTGCAGCTCCGCGGCGAACTTGCGCGCCTCGCGCGTGATCGCCTGTTCCCCTCCGTCTTCCCCCAACGGCAGCCCGACGACGCAGGCCGCCGGCGACCATTCCTTCAGCAGCTCGCCGATGCGCTTCCAGTCCTGCGGCACCGCGCCCAGCCCGCGCGCCGCGCGCGTCACCGTGTCGCCGATGGCAACGCCAATTCTCTTGGTACCGTAGTCGAACGCGAGGTAGACGCCCGCCGTCACGCGTGGCCCGCCGGGCCGGCGGTCAGCTGCGTGACGTCAACGCCGAGCAGGCGCGTGGCGGATTCCCAGCGCGCCGCGACCGGCGCCTCGAACAGGATCGAGCGGTCCACCGGCGTGTTGAGCCAGGAGTTCTCCTTGATCTCGTGCTCGAGCTGGCCCGCGGCCCAGCCCGCATAGCCCAGCGCCACCAGGAAGCGCTTCGGCCCTTCGCCGCGGCCGATCGCGCCGAGGATGTCCTTCGACGTCGTGATGTAGAGCTCGTCGGCGACCTTCAGCGTGGATTCCCAGGCGCCGGGATCGCTGTGGATGACGAAGCCGCGCTCGGTCTGCACCGGCCCGCCCCAGTGCACCAGGTGCGCGGGGTCGAGGGCGGGGTGGGCGAGCTTCATGTGCTCGAGCATGTCGGCGAGCTTGAGGTCGGTCGCGCGGTTGATGACGAGGCCGAGCGCGCCCTGGTCGTTGTGCTCGCAGAGGAGCGTGACGGAATGATTGAAATTGGGGTCCAGCAGCCCCGGCATGGCGACCAAGAACTGATTGTTGAAATACTGGTTCTCTGCCATACCGCCATTATCGGCCGGCCGGCGGGCAGACTCAAGGCGCGTTCAGCCTCGGCCTAACCGCATTTCCGCTCGATTGCGGCGATGGTCTGGCCGGCGATGTCGATGCCGCTGTCGCGCGTGATTTCCCGCGCGCAGGTCGGGCTGGTGACGTTGATCTCGGTGAGGTGCTCGCCGATGACGTCGAGGCCCACGAACAGCAGGCCCATCTCCTTCAGCTTCGGGCCGACCTGGGCGGCGATCCAGCGGTCGCGGTCGGTCAGCGGGCGGGTTTCGCCACTCCCGCCGGCGGCCAGGTTGCCGCGCGTCTCGCCCTGCGCCGGGATGCGGGCCAGGCAATGCGACACCGGCTCGCCGTCGATCAGCAGGATGCGCTTGTCGCCGTCGGCGATCTCGGACAGGTACTTCTGCGCCATGCAGTAGGCCGTGCCCTGTCGCGTCAGGGTTTCGTAGACCACGCTGGCATTGGGATCGCCGTCGCGCAGCACGAACACCTGGCTGCCGCCCATGCCGGCCAGCGGCTTGACCACGATCGAGCGGTGCTCGCGGTGGAACGCGCGCAGCTCCTGCAGGTCGCGGGCGATCAGTGTCGGCGGCGCGCACTGCGGGAACCAGGAAATGAAGGCCTTCTCGTTGGCGTCGCGCAGCGCGCGCGGGCGGTTCACCACCAGCGCGCCGGCGTCCTCGGCGCGCTCCAGGATCCAGGTCGCGGCGACGTACTCGAAGTCGAACGGCGGGTCCTTGCGCATCAGGATGGCGTCGAGGTCGCCCAGCGGCAGCACCTGCGCGGTGCCGAGCTCGAACCATTTCGCTTTGTCGTCGAACACCTTCACCGGGCGCGCGCGGCCGTAGGCCGCGCCGTCGCGCAACCACAGGTCGGCGAGCTCGAAGTACAGCAGCGTCCAGCCGCGCGCCTGCGCGGCCAGCATCAGCGCCAGCGTGGTGTCCTTGTACGGCTTGATGGACCCGATCGGATCCATCACCACTCCCAGCATGCGACTCATGACTGAAAAGACGTTTCACACGAAGACACAAAGACACGAAGAATAAATATCGAATCTCTTGCTTTGTGTCTTTGTGTCTTTGTGTGAAACATTTCTTATTCTTTTCCGGAGGCGGCAATCTCGCGCGCGGCCGCGAGCAGCGCCAGGCGCGCGACCACGCCGTAGGCGTAGAAGCGGTTGGGGCGCTCGTCCGGACCGCAGTTCGGGTCGGGGTGGCTGCAGCACTCGTCGAACGCCAGCATCTGGAACCGCGATCCCGGCGCATTGAGGTTTTCCTGGTTGCTGCGACCGCCGTGCACGCGGTAGAAGCCGCCGACCACGAAGTGGTCGATCATGTAGATGACCGGCTCGGCCGTCGCGTTCTCCGGGCCCCAGGTCTCGGTCGTGTACACGCCTTCCTGGATGATGGCGCCGGTGACCTCCTTGCCTTCCTTGGTCGCGGCCATCTTCTTGCGCGCGTCGCGGTTCATCTGGCGCACGTCGTCGGCGCTGCGCACCGTCATCACGCCCATGCCGTAGGTGCCGGCGTCGGCCTTGACGATCACGAACGGCTCCTGGGTGACGCCGTACTCCTTGTACTTGGCGCGGATGTCGGCCAGAAGAAGTTCTACGTTGCCGACCAGGCACTCCTCGCCCTCGCGCTTCATGAAGTTGATCTGCCCGCAATTGCGGAACAGCGGGTCGACCAGCCAGGGATCGAGGTCCAGCAGCTCGCCGAACTCGGTGGTGACGCCCTGGTACTGGCCGAAGTGCTGGGTCTTCAGGCGGCTGTGCCAGCCCAGCGCCAGCGGCGGCATGATCGGCTGCTCCACGCCCTTGAGGATCTCCGGCACGCCGCCGGACAGGTCGTTGTTGAGCAGCACCGAGCAGGGCACGAAGCCGTCGACCGCGAGCTTGCCGCCGTCGCGCATGAGCGGCTCGAGCGTCAGCGCGCGCCCCGACGGCAATGCGAGCGTCTGCGGCGCCGCCAGGCCCGGCAGCAGCGAGCCGATGTGGACGTTGAAGCCGGCCTTGCGGATCAGGCCCTGGAGCGTCGCCACGTTCTCCAGGTAGTACATGTTGCGGGTGTGGTTCTCGGGCACCAGCAGGACGCCCTTGGCGGTCGGGCAGACGCGCTCCACCGCGACTTGCAGGGCCTGCACGCACAGCGCCTCGAACGCCGGGTTGAGGTTGTTGAAGCCGGCCGGGAACAGGTTGGTGTCGACCGGTGCCAGCTTGAAGCCGGCGTTGCGCAGGTCGACCGAGCCGTAGAACGGCGCCGGCGTTTCGCGCCATTCCGCCCGCAGCCAGGCCTCGATGTCGGTCGCGCGGGCGAGCAGGGTCTGCTCGAGTTGCAGCAGCGGGCCGCTGAGGGCGGTGGTGAGCCGGGGAACGGGTGCCAGCATGGGCCGAGCATGGTAGCGCAACGCCCACGCGCATTTGCCGCACTGCGGCACGACGGCCGGGAGCGGCCGGGGCCGCGCGCGCTCATGCGGGACTTCTTCAAGAAAGTGCCCTAACGTGCTAAAACGTTTGGCCGGGGGCGGCTTCAAGCGCACAATAGGAAGCGCTGCGCCAAGCGCAGCGCGCGTTCCAGGCAAGCAAGGGGGAAGGGTAGTGTCCAGCCCAGCGAGCGACCAGGCCGGATCCAAGGTCATGGTCATTGACGACAGTCAGACCATCCGGCGGACCGCGGAGACGCTGCTGGCGCGTGAAGGTTACGCCGTGATCACGGCGTCGGACGGCTACGAGGCGCTCGGCAAGATCGTCGACCACAGCCCCGACCTGATTTTCATCGACATCATGATGCCGCGCCTGGACGGCTACCAGGTCTGCGCGCTGATCAAGGGCAACCCGAAGTTCAGCGGCACGCCGGTGGTCATGCTGTCGAGCAAGGACGGCGTGTTCGATCGCGCGCGCGGCCGCATCGTCGGCTCGGACCAGTACCTGACCAAGCCCTTCACGAAGGACGAGATCCTGAAGGCGGTCAAGTCCTACGTGAAGAAGTGAGGAGGCCGTGAGTTCGGCACTGACGGCGCTGCGGGACGATCCCTTCGCACTGCTGCTGGCGCTGGAACAGCGCCTGCAGACCGCGCGCGTCGACCTCGCCGCCGGCTCCGCGCAGTTCTGGACCGGCCTCGGCTTCCGCCTCGGCGAGCGCTGGCTGGTGGCGCCGCGCGAGGAAGTGCGCGAAGTGATCGCGCTGCCGGCGCTCACGCGCGTGCCCGGCGCGCGCCCCTGGCTGCTCGGCCTGGCCAACGTCCGCGGCGGGTTGCTGCCGGTGTGCGACATGCACCGCCTGCTTGGCGAGGAGCACAACGCGCTGGCGCGGAATTCCCGCGTGCTGGTCTACAACTCGGACCGCATCCCGGCCGGCTTCCTGGTGGACGAAGTCTCGGGCTACCGCCAGTTCTCGCCGCCCGACCAGCGCAAGGAATTGATGGCCGACGCCGGCGTGCTGGCGCCGTTCCTGCTCGGCGCCTTCGTGCGCGAGAGCCAGCCGTGGCTGGCGCTGTCGCTGCACAAGGTGGCGATGGGCGACGCGTTCAACCGGGCGGGCTGGTGAGCCGATGAGCGCCAATCCGAGCGCGCAGTCCAGCCTGCACTGGGTGCAGGGCGAGCTCGCGCAGAGCCTGAACCGCGTGCGCACGCTGCTCGAGCAGCACATGGAGGCGCCGACCAACCAGCTGCCGCTGCAGCAGGCCGTGGTCGAGCTGCACCAGGTGCGCGGCACCGCCTCGATGATGCAGTTCGCCGGCGTGGTGGCGCTGACCGACGAGATGAAGGCGACGCTGCAGGACTTCCTGCAGGGGCGCATCAAGGAAGCCGAGGGCGCGTACTCCGCGCTGCTCGGCGCGTCGGTCCAGCTCGGCGATTACATCGACGCGCTGGCCAGCGGCCTCGAGGACGCGCTGCTGGTGTTCCAGCCGGCCATCAACGAGATGCGGCTGGCGCGCGGCAAGCCGGCGCTGACCGAGGCCGAGATGTTCGCCGAGCAGCCGGTGCTGACGGCGACGCCGGTGACGCTGCCGCCGGCCGACACGCGCAAGCCCGGCGCCGCCAGGATCATGGCGGGCAAGTTCCAGCCGGTGTTCCAGCAGAACCTGCTGCAGTGGATCAAGAACCAGGACGTGCAGCTGGCGCTCGGCCGGCTCGGCAAGATCGCCGAGCAGCTCGCCGCCTGCGCCACGCAGCCCGCGCATTACCAGCTGTGGCGCATGGCCGCCGCGGTGGCCGAGGCGCTGCTGACCAAGGGGCTCGACGAGTCCGCCGACCTCAAGAAGCTGTACGGGCGCGCCGCCGCGCAGATGAAGGCGCTCGGCGACCAGGGCGAGGACAAGGCCGCGCCCGGCATCGGCACGTTGCCGTACCAGTTCCTTTATTACGCCGCGCGCAGCAAGAGCCAGGGCCCGCGCGTCACCGCGCTGCGCACCGCCTACCCGCTGACGCGCCTGCTGCCGTCGCCGGAGAACCTCGAGGCGCTGCGCCAGCGCATGCGCGGCCCGAACACCGCGCTGCTGACCAAGCTGTCCGAGGAGATCCGCAAGGAGCTGACGCTGGTCAAGGACCACATCGACCTGGTGGTGCGCTCGGGCGACAAGGCCCCGGCGAACATGAACGACACGGTCGAGAAGCTCAACCGCGTCGCCACCACGCTGACCATGCTCGGCCTGTCGTCGCTGCAGGGCGTGGTGCAGGGGCAGGCGCGCGTGCTGGCGGGGCTCAAGCCGCGCGAGATCAAGCCCACCGACCCGGTCTGGCTCGACGTGGCCACCGCGCTGCTGCGCGTGGAGCACACGCTCGACGACGCGCTGTTCCACCAGCTCAAGCGCCGCGGCGAGGCCGCCGCGCCGGCCGAGGAGGCCATTCCGGGCCTCGATGTGCGCGAGGGCCGCGACGCGCTGATCCGCGAGCTGCTGGTCGACCTGGCGCGCGTCAAGACCGACGTCGACAATTACCTCAAGACCGGCGATGGCAGCGGGCTGGCGGAGGCCGGCAAGCTGCTCGGCCACCTGCAGTCCGGCATGTTCGTGCTGCAGAGCGAGAAGGCGGCATCGGCGCTCGGCCAGTTGCGCGACTACGTGGTCAGCGCCGATTTCAGCGGCGTGCGCAACGAGAAGGCGCAGGCCGAGCGCTTCGCCGACTCCATCGCCGCGATCGAGTACTACCTCGAGGCGACGCGCGCGCGCGCGCCCGACACCACGCGGCTGGCCGACAGCATCGCCGCCTCGGTCACCAAGCTCGACATCTCCCACGCGCGCCCGGCCGCGCCGGCCGCGCCGGCCGCCGCGCCGGTCGCCGCCGCGCCGGCGAGCACGGCATTCGACGAGGTCGACCCCGAGATCCGCGACATCTTCCTGGACGAGGCCGCCGAGGTGCTGGGTGCGCTGCAGTCCAACCTGCCCAAGCTGAAGAAGAACGCCGCCGACAAGGAACTGTGGACCGAAGTGCGGCGTTCGTTCCACACGCTGAAGGGCAGCGGCCGCATGGTCGGCGCGCGCGACATCGGCGAGTTCGCCTGGTCGATCGAGAACCTCCTGAACCGCTGCCTCGAGGGCACCCACGCCTTCGACCCGCCAGTGATCGAGCTCGCCGACAGCGCGGTGAGCCTGCTGCCCGAGCTGATTGCGAGCTTCCGCGACCGCAAGCCGATGGCGGCGGGGGCGCAGGAGCTGCAGAACAAGGCGCACCGCATGGCCAAGGGCGGCGATGACGCCGGTCCCGACCAGCAACTGCTCGCCGCCTTCATCGGCGACGCCAAGGAGCGCCTCGGCGACATCCGCGCCTGGGTCACGGCGCAGGACAGCTCCAAGCCCGACTTCAGCATCGACGACCGCGTAGTGATGGCGTTCCACACCCTGCGCGGAAGCGCCGCGCTGCTGAACGCGCAGGGTGTCTCGGGCCTGGCCGGCCAGCTCGAGGATTACCTCAACGCGCTGCGCGGCGCGCGCATGAGGATGCCGCCGAACGGCCTGCAGCTGCTGACCGATGCCGAGCCGACGCTGACCGAGTGGGTCGCCCGACTGGCCAAGGGCAGCGCGGTCGAGCCGGATCTCAAGCCGTGGGCGCGGCGCCTGGCGGAAGTGCAGGAGGCCCTGCCGGCAAGCGCGCTGGAAGCCGCGCACGAGCTGGGCGCCAACGAGCAGTTCGCGCACGAGGCGTTCACCAAGCTCGAGGAAATCGAGGGCGTGTTCAACGCCTGGAAGGACAAGCCGGCGGGCGGCGATTTCCACGCGCGCGAGCTGTCGCGCATGCTGCAGATGCTGCACGGCGATGCGGTGAACTCGCAGTGCGAAGGCCTCGGCCACGCCGCCGCGGCGCTGGGCCAGCGCGTCAACGAGTTCACCGGCCGCAACGCGCCGGACGCCGCGTTCTTCCGGGAAGTGCCGCGCGCGATCGAGCACATGTACACGCACCTCGATGATTTCCGCGAGGGCAAGATCAAGCCGTACCAGGAGAACATCGACGCCGGCACGACGGGTACGATGACGGCGCAGGTGGCCGAGCCGCCGCCGGTGGTCGAGTCGACTCTGGAGGAGTCGATCGAGATGCCGCCCGTCGCCGAGGCGCCGGCGCCGGTCGAAGCGGCGTTCGAGGAAACCATCGAGGCGGTGCCGCCGGTGCAGGAGACCGAGCCGGGCGAAGTCGACCCGGAGCTGGTGCAGATCTTCCTCGGCGAGGCCGACGAGCTGATGGAATCGCTCGACCGGCAGTTCGCCACCTTCGAGCGCGACGCCGGGTCGAAGGAGCCGCTGGCCGAGATCGCCCGCGCGCTGCACACGCTGAAGGGTGGCGCGCGCATGGCCGGCCAGGACGGCATCGGCACCGTCGCGCACAAGCTCGAGTCGCTGATGGAGCACGTGGCGCAGGGCCGCGTGCCGCGCGACGCCGCGCTGCACGCGCGGCTGCACAACGTCATGGACGGCCTGTACCGGCTGCTGGATGCCGTGAAGCGCGGCGAGAAACCCGACGAGTCCGCGGTGCTGAACGAGCTGGAAGGGAGTGCCGAAGCGCCCGAGGCAGGCCCGGAAACGATCGAGATGACGATGGTCGAGCCGCCGCCGGAGCCGGTGGCGCCGCCGAAGGCCATGCGTGCACCGCCGCCGCCGGCAGCCGTCGCGCCCGGCCTGACTGCCGCCGCGGTCCAGGCGATGAAGACCACCCAGATGCCCGCGATCGCCTACGACGCGGACCTCGCCCAGATCTTCGCCAGCGAATCGGCCGAGCTGCTGGAGTCTCTGGAGGCCCAGCTCGGCGCCTGGCAGGCCGACGCCCACAACGAGGAAGCCCTGCGCGAGATCCAGCGCGCGCTGCACACACTGAAGGGCGGCGCGCGCATGGCCGGCCTGATGTCGATGGGCACGGTGGCGCACGAGATGGAGTCGCGCGTCGACGAGATCGCCGAGAGCCGCGGCCCGGTCGAGGCCGAGGCGCTCGCGGCGCTGCACAGCCACCTCGGCACGCTGCAGCGCATGCAGGACCGGCTCGAGCGCGGCGAAGGCGCCGGGCTCGCCGCCGAGGGCGTGGCGCCGCCGTTGCCGCCGTCGCCGTCGGCGGCCAGCGCCGAGCCCGAGGTCGAGCAGTTCGAGGAGCCGACGCCCCCGCCGCCGGAGCCGCCGCAGGCTCCGCGCATGACCACGACCGAGGTGCCGGCCCTGATCGGCGCCGGGCCGAGCACCATCACGATGGCGGCGGTGCCGGTTGCCGCGCCGGCGGTGCCCGCGGTGCCCAAGGGCCCGTGGGACCCGAACCTGTTCTGGAAGCCGGAAGACGCGCTCGGCATGGCGGCGCGCCAGCGCGAGACCGCGCGCGTCGGCGTGGACCAGCTCGACAAGATGATGAACGAGGCCGGCGAGATCTCGATCTACCGCTCGCGCGTCGAGCAGAACACCAGCGCGCTGACCTTCCAGCTGACCGAGATGCAGCAGACCATCGAGCGCGTGCGCGAGCACCTGCGCGCGCTGGACATCGAGACCGAGACGCAGATCGCCGCGCGCGGCTTCCGCGCCGACATCGACGCCGGACCCGACAAGCGTGCCGACTTCGACCCGCTCGAGATGGACCGCTTCTCGCGCATGCAGGAGCTGTCGCGCACGCTGTCGGAGTCGGTCGGCGACTTGTCGGCGCTGCGCACGACCATGGACGACCAGCTGTCCGAGGCCGAGACGCTGCTGATGCAGCAGGGCCGCGTCAACACCGAAATCCAGCAGGGCCTGATGGCCACGCTGATGGTGCCGTTCTCCCGCCAGGTGCAGCGCCTGCAGCGCGTGGTGCGCCAGACCGCGCAGGAGTCCGGCAAGCTCGCCGACATCGTGTTCGAGGGCGTCGAGCAGGAAATGGACCGCAACGTGCTCGAGCGCATGGTCGCGCCGATGGAGCACTTGCTGCGCAACTCGGTGGTGCACGGCCTCGAGGCGCCGGACAAGCGCAAGGCCGCCCGGAAAGTGGAGCAGGGCATCATCAAGGTGACCCTGCGCCGTGAAGGCACGCAGCTCGCGATCGAAGTGGCCGACGACGGCCAGGGCCTGAATTACGACGCGATCCGCAAGACCGCGGTCGAGCGCGGCCTGATGGCCAAGGGCGCCAGGCTGCGCGACCAGGAAGTCGCGATGTTCATCTTCGAGGCCGGCTTCTCGACCGCCAAGGTCGTCACCCAGACCGCCGGCCGCGGCGTCGGCATGGACGTGGTCGCCTCGGAAGTGAAGCAGCTCGGCGGCACGCTCGAGCTGTCGAGCGAGCCGGGCAAGGGCACGCGCTTCCTGATCCGCCTGCCGCTGACCCTGGCGCTGTCGCAGGCGCTGCTGGTCGGCGTCGGCACCGAGGCTTACGCCATCCCGCTGCCCACCATCGAGAGCATCGCGCGCGTGCAGGTCGACAAGCTGCCCGACCACATGCGCGAGGAAGGCAACCCGTTCATCTACGGCGGCCAGGAATACAGCGTGCGCACGCTGGCCTCGCTGATCGAGACGCCGGGCTACGCGCTGCCGGAGGACGTCAAGTCGCTGCCGGTGGTGCTGGTGCGCCTCGGCGAGGGCCTCACCGGCGCCGACCGCCGCGTCGCCGTGGTCGTCGACACGCTGTTCGGCAACCGCGAAATCGTGTCGAAGGCGGTCGGCCCGCAGGTGTCGGCGGTGCAGGGCATCAGCGGCGCGACCATCCTGCCCGACGGCCGCGTCGTGCTGATCGTCGACGTGCCGGCGCTGGTCACCAATCGCGCGCGCCGCGCCGCGGTGGTCGAAGTGCAGCACGACGAGGTGGTCGCCGCGCCGATGGCCGACGAGCGCCAGATGGTCATGGTGGTGGACGACTCGATCACCATCCGCCGCGTCACCGAGCGCCTGCTGACGCGCGCCGGCTACCGCGTGGTGATGGCCAAGGACGGCCTCGACGCGATGACCCAGCTGCAGACCGAGTCGCCCGACGTGATGCTGCTCGACATCGAGATGCCGCGCGCCGACGGTTTCGAGGTGGCGACCTTCGTGCGCAACAACGACCGGATCAAGGGCCTGCCGATCATCATGATCACCTCGCGTTCGGGCGACAAGCACCGCGAGCGCGCCAAGCAGATCGGCGTCGACAAGTACCTGATCAAGCCGTACCAGGAGGACCAGCTGCTCGGCGAAGTCCGTGACCTGCTGGCGGAGCGGAGGTTCTGATGGCGCGCGAAGACGTCTACGCCGTGCTGGTCTCGCTCGCCTCCGACACGCTGCTGCTGCCGAACGCGGCGGTGGCCGAGGTGATCTCGGCGGAGCGCGTGGATCCGCCGCCGGCCGGCTCGCCGCCGTGGCTGGCCGGGCGCGCCACCTACAACAACCGCCAGCTCGCCGTGGTCCGCTTCGAGACCATGAACGGCGGCACGCCGCCGGAGGATTCGCGGCGCACGCGCTTGGCGGTGATCCAGCCGCTGACCGGCGCGCTGCGCACCGGCCAGTACGCCATCGTGTGCCAGGGCTATCCGCACCTGGTGACTCTGAACCGCACCGCGCTCAAGAGGGAGCAGCTGGTGTCGGGCGACGACGACGCGCTGGTGCTGACGCGCGTGTCGATCGCCAACACCAACGCGCTGATCCCGAACCTCGAGAAGATCGAGGAGCTGCTGGCCCCGATCGAGAGCTCGCCGGCTTAGCAACAACCGTGAAAAAAATGGGGTCAGGTTCATTTTCCGCGGCTTGAGCAGCCTCTGCGGAAAATGGGGAAAATGAACCTGACCCCATTTTTTTAGAATCCGCTCCCCATGCACGACGTCATCATCATCGGCGCCGGCCACAACGGCCTCGTTGCCGCCGGCTACCTGGCGCGCGCCGGCAAGAAAGTGCTGGTGCTCGAGCGCCGCGGCGTGGTCGGCGGCGCCGCCGTAACCGGCGAACTGGCGCCCGGCTACCGCATCTCCACCGCCTCGTACCTGATGAGCCTGCTGCTGCCCGAGGTCGAGCGCGACCTCGAGCTGCGCCAGCACGGCTACAAGGTGCTGCCGCGCAATCCCTCGTCGTTCACGCCGTTCGAGGACGGCCGCTCGCTGCTGATGGGCCCCGAGATGGAGCTCAACCAGCGCGAGATCGCCCGGTTCTCGGCGCGCGACGCCGAGGCCTATCCGCGCTACGAGGCGCTGCTCAACCGCATCGCCGATTGCCTCGAGCCGACCATGATGGAGACGCCGGCCGACCTGCTGCCGCTGCCGAAGGACTGGCGCTCGCGCGGCTTCCTCGATTGGCTGCGCCAGCTCGGCCGCGGCCACAAGCTGTACAAGGCCTTCGCCAGGCTCGGCGACGACGCACCGGAGGCAATGGAAGTGCTGGTCGGCGCGGCGCGGCCGATCCTCGACCGCTGGTTCGAATCGGACGCGCTGAAGGCCACGCTGGCCACCGACGCGATCATCGGCACGTTCCAGCCAATCTCGGCGCCCGGCACCGGCTACGTGCTGCTGCACCACGTCATGGGCAGCGCGGGCGGGGCGCGCGGCGTGTGGGGCTACGTCGAGGGCGGCATGGGCGCGCTGACGCAGGCGATGGCGAAGAGCGCGGTCGCGGCCGGCGTCGAGATCCGCACCGGCTGCGCGGTGGCGGCGATCGAAGTGGCCGGCGGGCGCGCCAGCGGGGTGCGCCTGGCCAGCGGCGAGGTGCTGCCGGCGCGGGCGGTCGCATCCAACGCCGACGCCAACGTGACCTTCCAGAAGCTGCTCGACCCGTCGCACCTGCCGGCCAGGTTCCGCGACGCCGTGGCGCGCATCGATTACGCCAGCGCCAGCATGAAGGTCAACTTCGCGGTCAGCGAGCTGCCGAACTTCACCAGCCGGCCCGGCAACGCCGAGCCCGGCCCGCAGCACGTCGGCACCATCCACATCGGCGCGACGCTCGACGACCTCGAGCGCGCCTACGACGACGCCAAGTACGGCCGGCCGTCGGCGAAGCCGGTGATCGAGATGACCATCCCCTCGGTGCTCGACACCACGCTGGCGCCCAAGGGCCACCACATGGTCGGGCTGTTCGTGCAATACGCGCCCTATCGGCTCGCCGCCGGCAACTGGGACAGCCTCAAGGACAAGTTCGCCGACCGCTGCATTGCCGAGATCGGCCGCGTCGCGCCGAATTTCCCCAAATCCATCCTGCACCGCGAAGTGATCTCGCCGGTGGACCTCGAGCGCACCTTCGGCCTCACCGGCGGCAACATCTTCCAGGGCGCCATGGGCCTGCACCAGCTGTTCTCGCTGCGCCCGGTGCCGGGCTGGAGCGATTACCGCACGCCGCTCAAGGGCCTCTACCTGTGCGGCGCGGCCGCGCACCCGGGCGGCGGGGTGATGGGCGCGGCCGGCCGCAACGCCTCCCGCGAGATCCTGCGCGACCTGTAAGGCGTGGGCCTGCGCTAAGCTTGCGCCCTCCTATGGGCGCCATCCTCGAGGTCCGCGACCTCGTCAAGCAGTATCCGAAGGTGCGGGCCGTCGAAGGCGTGAGCTTCGACGTGCCCGAAGGCGTCTGCTTCGGCCTGCTCGGCCCCAACGGCGCCGGCAAGACCACCACGGTCGAGATGCTCGAAGGCCTGGTGCGGCCGACGGCGGGCGAGGTGCGCTACCGCGGCAGCGCGATCGGCGCCGGCTACCGCGAGCGCATCGGCATCCAGTTCCAGCACACCGCGCTGCAGGACTACCTGACGGTGCGCGAGAACCTGAATTTCTTCACGCGGCTGTACCGGGCCACCGCGCCGATGGACCAGGTCATCGCGCGCTGCCGCCTCGCCGACATCCTCGACCGCGACACCGGCAAGCTGTCCGGCGGCCAGCGCCAGCGCGTGCTGCTGGCGATCGCGCTGGTCAACGATCCGGACATGCTGTTCCTCGACGAGCCGACCACCGGGCTCGACCCGCAGGCGCGCCGCAACTTCTGGGACCTGATCCGCGAGATCCGCGCGCAGGGCAAGACCATCGTGCTGACCACGCACTACATGGAGGAGGCCTACGTGCTGTGCGACGACCTCCTGATCATGGACCACGGCCGCGTCATCGCCAGTGGCTCGCCCAAGCGGCTGTTGTCGCAGCACTACGACGACGTCGTGGTCGAGCTGCCCGGCGCGGCGCTGAACGGGCGCAGCGACTGGCCGTTCCCGGTGACGCAGCGCGGCGAGGCGGCCGAGATCATGACGCATGACGTCAACGCCACCGTCGGCGCGCTGCTGGCGGCGGGCGTGTCGCTGGCCGAGCTCAAGGTGCGCCCGCGCACGCTCGAGGACCTGTTCCTCGAGCTGACCGGCAAGGAGCTGCGCGGATGATCTCGACCGGCCGCCTCCGGGCGATGACCTGGGCCCGCTCGCTCGAGTTCCTGCGCGACAAGTCGGCGATGGGCTGGAACGTGGCGTTTCCGGTGCTGATGGTCGGTGGCTTTGCGCTGGTCTTTTCCGGACCCGGGCAGCCGCTGTTCAAGGTGGCGGTGATGGCCCCGGACGGCGTGGTGCTGGATTC
>JBQTJQ010000164.1:0-31728 GCA_052386975.1 Gammaproteobacteria bacterium | reverse complement strand
TGCCCCAGCCCTTGTCCGCGCTGATCTTCGTCAGCGCCGCCGTCGTCGTCGTCTTGCCATGATCCACGTGGCCGATCGTCCCGACGTTCACGTGGGGCTTGGTGCGCTCGAACTTTTCCTTGGCCATTTCCTTTGTCTCTAGCTGATGTCGGCAAGGGATTGCCGACCTACGAACAGCTGGTGCCCACAACCCGAATCGAACGGGTGACCTCACCCTTACCAAGGGTGTGCTCTACCGACTGAGCTATGTGGGCGTTTGTCTTGTTTACCGAACTGCCAAATCTGGAGCGGGTGATGGGAATCGAACCCACGTAGCCAGCTTGGAAGGCTGGGACTCTACCATTGAGCTACACCCGCATCAGGAAAATGAGGGACATGGGGTCAGGTTCACTTTCCTATACCGATCCCGCGTTCGCTTCAAGTCGTGCCCGGAAAATGAACCTGACCCCATTTCCCGTTAAGGCTGGTGGAGGGAGAAGGATTCGAACCTTCGAAGGCGTAAGCCAGCAGATTTACAGTCTGCCCTCGTTGACCGCTTGAGTATCCCTCCGCCGTCCCCCGTCGCCCGCACTGCCCGGCAAAAAGGGGCGCGTATTGTCGTTTTGGCCCCCTAGCCCGTCAAGGGAAAAACTGGGGGAAATTCAGGTCCCGCGGGGTTTTGCCCGGCGCGTCGGTGCCGCGGCGACCGGGTCGTCCGGCCAGGGGTGCCGCGGGTAGCGGCCCTTCATGTCCTTCTTCACGTCCAGATAGCTGCGCGCCCAGAACCCCGCCAGGTCCTGGGTGACGGCCACCGGACGCTGGGCGGGGGACAGCAGGTGCAACACCACCGGCGTGCGCCCCTCGTTCACGGCCGGCGAGGTCGGCTGGCCGAACATCTCCTGCAGCTTCACGTGCAGCGCCGGCGCCTTGCCGTCCGCGAAGTACTGCAGCAGGAGGCTGGACCCGGTGGGCACCGTCAGGTGCGTGGGCGCGAGCCGGGCGAGCTTCTGCTGGCCCGCGTAGTCGAGCATCGCGTTCAGCGCACCGGCCAGGTCGAGCCGCGACAGGTGATCGCGACGCGTAAGGCCGTCGAGAAACGGACCGAGCCAGTCCCCCAGCGACGCCGCCAGCGCCTCGTCGCCGACCTCCGGCCAGCTTTCGTTCGCGCGCCACTTGCGCAGGCTCAGCACGCGCGCCTGCCACTGGCGCGTCGCCTCGCTCCACGGCAGGGCGCCGATGCCGAGCTGGCGGATGCCGGAGAGCATCGCCTCGCGCACCGCCTCGCCCGATTCCGAGCGCCGGTCGCGCCGCGCCAGCACGATCGCGCCGAGCCGGGTCTGTTCCTCCGCCACGACCGCCTGCTTCTGCGCGTCCCAGCGCACGACCGATTCGGTGCGAATGCGCGCGCGATGGTCACGCTCGACGTCGGCGAAGTCGATCGGTGCCGCCAGTCGCACCTTGCGCGGCGGCACCGGGTCCCAGTGCGCGATGGCGAGCCACTCGCTGGCACCCAGCGCGTCGCGCTCGGGCACGCGTGCCTCGCCGCCGTCCTCGCACAGGAACGCGCCGTTCGCGCCGTCGCGCCGCCGCGCGATGCGCTCCGGAAACGCCCAGGCGATCGCGCGGCCAAGTTCGCTTTCGTCCACGTGATCACCGGGGACGGACTTCAGGCCGTCCCCGTCTTGGCTCAGTAGTCGCAGTACCTGGCGCACGGCCTCGCGTGCGCGCGAGCTGTCGCGCGCGCGCCGCAACGCTGTTGCCGCGTCGAGCGCATCCCCGACACGCTCCTCGAGCGTCGCCGCGAGCCAGGCCGCGGTGTGGGCCACGCCCGCTTCGCGCGCCAGCAGCAGCATGTGGGCAAGCCGGGGCGCGGCCGGCAGCCGCACCAGCTCGCGGCCGTGCTTCGTGATGCGCCCCGCCGCGTCGAGTGCCCCGAGCTCGGCGAGCAGTTCGCGCGCGTACGACCAGCTCGACGCGGCCGGCGGATCGGACAGCGCCAGCGTCGCGGGATCGGTCACGCCCCAGGCCGCCAGCTCGAGCGCGAAGCGCGTCAGGTCGGCGGCGAGGATCTCCGGCGTGTCGTGCGCCGGCAGCCGCCCGTGCTGCTCTTCGTTCCACAGGCGATACGCCGTGCCCGGCCCCAGCCGGCCGGCGCGGCCGCTGCGCTGGTCGGCCGACGCGCGCGAGACACGCAGCGTGTCGAGGCGGTTGGCGCCTGCGCCGAGGTCGAAGCGCGCCGCGCGCACGTAGCCGGAGTCCACCACGGTGGTCACGCCTTCGACGGTCAGGCTGGTCTGCGCGATGTTGGTGGCGAGGATCACCTTGCGGCGACCGTCGCGCGCCGGCATCAGCGCCGCGTCCTGGTCGGCACTCGACAGGTCGCCGTAGAGCGGATGGACCGAGACGCCGCTGCCGCGCGCCTCGACGATGCGCTGCGCATCGCCGATCTCGCGCGCGCCAGGGAGGAAGGCGAGCACGTCGCCCCCGGTCTCGCGCAGCACCGACACGACCGCGCCGCCGAGCGCATGGCCGATTCGTTCGTCGGCCTTCACCGGCCGGTAGCGCACCTCGACCGGGTGCAGGCGCCCGCTGCTCGATACCACCGGCGCGTCGCCGAGCAGGCGCGCCACCGCGGCGGTGTCGAGCGTGGCCGACATCACCAGCACGCGCAGCTGCGGGTTGAGGTTGGCGCGCGCATCGAGCGCCAGCGCCAGCGCGAGGTCGACGTCGAGGCTGCGCTCGTGGAACTCGTCGAAGATCACCAGCCCGACGCCGGCCAGCTCGGCATCGGACTGCAGGCGCCGCGTCAGCAGGCCTTCGGTGATCACCTCGATGCGCGTGCGGCCGGAGGTCTTGCGCTCGAAGCGGATCTGGTAGCCGACCGTCTCGCCGACCGCCTCGCCGCGCAAATCCGCCATGCGCCGCGCCGCCGCGCGCGCCGCCAGGCGCCGCGGCTCCAGCACGACGATCTTCCTGCCGGCGCGCCAGGGCTCGTCGAGCAGCGCCAGCGGTACCAGCGTGGTCTTGCCGGAGCCCGGCGGCGCGGACAGCACCGCGCGTCCGTCGCGCGCGAGTGCGGCTTTCAGCGCCGGCACGGCTTCCAGCACGGGCAGGTCGGGTAACGACCCCTTCTTATCGGGAAGATTCATCGCGCCGCATCATATGATGCGGGGCCATGAACCGAGTCCTCCAGGACCTCGTCAACCTGCTCGACCTCGAGCCGCTCGAGGTCAACATGTTTCGTGGCCAGTCGCGCGACCTCGGCGGCAAGAGCGTCTACGGCGGGCAGGTCATCGGCCAGGCGCTGGTGGCCGCCGCCCGCACCGTGGACGGCGCCGTGCCGCATTCCGCGCACGCCTACTTCCTGCGCCCCGGCGACATGGCGATGCCGATCGTCTACGAGGTGGACCGCGTGCGCGACGGGCGCAGCTTCACGGCGCGCCGCGTGCAGGCGATCCAGCATGGCGAGCCGATCCTGTCGATGATCGCGTCGTTCCAGAAACCCGAGGACGGCCTGTCGCACCAGGTGGCGATGCCGGAGGTGCCGCCGCCCGAGCAGCTCGAGTCGCAGCACCTCCAGCGCAAGCGCTGGCTCGACGAGCTCGAGGCCAAGGGCCCGGTCCCCGAGCGCGTGCACACCGCGATGACGCGCGAGCTCGCGATCGAGTTCAAGGCGGTGAATCCCTGGAACCCGCTCAAGCCCGACAAGCGCGAGCCCGTCCAGCACTTCTGGCTGCGTTCCGCCGGCAAGCTGCCGGACGATCCGCTACTGCACGCCTGCGTGCTGGCCTACGCCACCGACTTCAACCTGCTGTCCACCGCGCTGCTGCCGCACGGCCAGTCCTGGCACTCTTCCGGGATGATCGTGGCGAGCATCGACCACGCGCTGTGGTTCCATCGCGAGGTGCGCGTCGACGACTGGCTGCTGTACACGATGGACGCGCCGACGGCGCAGGGGGCGCGCGGCCTTTCGCGCGGGCTGATCTTCGACCGCGGCGGGCGCCTGGTGTGCTCGGTGACGCAGGAGAACCTGATGCGCAACGTTGCGGCCAGTGAAAAAGGGGACAGTCCCCTTTTTCTTCGAAAAAGGTGACAGTCCCCTGAGCGAAATCGAGCTGCATCGCAAGCTGCTAGGCGACACCGTGCGCAACGATGCGGTCGGCGCGGCGCTGGCACGCGTGCTCAAGCCCGGCATGACCGTCGCCGACATCGGCGCCGGCACCGGCTTCCTGAGCTTCCTGGCGCGCCGGCTCGGGGCCGCGCACTGCCACCTGTACGAGTACACCGGCGCGCTCGCCCTGGCGCGCGAGCTCGCGCGCCGCAACGGCATCACCGGCCTCAGCTTCGTCGAGGCGCACTCGACCGAGGTGCGCAAGCCCCCGCGCGTGGACGTGGTGATTTCGGAGACCCTCGGCAACTACGCGCTCGAGGAAGGCCTGCTCGAGACCATGGTCGACGCGCGCCGCTTCCTGAAGCCCGGCGGCGTGATGCTGCCCTGCGCGCTCCGGCAGTTCGTCGCGCCGGTCATCGCGCCGCGGATCCAGGACGAGATCGACGTGTTCGCGCGCGGCGGCCACGGCCTCGACCTCGCGCCCGCGCGCGAGGCGGCGCTCAACAACATGTACGTGCGCAGCGTGGCGCCGCACGAGCTCGCCGGCGAGGCGACGGCGCGCGAGTGGGACCGCGTCGCCTTCGTGCCGGAGGGCAAGCCGCCGTCCAGCCAGCGCAAGGGCCTGGCCAGCTGGCCCGACCTCGGCGGCAAGACCGTGCACGGCTTCGCGCTGTGGTGGGAAATCGAGCTGGTCGAGGGCGTGAGCCTGTCGACCTCGCCGTACGCCAGGCCGACGCACTGGGAGCAGGTCTACCTGCCGCTGCTCGAGCCGGTGAAGCCGGCGCGCGGCCAGCAGCTCGACCTGTCGCTCACCTCGAACACGCGCGTGGGCGTGCGCCTGGTATGGGAAACGCGCCTGAGGCAGGCCGGCAAGGGCGTGTCGGCCCAGCGCCAGGACCTCGCCCGCGGGCGGCTATAGGGCGAGGAACCAGCCGATCGACGCGATCGCGCCGACCGTCAGCGTCGCGCGCAGCCTGAAGTAACCGGGGATCGTGTCGAGCGTGCGCTCGCGCCAGTAGTCCGCGACCAGCTGCAGCAGGAACACCAGTCCCAACAAGTACAGCTGCCACACCGACGCGATCACCATCGTCACCCAGGTCAGCAGCAGAAGAAGCGATGCGATGAACACGCCCAGCAAGCCGTTGGGCCCCTCGATCGCCGGCAGCGCGAAACCCCAGAAGGTCCCGGCGAGGAAGGCCGCGAGCAGCGTCACGTAGCCGGCCCAGGCGGCGTCGAGCCACTCGGGTGCCGTCTCCGGCGAGAAGGTGAGCCAGGCCGGGCCGATCACGAAGGGCACCAAGCCCGCATAGCCCAGCAGGATCACGATGAATGGCAGTCGCATGGTTCCCCCTCGGTTCGCCGCATTCTGAGCCAGAAGGGGCGCGCCGTCAGGGCGACGCCGCCGGCTGGCCGGACTCTGGGCAGGTCTGCTTCACGCGCCCGCGGATGATCTCGCCGAGCCGCCGCGCGCCCTTGCCCACCAGGTCGTCGCCGGCGTGGATCAGGTACAGCGTCGCGTAGCGCTCGGTACCCTCGCGCATCGGCAGCGCCTTGAGCTGCCCGCTGCCCAGTTCCTCGCGGACGCTGTCTTCCGGGAACCAGGCGAAGCCCAGGCCCATGGTCGCGGCCCGGATCGAGGTCGCCTTGTTCGACACGGTCCAGCGCTGCGCGGCGATGGCATTGGTGGCGCGCACGCGCCGGCTGCCGGTGTCGCGGATGATCAGGTGCCGGTGCGGCTTGAGGTCCGCCGGCACGATCGGCCGGCCGAGTTGGTGCAGCGCGTGCCCCGGCGCCGCGGCCAGCACGAAACTCACGTTCATCAGCGCTTCGCCGACGAAGCCCTGCGGGATGGTCGGGCCGATCGCCAGGTCCACCTTGCCTTCGGTGAGTGCCTCGACGTTGCCTTCCAGCACGGTCTCGTACAGCTCGATGCGCGTATGCGGCCGCTCCTCGCCGAACGCCGCCAGGCATTCGAGCAACAGCCAGGTCGGGAACACCACCTCGACCGCCAGGCGGATCTCGGCCTCCCAGCCCGCCGCCAGCGCTGCCGCGGCCTGCTCGAGCCGCCCGGCTTCCTCGACCAGCGCCTTGCCCCGCGTGTAGAGGATGTGGCCAGCGTCGGTGAGCTGGGCCTTGCGTCCCTTGATCTCGAAGGCTTTGACCCCGAGCAGGCGCTCCATCTTCTGGATGGCGTAGGTCAGGGTCGACTGGCTCTTGTGGAGCTGGCTCGCGGCTTGCGCGTAACCACCTGATTCAACTACAGAAACCAGAGTCTTCCACTGGTCGAGGGTGATCTTGGGCGTCGCCATTAAATCTATCCGTTAGATTGGTAGAGGCTAAATTCTCTGCTTTTTTATCTATCAAATCAATAGTTCAATGACGCCACCAAAACAGGAGGCAGCCATGACCACCATCCTCAAGATCAACTCCAGCATCTACGGCGACGCCGGGCAGTCCACCGCGCTCGGCAACCAGTTCGTCAGCGCCTTGCTCGAGCGCGAGCCGGACGCCCGCGTCATCGAGCGCGACGTCGGCACCGACCCGCTGCCTCACCTCGACGCCGCGCGCTTCGGCGCGTTCCTGGCCAAGCCCGAGGAGCGCACCGCCGAGCAGGCCGCGGTCGCGGAAACTTCCGACACGCTGATTGCGGAGCTGCGCGCCGCCGACGTGCTCGTGCTCGGCGTGCCGATGTACAACTTCTCGATTCCCACCCAGCTCAAGGCCTGGTTCGACCACATCGCCCGCGCCGGAGTGACTTTCCGTTACACGGACACCGGCCCGGTCGGCCTGATGACGGGCAAGAAGGCCGTGGTCTTCGCGACCCGCGGCGGCGCCTACGCCGGCTCGGTGAACGACACGCAGACGCCCTACCTGCGCCAGTTCCTGGGATTCCTCGGCATCGCCGATGTCGAATTCGTCTACGCCGAAGGCCTGGCGATGGGCCCGCAGGCCCGCGACAACGGTCTGGCGCAGGCCCGCGCCGCGCTCCAGAATCTGGCACCGCCCGCGCGACTCGCGGCCTGATCACCTTGCAACGGAGAACACCATGAACAAGCTCTACGACGTCGGTGAACTGGCGGGCCGGGTCCTGATCTCGGCGATCTTCATCCTGGCCGGGGCCAGCAAGATCGGCGGCTACGCCGGCACCCAGGCGTACATGGAATCGCAGGGTGTCCCGGGCGTGCTGCTGCCGCTGGTCATCGCGACCGAGCTCGGCGGCGGCCTGCTGGTGCTGCTGGGCCTGTGGACGCGCCTCGCCGCCTTCGCGCTGGCCGGCTTCAGCGCGCTGGCCGCGCTGCTGTTCCACGCCAATTTCGGCGACCCGATGCAGCAGATCCTGTTCATGAAGGACTTCGCCATGGCCGGCGGCTTCCTGTTCCTGGTCGCGCACGGCGCCGGCGCATTCTCCGTCGACGGCTGGCGCGCGAAGCAGGCTTCACCATGACCGCGCGCACGCTCGCCCAGGTCATCCCCTCGGTGCCGACCTCCGACGGGGCCGGCGTCAAGCTGCGCCGCAGCCTCGGCTCGGGCCAGGAGCGCATGCGCTTCGACCCGTTCCTGATGCTCGACGAGTTCTACTCGGACAATCCGGACGACTACCTCGCCGGCTTCCCGTCGCATCCGCACCGCGGCTTCGAGACCGTGACCTACATGCTCGACGGCCACATGCAGCACAAGGACAACTTCGGCAACACCGGCGACCTCGGCCCCGGCTCGGTGCAGTGGATGACCGCGGCGCGCGGCATCATCCACTCGGAGATGCCGCAACAGTCGGAGGGCCGCATGCGCGGCTTCCAGCTCTGGCTCAACCTGCCGGCGGCCGAGAAGATGCGGCCGGCCTGGTATCGCGACATCCCGTCGGCGCAGATTCCGACCGTGGCGCTGCCGGGCGGCGGCGAGGTCCGGGTGATCGCGGGCGCGCTCGACGTCGGCGGCAAGACGGCGCAAGGCCCCATCAATGGAGCCAACGACAAGAGCACCGACCCGCTGTACGTGGACGTGCGCCTGCCGGCCGGCGCGGAGTTCTCCGCCCCGATCGCCAGAGGCCACAACGCCTTTCTGTACGCCTACGAAGGGAGCGCCACGGTCGGCGGCAAGGAGTTGCCCCATCGCGCGGCCGGGCTGCTGTCGGACGGCGACGCGGTCACCGTCACCGCCGGCAAGGACGGCGGGCGCTTCCTGCTGCTCGCGGCCCGGCCATTGCGCGAGCCGGTGGTGCAGTACGGACCGTTCGTGATGAACACGCGCGAACAGATCGAGGAAGCGATCTACGACTACAACATGGGCACGCTGGCGCTGACGGCGGACGAAATCCGCAAGGTCGAGGCGGCGCGGGCCCGGCGCGCGTGAAGACCCACCGCAAGGAGTTGTGGTTCGAGACGCCCGCGCGCACGGCGTTCGTCAACATCACGCCGCAGGTCGAGGTGGCGCTGCGCGACAGCGGCGTGAAAGAAGGGCTGTGCCTGGTCAACGCCATGCACATCTCGGCCTCGGTGTTCATCAACGATGACGAGCGCGGCTTGCACCACGACTTCACCCAGTGGCTGGAGAAGCTGGCGCCGCACGAGCCAGTCAAGCAGTGGCGCCACAACGACACCGGCGAGGACAACGCCGACTCGCACCTCAAGCGCCAGCTCATGGGTCGCGAGGTGGTGGTCGCCATCACCGGCGGCAAGCTCGACTTCGGGCCGTGGGAGCAGATCTTCTACGGCGAGTTCGACGGCCGCCGCCGCAAGCGCGTGCTGGTCAAGATCATCGGCGAGTAGGCACAATCGGGGGCATGTACAAGTCCCTGCGCGCGCAAACCCTGAAGTACTGGGCCCGGCCCCACCAGCGCGTGCCGACGGCGCCGATCGAGGGCGCGGCAGCCTGGCGCGGCGAGGACATGCGCCGGCGTCCCGAGTCGTGGACCACGCGACTGGACGCGGCCGAGGTGGCCGAGTTGAACACCGCGCAGCAGGCCGCCGCCGCCGGCGGCAAGCCGTTGCGGCACATGACCGCCGCCGACTTCCCGCTGCCGACGCTGGCCACGCGCATCGCCGGCTGGCGCGACGAGATCCGCCGCGGCCGCGGCTTCGTGCTGATCCGCGGCGTGCCGGTCGGCCAGTGGACCGAAGCGCAGTCCGAGACCTTCTTCTGGTGCCTGGGCCACCACTTCGGCATTCCCGGCGCGCAGAACCCCGAGGGCGACCTGCTCGGCCACGTGCGCGACCAGCGCACCGGCCATGACGTGCGCTACTACCGTACCAACAAGGAGCTCGCGGTCCACACCGACGCCGCCGACTTCGTCGGCCTGCTGTGCCTGCAGAAGTCGAAGTCCGGCGGGCTGTCGCGCATCGCGAGCAGCGTGGCCGTATTCAACGAGTTGATGCGCGTCAAGCCGCAACTGGTGCCGCGGCTGTTCGAGCCGCTGTACTTCGACACCAAGGGCGAAGGCGGCGTGCGCGCCTTCCCCATCCCGCCGTGCCGCTACTCCAACGGCGAACTGCGCACGTTCTGGCAGAGCGACTACTACCGCACGGTCAACCGCCATGCGCACGTGCCGGCGATGACCGACGAGCTCAAGGACCTGCTGGACACCTACGACGGCATCGCGAACTCACCCGCGTTCCATCTCGACATGGACCTCGCGCCGGGCGACGTGCAGCTCATCTCCAACCACACCATCCTGCACGCGCGCACTGCGTTCGAGGACTGGCCCGAGCCCGAGCGCCGGCGTCACCTGCTGCGGTTGTGGATCTCGATCCCGGAGCCGCTGCCAATCGTCGAGCGCCTGCGCACGCTACGCAGTTTCGCCGCCGTGATTGGCACAGCCGCACTGCAGCTGGCGCGGGAGCGGGCGCGCGGGTACAGCAGCGCCTGATTTGCGCCCAGAGGGCGCCCCTGCAGGGGGTGCGTGGGAGGGGAGGTCTGCAGGAGCGCCGCCCTGGCGCAAAAAGGGAATCAGTACCCGGCCAGCATCCAGGCGAATCCGGCGAGGATGCCGGCCAGGGTCAGGGCGCTGAAGATGCCGGGGAAGCCGTCGGTGTCGATCAGGGTGCTCATGATGGTCTCCGTCTGTTGGGACCATCTTGCGACCCGTGGTGGCTCAGGGCGTGAGCCCGCTCAAACGTATTGTTTCGCCGCCTGTTTCAGCGCCTGCGCGACGCGCGCGCGCAGTTCCGGGGGGGCCCGCACGTCCACGTCGACGCCATGGCGCAGGATGTCCATGACCAGCTCGCGATCGTCGCTGTAGGGCACTTCCAGCGTGAAGCGCCCGTCCTTGTCCCAGCTGCCCTTCTGCTGCGGATGCCAGCGCTCGCGCGACACCCAGCGCGAGCGCATCGGCGAGAAGCGCAGCACGGCGGTGGCCTTCGGCTCGCCGCTGAAGATGCCGTAGCTGCTGCCGAGATACTTGTCGAGCTCGGCCTCGGCCACGTCCCTGGCCCTCTCGTCGACCAGTTCGGCGTGCTCGATGGCATCGAGCGAAAACGTGCGCACGCCGTTGCGCAGGTGGCACCAGGCATCCACGTACCAGTTGTCGCGGTAGTGCACCAGCCGTTGCGGCGAGATGTGGCGCTGCGTGTCCTCGTCGCGGCCTCGATTGTGGTGCTTGATGGCGACGCGCTTGCGCGCCAGCACGGCTTGGGCGATCAAGCCGAATGCGGCCGGCTCCGTGCGGCGCGAGCCCTGGTGCAGGATGCGCATGCGCTTGCGGATCTCGGCCGACGGCAGGCGGCTCGACTCCAGCGCTCCCTCGAGCCGCGACATCAGGGGCTTCACCTGGTCGGCGAGCAGGCCCTCGTCGAGGTCCGCCAGCAGCGCCTGCATCGCCAGCAGCGCGTGGATTTCGGATGCGCTCAGCCAGAACCCCGGCAGCTCGAAGCGCTCGGCGCCCGGCTGGGTCAGGTCGTAGCGGTAGCCGCTGCGCTCGCGATCCCACACCAGCGGCGCGCCGTAGCGGTCGCGCAGGTACTCGACGTCGCGCTTGAAGGTCGCGCGCGACACGCCGAGATCTTCCGTGAACTGCCGCAGCGTCACGCACCTGCCCGCCTTCAGCAGCCGGTGCATCCGGTAGAACCGCTCGCCCCGCTCCATACCCGACCCCGCGCGAAACCCGACGTAAAGTAGCAGGCCTGCCGTCCCCGGGGGATGCCCGTGATCCGCTTCGCCGTCCTGCTGCTCCTGCTGGTTCCCGGCCTCGCCTGCGCGCAGGTCTACAAGTGCAGGGACAAGGACGGCAGGACGATCTACGTGCAGACCAAGCCGGCCGGCGCCGACTGCTCCGGCAGCGTGTCGACGCCGCCACCGTCGTCGTCGTCGGAGGGTGGCGACCCGCTGAGGGGCATCGCCGCGCAGGCCGACGAGCGCCAGGCGGCGGAATCCCAGGCGCGCGAACAGGCGGCGCAGCAGCAGGCCCAGCGCGAGGCACGCTGCGCGCAGTGGCGCGCGCGCCTGGCGGCGCTCGAGCGCGCCAGCAAGGTGTTCACAGTCGACGAAAAGGGCGAGCGGCAGTATCGCAGCGACGCCCAGAACGACGCGATGCGCGACGAGGCGCGGGCCGGCGTCGCCGCGGACTGCGGCTGACGCTTCAGCCTGTTTTGTCCACTATTGTCCAATAGTAGCCAATATTGCTACCATGGCGCATGGCCAGGAAATCGCGCGGCACGCTCCAGGCCCGGGAGCCGGCCGGGACCTACCGGACGCAGGGGATGGTGGAAGTCAGCGCGTCGACCGCCAAGAACCACTTTGGCGAAGTCATCGCCCAGGTGGCCAACGGCAAGGTCGTCGCCGTCAAGCGTCACAACGAGACGGTCGGTGTCATCGTTCCGGCCGATGAATACCAGCGGATGCGCAGGGCCACGAGCGGCAAGCTCAACCTGCTGACGGCGCAGTTCGACCAGCTCGTAGACCGGATGCAGCAGCCCGACTTCGTGCCGAGGGCGCGGCGCGCCCTGGCCGACATGGCGGAGCAGGCGCCGGCGCCGGTCGTGCGCTCGAAGGCTGCCGCGCGGCATGGCTGAACGCCGCACCGGCGAAATCCTGGTCCTCGCGGGGACCAACGGCGCGGGAAAGAGCAGCATCGGCGGTGAAGCACTGCGCCGCGGCGGCGCCGATTACCTCAACCCCGATGAGATCACGCGCCAGTTGCTGGCCGCGAATCCCGGACTTTCCGGGGACGATGCCAATGCGCTGGCCTGGACCGAAGGCAAGCGCCGCCTGGAGCTGGCAGTCGCCACGCGATCGAACTTCGCCTTCGAAACGACCCTGGGCGGCCGCACCATCACGGCGCTGCTGCACAAGGCCTGCGACGCCGGCATCCCCGTGCGGATCTGGTACTGCGCGCTGGCCAGCGCCGAGCTGCACATCGCCCGCGTGCGCGCGCGGGTGAAGAAAGGCGGGCACGACATCCCGATCGGGAAAATCCGCCAGCGCTACGACGACAGCCGCGAGCACTTGATCGACCTGCTGCCGAGGCTCACTGAGCTCTACGTTTACGACAACAGCGCCGACGCTCCCGGCGACGCCAGGCCGACTCCGACCCTGATCCTGCACATGCAGGATCGCAAGATCGTCAGGGTGGCTCCCTTACCGGTAACGCCCGACTGGGCCAAGCCGATCGTGATGACCGCGCTTAACCTGTCGAAGTGAACAGGAAGTACAGCAGCAGCAGGTAGATGCCGGTCATCGAGGCGGCGTCGAGGTCCGACAGGGTCTTTTCCTGCGAGATGTACTGGTGCAGGGCGTAGAACAACGGGAACAGGAGAAGCATCAGCATCATCGTGACGCTGTTGATCCTGATCACGTACGCCGAATCGCCGGTGACCATGCCGACGACACCGATCACCAGCAGCCCGAACGGCAGCAGCAGGAACATGACCTGGGTCATGCCGCCGAACACGTTCGACAGCGCGATGCCGAGCTCGCCGCGCCGGTGCGACTTGTAGACGATGATGTACTCGCTCATGCCGGCGAAGAACGCCAGCGCCGCGGCGGTCGGGATGGTGGGCAGGCCGAGCGAGCCGAGCGCGATCTCGGCGAACGCGCCGATCGCCTCGCCGGCGCAGTAGGCGCCGACGATGCCGAGCGCGAACATGGTGCCGATCGCGCTCCAGCTGGTGTCGTGGCCGAGCCGGTGCGGGTCGGCGCGGTGCGACTCCTCGTCGTCTTCGCCCTCGCCGTAGTAGCGCACCAGCGTGACCAGGTAGTAGCTGTAGATGCCGATCAGCACGCCAGCGACCACCAGCAAGTCCACGCCGGCGAGGGCCTCGCGGCTGCCGTCCACCTTGAGCATGAGCATGATGGCGCCGACGATCAGCGTGACGGCGCCGCCGGCGATCAGGATCTCGCCGCCGGCCGTAGTCAGCGAGCGCGGCATGCGGAACGCGCCCTTCTTGTCCTTGGGCAGGAAGAACGAGTAGATCGAGAACGCGAGCGCGTTGTTGTAGATCGTGACCGCCGCGGTGACGAACGCCGCCAGCGGATCGACCTGCACCAGGAACGCGATCACCACGAACTCGGGCAGCGTGGACAGCACCGAGCCGACCGTGCCGGAGATGAAGCCGTCCCAGCGCAAGCGCGCTCCGAGCCGCTCGACGCCGTGGATGAAGGCCTCGCACGAGCCCTGGATCACCAGCAGGCCGGTAATCAGTTGCACCGCGGCGAACAGCGCGTGGTACTCCTCAGGGTGGACCAGCCCCATGCGCCCGTTGACGAACAGCGCCACCCACAGGACCAGGCCACCGGCCATCAGCAGTTCCCACAGCGTCAGGTGCCGATTGCGGGCTTCGACCGCGCGCCTGGCGGTCGCCAGCCAGTACTCCTTGCTCGGCGCCTCGATCTCCGACCCGAGCCGCCTCGACTCGACCAGCGCGTGCAAGGCCTGTTTGAGGTTCGGGGATTTCTCGACCAGCCCGGTAAAGGCCTCGCGCCGGATGCGCCACACCATCAGCGCGCTTTCGGCAATCACCGTCGCATTGCGGCGCTCGCCAGTCAGCAGCGCGGCTTCACCGACTACGGTGCCGCCGCCCACCTTGATCACGTCGCGGCCGTCGCGCTCGACGCGGGCGCCGCCCTGCTCGATCAGGTACAGCGCGTCACCGACTTCGCCCTTGGTGATCAGCCGGTGGCCGGCCGGGATGTCGAGCTGCTCGACGCAGACCACCAGTTCCTGGATTTCCTCCGGCGGCAGCGCGCGCAGGATGGGGATTTCGGCCAAGCGCCGCAGCACGTCGGCCGTCTTTAGCGGCTCCTGTGCGACCGCGACCGCAGCCCCCGCGGCGTCGTTCATGCGCACCCCCGTGCGCGCATCCTAACCCCCTAGTGCCCGATCTGGTAAAGCTGCCAGAGATCCTTGCGCGACATGTGCATGAACGGCTTGATCGCGAGCAGCCCGGTCGGGCCGATGCTCTTCTCCAGGTACTGCAGCTCGGCGAAGCGCGCGCGCGTGGCGTCGTCCGGCGCGGTGTCGAAGCCGCTCTCGCGCGCCATCAGCATGCCCTTGGCCCGCAGCGCCAGCTCGGTACGCGTGCGCAGGTAGCACAGCATGTCGGCGACCACCGGCCCGTCGAAGCGCGCGCGCAGGGTCTCGAGGTAGCGGCCGACGCGCGAGCCGCTGAAGCGGCCGGAGTTGATCAGGCCCAGCAGGTGCGTGTCCGCGTCGAATCCCGATTCGAGCCACTTCTCGAGCGAGGCCTCGCTGCGCGCGAACACGGCCAGCGCCAGCGGCGGCAGCACCAGCAGGATGCCGACGGCGGCCAGCACCGGCGAGAAGAAGAAGTGGTTGTAGGCCGAGTGGATGGCGGCGGCGAGCAGCAGGCCCGGCAGGAACGACCGGGCGCCGTGGCGGCCGGCGCGCTCGGACAGCAGCAGCCCGAGGATGCCGAACATCGCGGTGGTGCCGCCGTGCATGATCGCGGTGCCGAAGCCGCGCACAATCCACACGCCGATCGGCGCGTCGGGCAGCAGCCGCAGGTAGAACAGGTTCTCCAGCATCGCGAAGCCGGCGCCGACCGCGAAACCGCTGATCGCCGCGTCGACCGGAAACGCCACGCGGTGGCGCGCGACCAGCCAGACGATGATCGCGCCCTTGAGCAGCTCCTCGACAGGCGGGGCGATGTAGCGCGAGTAGGGGCGGAACTCGAGGTCGAAACCACCAATCACCGCCGCGCCGATCCAGTAGCAGGCGACGGCGCCGAGCGCGCCGGCGGCGATCATCGCCAGCGTCGGCTTCAGGTGCACGAGCTTGTAGGAGTCGAACAGCCGCATCGCCGCCAGGAAGCACACCACCGGCAGCAGCCCGACCGAGGCGCGCAGCGCGAGCTCCGCGGTCACAGGATCTTCAGCGAGACCATGACCTCGTCGTCCACGTACTGGCGGTCGATCCAGCCGCGGGCGTAGCCGGCGGACAGCGTCATGTCGAGCCGGTGCATGACCTGGAAGCGCAGGTCGACCTGCACGCCGGCGCTCTGCGCGTTGCCGGGCGACTCGTCGAAGTTGTGGACCAGGCCGGTGCCGAACACCGAGGGCCGCGCCCACGCCAGGTAGAAGCCCGGCGTGCCGACGCGGTCGAACACCAGCGGCGGCAGGTTCCACTCGAGCGTGGACTTGGCGAAGGTGCGCCCGCCCAGCGCGTTGAGCTCGAAGCCCGGCAGCGCGTAGTGCTTGCGGTAGCGCTTGATCTCGCCGTCGTCGACGTAGTTGTTGCCGAAGCCGCCGAAGAAGAAGTTGGCGAACGGGTCCAGGCGGTCGCCGTCGGCCATGCCGGCGGCGTTGAGCAGCCACACGGTCGAGTGGGCCGGACCGACCGGCAGGCCGAAGTCGAGCCCGGCGCGGTAGCGCGGAATGGTCTCGCCGTTGACGTGGTTGGCCTCCACCACCGCCTCCCAGCGCACGCCCTTCTCGTCGTCCACCGAGCCGAGCGAGTTCAGCACGTAGGAGTACTCGAGCCCCGCCCGCGCCTGGGTCAGCGTGTCGAAGGTCGCGGTGATGTTCTGCGCATCCGGCAGGCGCTCGAGGTTGCTGTAGTGGTCGGCGTCGAAGCTGAAGTGCAGCTCGCGCGGCTTGTCGTAGATCAGCGCCTTGCCGTAGCCGAAGCCGGCGGCGTCGGCGCGGCGGCTGCGCTTGGTCGGGCCGAACAGGTCGTAGAAGTCGGCGTCGTTGTGGCTGGCGCGCAGCTGCCAGCCGAGGTGCTTGTAAGTCAGCTCGGCATGGGTGCGCTCGTCGGCCGGCAGCTCGGAGTCCGGGCTGTGAGAAACCGTCAGCTCGATGCTGTCGAAACCCATCGGGTCGGCCCAGCGCATCAGCGCTCCGGCGCCGACCGAGTCCTTGTAGCCTTCGACCAGCGGATACGCCGCAGCCAGCTCCAGTTCACGCAGCGGCAGGTACCGGTCGCGCCGCGTGACCAGCTTTTCGAAGTCCACGCGCGCTGGCGAGCCGGCCTCCCAGCTCGCGACCACCGGGTACTTCCGCGCGATCTCGGCACCGAGGAACTTCACGTTGCTCGCGTCCTGCAGCGGCCTGGGCTTTTCGACGACGACCGGCTGGAAACCGTTGCCGCTGTACGAGAACGCGATCAGGTCGCCGTTGGCCAGCGGCACCGGCCGGAACATGCCGGTGTCGGTGTTGGTGACCATCTCGAGCTGCCGGGTCTTCAGCTCGTAGCGGAAAATGTTGGACACGCCAGTGTAGTAGCTGCTGCCGAACAGGTAGCGCCCGTCGGCCGAGAACACGAAGCCCTCCGGGACCGCGGTGCCGAAGTCCTGCTCGACGATCGCGGTGGCCTGCCCCGCGGCCAGCTTCGCCAGCTCGTACACCGCCAGGCGCTGGCGGCCGTCGATGCCGCCGATCGAGGCCGACAGCCGCGTGCCGTCCGGCGAGACGTCGATGTCGTAGACGTCGGTGCCGTACGGGAAGGTGTGCACCTGCGTCCATTTCTCGTACGGCGGCGGCAGCCGCACCAGTGTCGCCAGGCCGTTCTGGTGGCGGATGCCGTAGAGGGTGTTGTCCGGAGCCGACCGCGCGAGGTCGCCGATGCGCGCGTCCTTCTGCAGCAGGCGCGAATCACCGGTGGCCAGGTCGTAGGCGACCAGGTCGCGGATGAGGTTGTTATCGGTGGTGTAGACCAGCAGCTGGCTCTGCGGCACGTGTACCAATGAGGTGACCTTGTACAGCGCCGGCCCCTTGATGTCCTCGAGGTGGCGGATGCCGCCGTCGGCCAGCGAGATGGCGCCCAGGTGCGCCAGCACGCCGGGGCGGCGCACGGCGCTGTAGAGCACTCCGGCCTGCTCGTCCACGAACGCGCGCGAGATCGAGCCGAGCGGCTCCGGCGTGATCGGCCGCGCCGGCGTGATCGGGTACTGCTTCACCGCCTCGAGGTTCGCGGCCTGGAAGGTCTTTTCCCACGCGATCCAGTCCTGCCAGGCGTGGTCGAGCGGCTTGCCGAACACCTGCTCGAAATGGTCGGCGTAGTAGCGGCCGGTGCCGTCGACGCGCTTGAACCACTCGAGCACCTTCTCCGGAGAGTGCGCCAGCGCGCACCAGGAGATGAAGCGCGTGCCGTAGAGGTAGGCGTTGACGCCGACCTGGAAGTCCTGCTTGACGCCGGCCGACACCAGGCCGACCGGGTCGTGGAAGTGCGCGGCGTCGCGCACCATCGCGCGAAACACCATTTCGTCGTAGGCGCCCTGCGCGCGGCCGATGCCGCCGGCCATCCAGGTCTCCATGAACACGGCGCTGCCCTCGAGGTACCAACGCGGCACGGTCACGCGCGGCACGGTCTGGTAGGAGTACAGCAGCGTCTCGGGATGCGCGCCCTCGGGATTGAGCTTGCCGGCGAAGATCCTGCGCCAGCGCTCGTCCTGGCGCGCGAACTGGTCCATCGTCACCACGTGCACCAGCTCGTGGTTCATCAGCATGTAGATGCGCTCGCTCGAGGTGAAGGTCTCGAAGGTCCGCGACAGCGGCGCGATGTCCACGGTGATGGCGTTGTTCGGCGCGCTGCGCGCGCCGGCATTGCCGGCGTCGGTGAAGTCCTTCAGCAGCAGGGTGGTCTTCTCGTACGGCACCCAGCCGAACACGCGGCGCTGCCAGTCGAGCGAGTTGTGGAACGAGCGGACCACGTGCGGGACCAGGTAGGTCTGGGCCGGATCGAAGTAGATCAGCCGCAGGTCGCCAGTCTCCAGCACGCTGAGGTTGAGGTCGTCGGCGAGCGCCGCCCCGGCCGCACCGGCCAGCAGCACCCCCGCCGCGAACGCGCGCACCCCGGTGCCTTGCATGCCCGCCCCTTCTTGTTATTGGCCCCCGGCAGGATAGCCCAAAGAAGAAGGCCGCCCGGTTCAGGGGCGGCCAAGGTACATCGGGGTACTGCCTGCTTGATCAGTCAGCCTGCTGCGCGTTCACCGCCGCGCCGAAGGCGGCGTTGCTCAGCATCGCCGCGAACGCTGGCTGGCTCGCCAGCGCCGCGAACGCGGGCTGCGCGGCCAGCGCGTCGAAGGCATTCGGATAGTTGGCCGCGGCCGCGAACGCATCGGCGTTGGTGGCCAGCGCGTTGAAGGCCTGGGCATTGGTGCCCAGCGCCGCGAACGCATCGGCGTTGGTGGCCAGCGCGTTGAAGGCCTGGGCGTTGGTGGCCAGCGCATTCATCGCCTTGGCATCGGCCGCCAGCGCCTGGAAGGCCTGGGCGTTGGTGCCTGCCGCCGCGCACGCATTGACGTTGGTGGCCGCCGCGTTGAAGGCCTGGGCGTTGGTGGCCAGCGCCTGGAAAGCCTGGGCGTGGGTGGCGGCCACGTTGGCCGCGGCGGCGTGCGACGCGTTGGCGTTCTGCATCGATGCCGCGAACGCCTTGGCATCCTGCGCCATCGCCGCCATCGCCTTGGCGTCCTGCGCCAGGGCCGCGAAGGCCTCGGCGTTGGTCGCCAGCGCGTTGAACGCCTTGGCGTCCTGCGCGAATGCGGCGAAGGCCTGCGCGTGCGTTGCCATCGCGTTCAGCGCCTGGGCGTTGGTGGCCAGCGCCGCGAACGCCTTGGGCTCCTGCGCCATCGCCGCGAACGCCTGCGCGTTGGTCGCCATGGCCTGGAACGCCTGGGCGTTGGTGGCCAGCGCCGCGAACGCCCTGGGCTCCTGCGCCATCGCCTGGAACGCCTGAGGATGCGTCGCCAGGGCCGCGAACGCCGCCGGATTCTTCGCCATCGCGGCGAAGGCCTGCGGGTGCGCTGCCATGGCCTGGAAGGCTGGCTGATTCGCCAGCGCAACAAACGCAGGATTCGTCGCCATCGCGCGGAAGTTCGCGTCCTTGATCAGCAGGTCGAACGCGTCGGTCTGCATCAGCCTGGCGACCTGCTGGTCGCCCAGCTGGACGTCGCCTTCCGAGAGCTGCGCGCCGCGGTAACGCTCCGCCGGCGCGATCGCGCCGGAGATCTCGCTGCCACCGGGAATGTCGAAGCCGAAGTACGCAACGGCGCCACCGATCGCGACTGCCGCGACGGTGCCGACCACCCAACGCTGCTTCATCTGTTCGTTAGCCATGATGTCCTCGCGAACCCCCGAAAAATGGATGTGTCCATTCGACCTACCGGCGACGCCGCCAAAAGTTGGCGCCCCTGCGGGTCAAGGCGAGCGAACCGTGACCGGCGTCACAACGCCGCCACGAACCAGGTTCGCCTTGAATTCATTGACGTTTCCGATCACCAGGACGGTAACCTCCCCCCCGGCGACGGCGACCACTATACGCCGGCCGTAGATGGCGGGCTCCGGCGCGCCGAAAACGGAGGCGGACACCGCCCCGGTGCCAGGCAACTCGATGACCAGCTCAGACGGCTGCGGCGGCAGCACGAAATCCAGCGTGAGGAAGCGTTCCTGGCGCGTGACGGTCACCGTCGGCATCGCCGGCGCCAGCGTCGCGCCGACCTGCTCCGGGCTCAAATCGGGACCATGCTGCACCACGCGCAGCACCACGATCGCGACAACCAGGCTCGCGGCCAGCGCCAGGCCGCCGCGCCAGGCACGGCGGACGTTGCGGGCACGATGGGTGCGCTGGGGCAGCAGCCGCAGCACGCGGTCGCGGAAATCCAGCGGCAAGGTGGGCGCGGGCGCGTCGGCGAGCGCCCGCGCCACGGCGCGGAGCTGCTCGCGGCGCGTCCGCGCCGCAGGGTCATTCGCCAGGACCTTGTCGAGCTCGATCCGGCCCCCCTGGTCGAGGCGGCCGTCCAGCTCCAGGTTGATCAGTTCCACCACCCGCACATCCATTTCAGTTCTCTCCGGCCGCATCGGTCAGGCGCAGGCGCAGGCGCTCGCGCGCCTCGAACAGCCGCGACTTGACGGTCGCATCGGGGATCTCGAGCACGCGCCCGATCTCCTCGTAACTCAGTTCCTGGTAGTGGCGCAGCACCAGCACGGCCCGGTGGTCCGGGGTCAGCTCGCCGAGCGCGCCGCGCACCCGCGCGCCGAGGTCGGCGGTCTGCGTGTCGCGGGCGGGGTCGTCGTCGGCCATGTGCGTGTCGGTCAGCTCCGTGTGCCGCCCGCGGCGCCCGAGGACGTCCAGCGCCTCGTTCATCGCGATGCGGTACAACCAGCTGAAGAACCGGTACCGCGGATCGAAGCGGTGCAAGCCCTCCAGCGCCTTGAGGAAGGCCGCCTGGGCGACGTCGCGGGCGTCCTCGGCGTTCCCGAGCATCCGGTACGCGAGGTTGAACACCGGCCGTTGGTAGCGCCCCACCAGCGCGGCGAACCCTCCGCCGTCGCCGTCACGACAGCGCACTACCAGCGCTTCGTCGGCTTCCTCTTGGATCATTTACGCGCCAGTGGCGGAAAAGTTGGCGGGGCCCGCTAGGCGGGGCCTTCGATCCGGAAGATCTGGTCGAAGCCGGAATAGCGGAACACGTCGAGGATGTGGGCGTTGACGTTGACCAGCGTCAGCCCGCCGGCGGCGCCGAGGCGTTTCTGGGTCTTCAGCAGCACCCCGAGGCCGGCGCTGGACACGTACTCCAGCCTGGCGCAGTCGAGCCGGGTGGCCCCGCTCAGCGCGTCGAGCGCGGCCTGCATCTTCGGCGCCTGGGCGGCATCGAGCCTTCCGGCGAGCGCCATCGTGCCGTCGGCGCGCTGTTCGATCTCCAGCATGGCTCAACTCTCCAATTTCTTGCGGAAGGACACGCGGCTCTCGCTTCCGGCGTATTCGAAGGCGAAATCGTCCACCAGCTTGTGGATCAAGGGCAAGCCCAGCCGCCCGGGCGTGCGTTTCTCGATCGGCGCGGCCAGGTCGACCGGCCGCGCGGCGGTCGGGTCGAAGGGGTCGCTGTCCGGGTCCACCAGCAGCACCGCCACGGCGCTGGCCTCGCGCTGCAGGCGCAGGGTGATGCGCGTGTCGCTCTTGCGGCCGTACTTGACCATGTTGGTGAACAGCTCCTCGATGGCGAAATCGACCGCGAAACGGTCGGCGTCGGGCAGGGCGTTGCGCGCCCAGAACTCGCGCACCAGCGCCACGGCCGCCTCGAGCGCGGCGAACTCGCGCGACAGCGAGAGCTCGGCCGCCGCGTCCGCGTCCGCGTGTGCGCGCCGCAGCAGCACGATGGTGACGTCGTCGGCCTGCGGCCCGCCGAACGCCCGCGCGCGCTGGTGGATCAGCGCCGCCAGCTGCGCCAGCGGCAGGCCGCGCTGCTCGCGCAGCAGCGTTTCAACGCGCTCGATGCCGAACTCGCTGCCGTCGGCCCCGGGCCACTCGAACACGCCGTCCGACAGCAGGGCGACGACGTCGCCCGGCCCGAGCGCCAGGCGCCGCGACGGCCGCGGCTGCTCGACCGGGAATGCGCCGAGCGGGAACGTCGTCGGCAGCCCGCGCTCGACCGCGCCGGTGGCTGCCCGCAGGTGCAGGATCGGTCCCTGCCCGGCCGCGTGGAACTCCAGCGCGTGGCCGCGCCCGTCGAGCACGCCGATGAAGCCGGTGACGAAGCGCTCCGGCGGCAGGTCGCTGTTGAGCTGGTTGTTGACGTGGCGGTAGGCCGCGTCGAGGCCGGCGTCGAGCCGCACCGCCAGCCGCAGCATCGCCTGCATCTGCGTCACCGACAGCGCCGGGCCGATGCCGTGGCCGGTGGCGTCGCCCATCATGACCAGCAGGCGGTCGCCCGGCAGCGGCGCGAGGTCGAAGGTGTCGCCGCCGGTCTCGTCGGCCGGGTGGAACGCGCCGAACACCTCGTAGCCGGCCAGCGCCGGCATGGTGCGCGGCAACGTGCCTTGCTGGATCTCGCGCGCCACCGCGATCTCCTGCTTGAGCCGCTCGCCGGCCACCAGCGCCTCGGTCATCTGCACGCGCTGCAGCGCGACCGCGCACTGCGCGGCCAGCGCCGCGGCCAGCTGCTCGTCGTGGGAGTCGAACACGCCCTTGCGCTTGTTGAGGATCTGCAGCACGCCGACCAGCGCGTCGTCGTGCCCCACCAGCGGCAGCGTCAGCATGCAGCGCGTGCGAAACCCGCTGTGCTTGTCGACGTCGCGGTTGAAGCGCGGGTCGGCATAGCAGTCGGGCACGTTGATGATGGCGCGCGTGCGTACGCACTCGCCGACCAGGCCCTTGTCGGCCGACAGGCGCACCGGCTCCATGCCCGTGGCCACGCGCATGACCAGTTCATGGCGCTCCTTCTCGTAGAGCCACAGCGAGCCGCCCTCGGCCTCGATCACGGCCTCGGCCGCGCGCACCACCTCGGTCAGCATGGTGGCAAGGTCGAAGCGCGCGGCCAGCTTGCGCGTGACGTCGAGGACGCGGGTCAGCTCTTCCGGCCCGATCGCCCGGGGCGCCACACCGCGTTTCGCCTCGAGCATGCCGCCCCCGTTCGCGACGCAAGGGCGGCAGTATAGAGACTGCGCCGTTACACTGGCGCCGCAAGGTCGAGCAGTTCGAGCAACAGCACGCGCGCATCCCGAAGCTGCCGGACCTGGTGTTCATCGCCGCGGTCGGCTTCGGCTTCACCGGGCTGTCGCACGCGCTGGCCGGGCCGCTGGTGGCGTTCTTCAAGGCCCAGGGCCAGTGGCCGAGCAGATCTCGCTGACCAGCGAGTTCTTCTGGATCGTGGTGCTGGCCACCACCTTCGGCCTGCTGCTGTCGCTGACGCCCGCGCGCAAGCTCGAGGGCGCCGGCGCCTCGAAGGTCGGCTCGCTGATGCTGTACGTGCTGGTCGCCAGCATCGGCATGCACATGAACCTGCGCGCGATCGTCGAGCAGCCGCTGCTGTTCGGCGTCGGCGCGACCTGGATCCTGATCCACGGCGGGCTGATGCTCGGCGTGATGTACGCGATCAAGGCGCCGGTGTTCTACATGGCGGTCGGCAGCCAGGCCAACATCGGCGACGCGGCCAGCTGATGCTGGCTGGTGGCGCCGTAGGCGCACCTCACGCCGCTACTGCGGCCGGCGCGTTCCCGCGTCGAAGTCGATGCGCTGCCGCCCGGCCGTCACGACCGGCTTGCCCTCGATCACCCCGGGCTTGAACCGCCACTGGCGGATCGCTTCGATCGCGGACTCCTCGAAGGCACCCTGGGGCTCGGCGCGGATGACGACGATCTCGTGAACGGCACCATCCGCGCCGATCAGCAGCTCCATCTCGACGAATCCGTCCCGCGCGGCGGGCGGTGACCGGGGCTCCACGCGAAGCAGCGGCACGAGCGGCTCGTCCTGGACCGGCCCGCGCTCCGCCTGGCGCCGCTGCAGCGCGCGGGCGGCCTCCACGTCACCTCGCTGCTGGTAAACGTGCAGGAGTTGCGCGTAGGCGATCCGCAGCAGCGCGTTCTGGTCGGCCCCGGGCTTCTCGAGCCGCTCGAGCCGGCCGATGAGCGCGCGGTACCCGTTGATCGCCCGATTCGCGCTGCCGGAGTCCAGGTCCAGCCTCGCCACGAGCAGGTCGATCAGGTCGACCTGCGCGCGGTCAGCGCTCCGCTCGGCGCGCCCGCGGGTGTTCAGGAGCTTGCCGAGCGCCCAGTCGTAGCCGCGCGTCACGCGCAGGTGCCGCACGGCGTGCAACAGGCAGGTGAGGGTCCGCGGGTCGCCCGGGCCGAACACCTGGTCGGCCACGGCCAGCGCCCGCTCGCTGTAGCGCCCGGCGGCGTCGCTGCCGCGGCCGGCAATCGTCGCGCCCTCGCGCCACAGGTCGACCAGGACGGGTGCGTCGGCACCGGCGCGCCCCTGCAGCGCCTCGATCTTCTCGTCGAACTCGCGCAGCGCCACGTCACGGCCTTCGGCCTTGTGGCGCGTATCGAGGAGGTTCAACAGCAACTGCGCGTGCATCTCGCCGCTGTAGCGCCGCACCTGCAGCGGATACAGGTCGAAAGCCGTGCGCGCGAAGTCGGCCGCCTCGGCGCTCGGGCCCTTGAGCCGGATCAGCGCGGCGGAGCGCTTGTTGGCCGCCTGCCAGGTCGGCGTTTCCGGGGCAGGCTCGGCGGCGGCGCTGGCGGCGGCCACGAGCAGCAGCAGGGCAAGGGTCGTGAGGCGCTTCATGGCCGGCGATTATGCAAAAAAAGACGGCCGCCTTGCGGCGGCCGTCCGGGTGGATGCGAAGCGCCCTTCAACTTCGCTGTGCGTTCCGGGCAAACGGAGTTCTACGTGGTCTTCTTCGCCGGCTTGAGGCCGCGGCGCTCGAGCAGCGGCTCGATGTCCGGCGAGCGGCCGCGGAAACCCTTGAACAACTCGATCGCGTCCACGCTGCCGCCGCGCGACAGCAGCTTGGCGCGGAACTCGTCGCCGTTGGCGCGCGTCATGCCGCCCTTCCCCTTGAACCACTCGACCGTGTCGGCGTCGAGCACTTCGCTCCAGATGTAGGAGTAGTACCCGGCCGAGTAGCCGCCGCCGAAAATGTGGTTGAAGTAGGTGCTGCGGTAGCGCGAGGTCACCTCACGCACGTCGGCGCCGGCCTTTTTCAGCGCGGCTTTCTCGAACGCGATCACGTCCTTGATCTCGGCCTGGCCGCCCTGCAGCTGGTGGAACGCCTGGTCGAGCAGCGAGGCCTCGAGGTACTCGGTGGTGGTGAAGCCCTGGTTGAACTTGTCGGCGGCCTTGACCTTGTCCACCAGCGCCTGCGGCATCGGCTCGCCGGTCTGGTAGTGCCGGGCGTAGTTCTTCAGGATCTCCGGCCAGGTCACCCACATCTCGTGCACCTGCGACGGATACTCGACGAAGTCGCGAGGCACCGAGGTGCCGCTGAAGTACGGGTACTTCACGCTCGAAAACAGGCCGTGCAGCGCGTGGCCGAATTCGTGGAACGCGGTGTTGACCTCGTCGAAGGTCAGCAGCGCCGGCTGGCCGGCCGGCGGCGCGGGGATGTTCAGGTGGTTGGCCACCACCGGCACCTCGCCGAGCAGGCGGTTCTGGCTGACGTAGGCGTTCATCCAGGCGCCGCCGCGCTTGCTCTCGCGGGCGAACGGGTCAAACAGGAACAGGCCGAGGGCCTTGCCGTCCTCCTCGAACACCTCGAACACGCGCACGTCTTCCTGGTACACCGGCAGGTCCTTGCGCTCCTTGAAGCTCAGGCCGTAGACCTTGTTGGCCATGTAGAAGATGCCGTCCTGCAGCACGCGGTTGAGCTCGAAGTACGGCTTCATCTGCGACTCGTCGAAGTCGTAGCGCGCCTTGCGCACCTGCTCGGCGTAGAACGCCCAGTCCCAGGCCTCGAGCTTGAAGCCACCCTTCTGCTGGTCGATCAGCTTCTGCATGTCGGCGGCCTCGCGGCGCGCGTTGGCCACCGCGGCCGGCGTCAGCTTGGCGAGCATGTCGTTGACGGCCTTGCGCGACTTGGCGGTCTGGGTCTCCAGCGCGAAATCGGCGTGCGTCGGGTAGCCCAGCAGGCCGGCGCGCTCGGCGCGCAGCTTGACGATCTGGGCCAGCACGGCCTTGTTGTCGTGCTCGTTGCCGCGGTTGGCGCGCTCGACCGCGGCGCGGTAGATGCGCTCGCGCAGCGCGCGGTTGGTCAGCGAGGCCAGCGCCGGCTGCGGCGTCGGCAGGATCAGCTGGATGACGTACTTGCCTTCCAGCTTGCGCGCCTTGGCGGCCTGGGCGGCCGCGGCGATGGCGTCGGCGGACAGGCCGTCCAGCTCCTCTTTCGTGTCGACCACGACGGCCGAGGCGTTGGTGTCGTTCTGCAGGTTCTGTGAAAATTTCGTGCCGAGCGTGGCGAGCTCTTCGTTGATCGCCTTGAGCCGGGTCTTCTGTTCGTCGTTCAGCCGCGCGCCGGCGCGGACGAAGTCGGTGTGGTACTTCTCGACCAGGCGGCTACCCTCGGCGTCGAGCCCGAGCGAGTCGCGCGCGTCGTACAGCGCCTTCACGCGCGCATACAGAGCGCCGTTGAGGTAGACCGCGTCCTGGTGCGCCGACAGCTTCGGCGAGATGTCGACGTCGAGCTTCTTGAGGGCGTCGTTGGTGTGGGCGCTGGCCAGGCTCTGGAACACCGTGTTGACGCGGCCCAGCAGCTGGCCCGACTTCTCCATCGCCACGATGGTGTTCTCCAGCGTGGCCGGGGCCGGGTTGCCGGCGATTGCCTCGATCTCCTTGAGGTTGTCGGCCATGCCCTTCTCGAAGGCTGGCAGGTAGTGCTCGTCCTTGATCAGGTCGAAGCGCGGGTACTGGTACGGGAGCGTGCTCGGCTCGAAGAACGGGTTGGCGGCGACCTGGGCGCTGGACTCCGGCACGGGGGTTCCGGCGCAGGCGCTAAGCAGGACGGCACCGGCGACGGCAGGCGCGGCGAGGCGGGCACAAAGGCTGGTTTTCATGACGCTCCCGAGTGATTGCGGAGAGCCGGGCCCCGGTGGGGCGCGCGGCCGGTATCAGGTGATGCATCAGGGACACAAAGGGTTGCAGGGCGGCGATTCTACCGCCGGCGTTGCCGGCGCCCAGGGCCGCCGCGGCCGGGAAATCTGCTGCACCGCGGAATGCGCGCGCACAAGACATTGATTTACAGTGCCGCCAGCGCCGGCGTCCAATATCGGGCGATCCGGATCGTTCGACACTTTGCGTGGAGGATTTCCATGAAAGCTGACGCACGCTTCGCACTCCCCGTTTTCGCGGTCCTGCTGACGCTCGTGGCCCCGCCACTGGCCGCCCAGCAGACCGGCGACGACACCCAGCAGCTCGAGGCCATCGAGGTCACCGGCTCGCGCATCAAGCGCTCCGGCACCGAGGGTCAGACGCCGATCATGAGCATCTCGCGCGAAGAGCTCGAGGCCACCGGCATCAACTCGATCGGCGACATCCTGCAGCGCCTGTCGGTCAGCAGCTCGGCGCTGAACACCAAGTTCAACTCGGCCGGCAACTTCGGCTTCCCGGCGGACAGCGGCGGCGTCGGCTCGGGCTCGACCACGGTTTCGCTGCGCCACCTGGGCGCCAAGCGCGTGCTGGTGCTGGTGGACGGCATCCGCTGGGTCAACGAGTCGTCGGCCTCCGGCATCAACGCGGCCGTCGACCTCAACACCATCCCGTTCAGCGCGGTGGACCGGGTCGAGCTCCTGACCGACGGCGCCTCGTCGCTGTACGGCTCGGACGCCATCGCCGGCGTGGTCAACATCATCACCAAGAAGAAGCAGGACCACAGCGCCCTGCGCGTGTACAGCGCCGACTACGAGACCGGCAACGGTGCGACCCAGTCCGGCAACGTTTCGCTCGGCGGCACGGCGAGCGGCTATGACTTCTTCGTGGACATCGCGCACTTCGAGCAGAAGCAGATCTCCTCGAACGAAACGGAGCAGTCGCGCTACCCGGTGCCGGGAACTGGAGTGGCCAACGGCAGTTCGGCCATCCCGACCACGCGCAGCGTGTTCGTCGACGGAACGGCCAACGCCCTGTGCCCCGGTGGCACCTGCAACCTCGCCGGCAACGGCACCGCGGCCGGCCCGAGCTTCGTGGCGCCCTTCGATGCCACCGGCTTCCACGCCTTCAACGGCGGCTCGCCCACTGGCGACCGTTTCAATTTCTCGCCCTTCAACCTGCTGCTGACGCCATCCCAGCGCAGCTCGCTGTTCACGTCCGTGCGCCGGGATCTCTTCGCCGACGTGTCGATCTATTTCCGCGGCATGTTCCAGTCGCGTGAATCGGTCAACCAGGCCGCGCCCGAGCCCATCTTCGTCGGCCCCGGCGCCGGCACCGGCGGCATCGCCGACAACATCAGCATTCCGGCGAACCAGCCGTTCAACCCCTTCGGGCAGGCCCTCACTTCCGGCCCCGGCGGCAACCTGATCTTCACCGCGCGGCGCCCGCTCGAAGGCGGACCGCGCGTGTTCACGCAAAACGTCGAGACGCGATACATGGCGGCCGGCGTCCAGGGCGGCTTCGAGCTCATGGACCAGCGCTACTTCTGGGATTTCAACCTGCTGAGCGGGCGCAACCGCGCCACCCAGGAAGTCCAGGGCAGCTACAACATCGCCCACATCGAGCGCGCGCTCGGTGATCCGGCCAACTGCACGGCACCGTGCGTGCCGCTGAACTTCTGGGGCGGGCCGGGCACCATCACACCGCAGATGCTGTCGTACATCTCGTTCATCGAGAACGACCGCAGCGTGCAGGGCATCGACGGCTGGTCCGCCAACATTTCGGGCGCCGTGGTCCCGATGCCGGCCGGCAACCTCGAGTTCGCCGCGGGCATCGAGCACCGGCGCCTGGCGGCCAGCTACACGCCCGACGCCGTCGTCATCGCCGGCGAAACCAACGGCGTGCCGTCGCTGCCGAGCAGCGGACACTACTCGGTGGACGAGCTCTACGTGGAAAGCCGCATCCCGATCCTGGCGGACCTCCCGGCGTTCAAGATGCTCGAGGCCAGCGTGGCGCTGCGCTATTCGGATTACTCGACGTTCGGCAGCACCACGAACAGCAAGCTCGGGGTGCTCTGGCAGTTCACCGACGAGGTCACCGCACGCGCGACCTATGCCGAGGGCTTCCGGGCGCCTTCGGTCGGCGAGCTGTACGGCTCGCCAGCGCGCTTCGACGCGACCATCACCGATCCGTGCAACACGACGCCGCCCGGCTCGCAGGCCGAGACCAACTGTCTTGCGCTGGGCGTGCCGAGCCCGACCACCTTCAACCAGGCCAACACGCAGATCTCGGTGCGCACGGGCGGCAACCAGGCCCTCGAGCCCGAGAGCGCGGACAGCTTCACGGCCGGCGCGATCTGGAGTCCGGGGTGGGCGTCGGACCAGGCTTGGGCCAGCAGCATGGATTTCGAGTTGACCTATTACGACCACGAGGTCACCGACTCGATCCAGGCGCGTGACGCCCAGACCCAGCTGGACCGCTGCGTCGCGAACTTCAATCTGGACCCGACGTTCTGCGACGGCATCACGCGCGGCGTCAGCGGCGACATCAACGGCTTCAGCAACATCCTGCTCAACCTCGGCACGGTCAACACCAGCGGCTACGACCTCGGTGTCACGTGGGTCGGTCCGAAGATGAACATCGGCACCCTGACCGCCCGCTATCAGGCCACCTTCGTCGACGACTACAAGGCGGTCGCCAAGGACACCGGCCTGCCGGAGCCCAACGCCGTCGGCGTGGAGATCAACGACAGCTCGATCCCGGAGTACCGCAGCACACTGAGCCTGGACTGGCGCCAGGACGCGTTCGCGGCCGGCTGGTCTCTCCGCTACATCTCCTCGCTGACCGAGTCGTGCGGCGGCGGCAACGGCTTCGCCGTATGCGACAACAGCACTACGGACAAGAACCAGCTCGACGCGACCATGTATCACGACCTGCGCGCCTCGTGGCAGACGCATTTGCTGGGCAACCTGCGCATCAGCGGCGGCGTCAACAACGTGTTCGGCACGGATCCGCCGGAGTGCTTGAGCTGCTCGCTGAACGGCTACGACGCTTCGCTGTACGACCTGCCCGGCCAGTTTGGCTACCTCGAGGCGTCGGTCAACTTCTGACGCCGCGGTGACCTGCGGCAGGCCCGCCGCCCGGCTGGGCCTGCTGGCAGTTGCCCTCGTCCTGGCCCAGTGCCATGACGAGGGCAGCTCGCCCGACGCCGAGCCGATCGACGACATCACGATCGTCGACGCTTATCCGTCGCTGCCGGGCTTCTCGCAGCCGCTGTTCTTCACGCAGGCGCCGGGCGATGCGACGCGCGCCTTTGTCGTCACGCAGGAGGGCGTGGTCTACGCCTTTGCGCACGACGCCGCGGCGACGACCACCAGCGCGTTCCTCGACATCGGCAACCTCGTCACCGACGACGGCGGCGAGCAGGGACTGCTGGGCTTCACCTTCGATCCCGCGTTCGCCAGCAACGGCTACCTGTACGTCAACTACAACCCCAACTTCGGCGGCATGCTGCCACGGCGCACGCAGATCTCGCGCTTCCAGGTAACCTCGGACCCGAACCTGGTGGACCCGGCGACCGAGACGCCGTTGCTCGACTACGACCAGCCGTTCTCCAACCACAAGGGCGGCTGGATCGGGTTCGGGCCGGACGGCGGGCTCTACATCGCCAGCGGCGACGGCGGCAGCGGCGGCGACCCGCAGAACAATGCCCAGGACCTCGACTCGCTGCTCGGCAAGATCCTTCGCATCACTCCCGACGGCAGCGTGCCGGCGAGCAACCCGTTCGTCGGCACGGGGGCCCCCGAGATCTGGGCCCACGGGCTGCGCAACCCGTTCCGCGCCAGCTTCGACCGCTTCAACGGCCAGCTGCTCGCCGGCGACGTCGGCCAGGGCGAGCGCGAGGAGGTCGACGTCATCGTGCGCGGCGGCAACTACGGCTGGCGCAAGTTCGAGGGCTCGCGCACGTACAACGGCGGCGACCCGGTTCCCGCGAACCCGATCTTCCCGATCCACGAGTACGCCCACGACCTTGGCCGCTGCAGCATCATCGGCGGCTACGTCTACCGCGGCAGCGCGCTGGCGGCGCACGCCGGCGAGTACTTCCACGCCGACTTCTGCACGGGCGAGGTGTGGGCGCTGAGCCCGGGCGGCGTCAACCGCCTGGCCGGCACGGTGCCGGGCAACCCCAGCTCGTTCGGCGAAGACCTTGCCGGCGAGCTGTACATCACCTCGTTCAACGGCAAGGTCTACAAGCTGGTCCCGGCGCCCTGAGCGCGCCGGCCGCGCGTCACTGCTTGCGGTAGACCTCGCCGCCGGACCTGCGGAACTCCAGCGACTTCTCCTGCATGCCCTTCTGCTGCGCGGCGTAGTCGCGCACGTCCTGGGTGATTTTCATCGAGCAGAAGTGCGGGCCGCACATCGAGCAGAAGTGGGCGAGCTTGGCGCCCTCCTGCGGCAGGGTCTCGTCGTGGAACTCCTTCGCCTTCTCCGGGTCCAGCGACAGGTTGAACTGGTCGTCCCAGCGGAACTCGAAGCGCGCCTTGGCCAGTGCATTGTCCCGCAGTTGCGCGCCCGGATGGCCCTTGGCGAGGTCGGCCGCATGCGCGGCGATCTTGTAGGCCACAATCCCGTCGCGCACGTCGTCCTTGTCCGGCAGCCCCAGGTGCTCCTTGGGCGTGACGTAGCAGAGCATCGCCGTGCCGTACCAGCCGATCTGCGCGGCGCCGATGGCGGACGTGATGTGGTCGTAGCCCGGCGCGATGTCGGTGGTCAGCGGCCCGAGCGTGTAGAACGGCGCCTCGAAGCACTCGGCCAGCTCCTTGTCCATGTTCTCCTTGATGAGCTGCATCGGCACGTGGCCGGGGCCCTCGATCATCACCTGCACGTCGTG
>JBQTJQ010000163.1:0-17147 GCA_052386975.1 Gammaproteobacteria bacterium | reverse complement strand
GGCACATAGTCCATCTTGACGTCGTTGAGCAGCTGCACGCGCCCGCCGGCGAAGTCGCTGCGCAGGCCGCGCGCGGTGGCCGTGCGGAAATCCGTGACCATCTTGACGTCGGCGTCCGTGTACAGCTCGCGCCGCAGCAGGTCCACCCACAGCCGCGGCGTGTCCAGCGAGACGTGCTCCTGCGCCAGGTCGCCGGTGGCGCGCACGCCGCCCGACAGCCGGATGCGGCGCTCGCGCGGCGGCGCGTTGGCGCGCGGCGCCTCAAGGTGCCACGGCGAGCTGTAGCCGCCGAGCGCGTCGAGTCGCACCTTTTTCATGACGACGGACTCGTCGGCGTAGTAGTCCAGCGTCTCGGCGTCGGCGCGGAACTCCGGCTCGCCCTGCCGGCCGAGCCGCAGCCACTGCACGCCGGTGGCGGCGTAGCGCGGCGGCTCGACGCTCGGCGCCGCCGCGGTCTCGGCGGCTTCCTGGAACCCGTAGAACGTGACGATCAGCGCGGCCGCGACCAGCCCCGCCGGCACCAGCAGGTACAGGACGCGGAGCAGGCCCCTCATTCGGACCGGCCGCGCGCGGCGAGGATCAGGTCGCTGGCTTCGCGCACCGCGCCGAGGCCGCCCGGATACCGGCTGACCCAGTGCGCGGCCTTCATCGCGGTCGGATGTGCGTCGGCCACGGTCAGGGCCAGGCCCGCGCGGGCCATTACCGGCAGGTCCGGCACGTCGTCGCCCATCGCGGCGCAATCGGCGTCGGTGAGCCCCAGCTTCGCGCAGATCTGCTCGTACGCGGGCAGCTTGTCCTCGTGGTCGAGCACGATGTGCTTCACGCCGAGGAACTCCAGGCGCTTGCGCATCGCCTCGGACGGCCGCCCGCTGATCACCGCCACCTCGATGCCGGCCGCGAGCAGGCGCTTGATGCCCAGGCCGTCGCGCACGTAGTTGGACTTCAGTTCCTCGCCGTTCGGGCCGAGATACAGCTTGCCGTCGGTCAGCACGCCGTCGATGTCGAGGAACACGCAGCGCACGCGCCGCGCGCGCTTGCGGATCGCCGCCGGCGACAGGCGGGAGCCCATCAGGTGAGTCCAGCGCGCAGCAGGTCGTGCATGTTCAGCGCGCCGGTGACGCGCTGCTGCGCGTCCACCACCACCAGCGCGCTGATCTTGTGCTCCTTCATCAGCGCCAACGCCTCGGTCGCCATCATGTCCTCGCGCGCCACCTTCGGGTTGCGCGTCATGACCGTGTCGATGGGGGTCTGCTTCAGGTTGACGTCGCGGTCCAGCGCGCGGCGCAGGTCGCCGTCGGTGAAGATGCCCAGCAACTTGCGCCCGGCGTCGACGATGGCGGTCATGCCCAGGCCCTTCTTCGACATCTCGAGCAGCGCGTCCTTGAGCGGCGCGCCGGAGGGCACGGCCGGGATCGCCTCGTCCTTGTGCATCAGCATCGCCACGTTGAGCAGCAGGCGCTTGCCGAGCGCGCCGCCGGGGTGCGACTTGCCGAAGTCCTTCTCGTCGAAATCCTCGGCCTGCATCACTGCGACCGCCAGCGCATCGCCCATCGCCAGCGCCGCGGTCGTGCTCGCGGTCGGCGCGAGCTCCAGCGGGCAGGCTTCCTTGTCGACAGCGACGTTCAGGTGCACGTCGGCGGCCTTGGCCAGCGGCGAGTCCGGATTGCCGGTCATCGCGATGATGCGGATGCCGAGCTTCTTGAGACCCGGCAGCAGCGCCACGATCTCGCCGGTCTTGCCGGAGTTGGAGAGCGCCAGCACCACATCGTGCTCGGTCAGCATGCCGAGGTCGCCGTGCGCGGCTTCGGCCGGGTGCACGAAGAACGCCGGCGTGCCGGTGCTGGCGAGCGTCGCCGCGATCTTGGTGCCGACGTGGCCGGACTTGCCGACGCCCATGACAATGACGTGGCCGCTGCGCTTCTTGTCGATCGGGCCGAGCAGCTTTTCGTAGCGCAGGTAGCGGCAGGCGCGCACGAACTCGTCGTCGACGCGATCGAGCATCTGCTTGACGCCGGCGAGCTCGATATCGAGGACCTTGCGGCCGAGTTTCTTGTAGGCCTCGCCGCGCTCGCCGCGCGAGCCGCCGTCCGGGAGCTTGTCCCAGCCGGCCTTCGCCCCTTCCTTCTGCGCCATGTGAACGCCCGGACCCCGCCCTGCAGGAAGGCAATCTTACCTGATGGCCCTCCTGAATCCCCCGTGAATTCAAGGGCAAGGCGCTATACTCCGGCGCCCCATGAGCACCCCAGAAACGGCCCCTGCCGTCGCCGTCACCGGCGTCAAGAAGCAGTACGGCGCCACCGTCGCCCTCAAGGGCATCGACCTGGAAGTCCGCCGCGGTGAATTCTTCGGCCTGCTCGGCCCCAACGGCGCCGGAAAATCCACGCTGATCAACATCATCGCCGGCCTGGTGCGCGCCTCCGAAGGCAAGGTCGCAGTGCTCGGCCATGACGTGATCGGCGCTTTCCGCGCCGCGCGCAAGAACCTCGGCGTGGTGCCGCAGGAGCTGGTGTTCGATCCGTTCTTCAACGTCATCGACATGCTGCGCCTGCAGGCCGGCTCTTACGGCGCCGGCAAGGCGGCGTGGCCGTGGATCGACCAGCTGGTCGAGCGGCTCGAGCTGACCGAGAAGCGCAACGCCATGATGCGCACCCTGTCGGGCGGCCAGAAGCGCCGCGTGCTGATCGCGCAGGCGCTGGTGCACAAGCCGCCGGTGGTGATCCTCGACGAGCCGACCGCCGGCGTCGACGTGGACCTGCGCCGCACGCTGTGGCAGTTCACCCGCGAGCTGCACGCCCAGGGCCACACCATCATCCTGACCACGCATTACCTGGAAGAAGCGGAGCAGATGGCCCAGCGCGTGGCGATCATCGACCGCGGCCTGGTCAAGGTGGTCGAAGGCACCAAGGAACTGCTGGGCCGCCATCCGTTCCGCTTCCTGCGCGTGAAGCTCAACGGCGCCGGATTGCCCGACGAACTCAAGCCGCTGGCGATCAGCGAGAAGGACGGCGAGATCGAGCTCAAGCTCGATCGCGCGAAGCACCCGGTCGGCGAGGTGCTCGAGGCGCTGCGCGCCGGCGGCGCGCGCAGCGACGACGTGCACACCCGCGAGCCGACGCTGGAAGACATATTCGTGGAGATGACGCGCCATGCCCCTCGTTGACGTGAATGCCGAAGGCCTCGAGACCCTCACGCGCAAGGAAGTGAAGCGCTTCTGGAGCGTGCTCGGCCAGACCGTGACCGCGCCGGTGATGACCGCGCTGCTCTACCTCGTGGTGTTCGGCCAGGTCATGGAAGGCCGCGTCGAGATCTACCCCGGCGTCGGCTACACGCAGTTCCTGATCCCCGGCCTGATCATGATGAGCGTGATCCAGAACGCCTTCGCCAACAGTTCGTCGTCGCTGACGCAGGCCAAGATCATGGGCAACCTGGTGTTCGTGCTGATGGCGCCGATCGCCGCCTGGGAAATGTTCGCGGCTTACCTCGGCTCGAGCCTGCTGCGCGCGGGGCTGGTGGCGCTGGTGCTGTACACCGCCACGTATCCGTTCGTGCACCTGCCGGTGGACTCGTTCGCGGTGCTCGTCGGCATGTTCCTGCTGGCCGGCGGCAGCCTGTGCGTGATCGGCATCATCGCCGGCATCGTCGCCAGCAAGTTCGACCACCTCGCCTCGTTCCAGAACTTCCTGATCCTGCCGACGTCGTTCCTGTCGGGCGTGTTCTATTCGATCCACTCGCTGCCGCCGTTCTGGCAGCAGGTCAGCCACTTCAACCCGTTCTTCTACATGATCGACGGCTTCCGCCACGGCTTCCTCGGCGTCGGCGACGTGCCGGTGTGGGTGAGCTTCGCCTGGAGCGGTGGCTTCTTCGTGCTGCTGTCGACGATCTGCCTGTGGATGCTGACCACCGGCTACCGCCTGCGCCCGTGAACGAATGACCAAGGACGACATCAAGCTGCTGATCGAAGCCGGCTTGCCGGGCGCGCAGGCGCGCGTGCTCGGCGACGACGGCCAGCACTTCCAGGCCGAGGTGGTGTTCGACGGCTTCGCCGGCAAGCCGGTGATCCAGCAGCACCGCATGGTGTATGCGACGCTGGGCCAGAAGATGGGCCGGGACATCCACGCCTTGCAGCTCAAGACGCGAGAGCGCTGATGGACAAGCTGATGATCGAAGGCGGCGCCCGGCTCGACGGCGAAATCCGCGCCTCGGGCGCGAAGAACGCCACGCTGCCGATCCTGTGCGCCGCGCTGCTGACCGACGAGCCGCTGACCGTGCACAACGTCCCGCACCTCGAGGACGTCACCACCTGCAATCGCCTGCTGCGGCAGATGGGTTGCGAGGTCACCATCGGCGAGAAGGACGCGTTGATCGTCGACGCGAAGAAGCTGCACGACTTCAAGGCGCCGTACGAGCTGGTCAAGACCATGCGCGCGTCGATCCTGGTGCTCGGCCCGCTGGTGGCCAGGCACGGCCAGGCCCACGTCTCGCTGCCCGGCGGCTGCGCCATCGGCGCGCGCCCGGTGGACCAGCACCTGATGGGCCTCGAGCGCATGGGCGCCGAGATCAAGGTCGAAGGCGGCTTCATCCACGCCAGGGCCGGCCGGCTCAAGGGCGCGCGCATCGTGATGGACACGGTGACCGTGACCGGCACCGAGAACCTGATGATGGCGGCGTGCCTGGCCGACGGCGAGAGCGTGCTCGAGAACGCCGCGCGCGAGCCGGAAATCGTCGACCTCGCCCGCTGCCTGCGCGCGATGGGCGCGAAGATCGAGGGTGACGGCACTTCGACGATCACGATCCAAGGCGTGAAGCAGCTGCACGCCGCGCAGCACCGCGTGCTGCCCGACCGCATCGAGACCGGCACCTATCTCGTGGCCGCGGCGATCACGCGCGGCAAGATCCGCATCCGCGACACCGACGCCGGCCTGCTCGACGCCGTGCTGCACAAGCTGCAGGAGGCCGGCGCGCACGTCACGACGGGCACCGGCACGATCGAGCTCGACATGAAAGGCAAGCGCCCGCGCTCGGTGGACGTGCACACCCAGCCGCACCCCGGATTCCCGACCGACATGCAGGCGCAGTTCATGGCGCTGGACTGCATCGCCGACGGCACCGCGACCATCGTCGAGACGATCTTCGAGAACCGCTACATGCACGCCCAGGAGCTGCTGCGCCTGGGCGCCGACATCCAGATCCAGGGCAACACCGCGATCGTGACCGGCCGCGAGCACCTGACCGCAGCGCCGGTGATGGCCACCGACCTGCGCGCCTCGGCGTCGCTGGTGCTCGCCGCGCTGGTCGCGCAGGGCGAGACGCGCGTCGACCGCATCTACCACATCGACCGCGGCTACGAGCACATCGAAGAGAAGCTCAAGCAGCTCGGCGCGCGGATTCGTCGCGTCTCCAAGTAACCCCCCTTTTCAAAGGTGTCTGACACCTTTGAAACAGTTACGATTCGCGCCCCCATGACCGCCCTGACCCTGGCCCTCTCGAAGGGCCGCATCCTGGAAGACAGCGAGCCGCTGCTGGCCGCCCTCGGCCTCGCGCCGGCGACCGGCCTCGACGACCGCCTGCTGCGGCTGCCGTCGCAGGACCCCGAGGTGCAGCTGCTGATCGTGCGGCCGGCCGACGTGCCGACCTACGTGGAGTACGGCGCCGCCGACTTCGGCATCGTCGGCAAGGACGTGCTGATGGAGCACGGCTCCGATGCGCTGTACGAACCGCTCGACCTCGGCTTCGCGCGCTGCCGGCTGGTGGTGGCGGCACGAACAAAAGGGGACAGTCCCATTTTTCCTTCGGAAAAATTGGGACAGTCCCCCCGTCTGCGCGTCGCGACGAAATACCCGGAGGTCACGCGCCGCCACTTCGCCGACAAGGGCCAGCAGGTCGAGATCATCCGGCTCTACGGCTCGATGGAACTCGCCCCCCTGGTCGGGCTGTCTGATTGCATCGTCGACCTCGTCAACACCGGGAGCACGCTACGCGCGAATGGCTTGAAGGAAGTCGAAACGATCGCCCCGATCAGCGCCCGCCTCGTCGTCAACAAGGCGGCGATGAAGATGAAGCACGCCGCGATCCGGCGCTGGCTCGATCGTTTCAAGGCGGGCTCGTGAGCCGCCGCGACCGCGGGCGCGCGCGCGGCACGCGGGCCGCGCGCGATTCGCGCGAGCCCAGGCTCGAGCTGCGCCGCCTCGACACCCACGACGCCTCCTTCGACGCCGAGTTCGCCCGCCTGCTCGACCGCACGCCCGGCGCCAATCCCGAGATCGCCGCGACGGTGTCGCAGATCGTCGACGACGTGAAGCGCCGCGGCGACAGTGCCGTGCTCGAGCTCACCGGGCGCCTCGACCGCCACCAGGCCAGGTCGATGCGCGAGCTGGAGATCGGCGCCGAAAGCCGTGCCGGCGCCTGGCGCTCGCTGCCCACCGATCTGCGCGCTGCGCTCGAGACGGCGGCCGCGCGCATCCGCGCCTACGCCGAACGGCAGAAGATCAACGAGTTCGAGTTCACCGACGACCACGGCAACCGCCTCGGCCAGCGCGTGACGCCCCTGGACCGCGTCGGCATCTACGTCCCGGGCGGCAAGGCCGCCTACCCGTCCTCGGTACTGATGAACGCGATTCCGGCCAGGGTCGCCGGCGTGCGCGAGATCGTCATGTGCGTGCCGACGCCGCACGGCGAGCGCAACGCGCTGGTGCTGGCCGCCGCGCACCTCGCCGGCGTCGACCGCGTGTTCGCCATCGGCGGCGCGCAGGCCATCGCCGCGCTGGCCTGGGGCACCGCGACGATCCCGGCCGTCGACAAGATCGTCGGTCCCGGCAACGCCTACGTCGCCGCGGCCAAGGGCCTGGTGTTCGGGCGCGTCGGCATCGATTCGATCGCCGGGCCGTCCGAGATCGTGGTCATCTGCGACGGCCAGACCGACCCGCAGTGGATCGCGATGGACCTGTTCTCGCAGGCGGAGCACGACGAGGACGCGCAGTCGATCCTGCTGTCGCCCGATGCCGCATTCCTCGACCGCGTGGCCGCGGCGATGCAGGAGAGAATCAAGGTGCTGCCGCGCCGGCGCATCGTCGCCGAGTCAATCCGGCGCCGCGGCGCGCTGATCCACACGCGCAGCCTGACCGAGGCCGTTGCGCTTTCGAACCGCATCGCGCCGGAGCACCTCGAGCTGTCGGTGGCGCAGCCCGACACGTTGCTGAAGTCGGTGGCGCACGCCGGGGCGGTGTTCCTCGGCCGCCACACGCCCGAGGCGCTCGGCGACTACGTCGCCGGGCCCAACCACGTGCTGCCGACCTCGCGGGCGGCGCGCTACGCCAATCCGCTGGGCGTGTACGAGTTCCAGAAGCGCACCAGCGTCATCGGCTGCACGCCCGAGGGCGCGAAGAAGCTGGCCGGCATCGCCGGCACGCTGGCGGACGCGGAAGGGCTGCAGGCGCACGCGCAGAGCGCTCGCGACCGGTCGTAAACGACGAACCTTCGTAGGTCGCTCGGGTCGGGCACCGGCCTCGTCTACGAGTCGCTGGCTTTAGAGATGATTCGCGCCAAAGCGCGATAACCCTCGACCAGCCGCGGCCCGGGCCGGCCAAGGAATGCCTCGGTGACCGGGTAGATCCGCTTGTGCTTCACCGCCGGCACGTCCGACCAGTCCGGCCGCCGCTCGACCACGTCGCGGCGGTACTTCTCTTCCTTCACGCCGCACCACGACATCACGACGGCCCACGGCGCCGCGGCCAGCACGTCGTCGTCGGTGAGTTGCACGCTCTTGCCGTCGCGCCCTTCGAACGGGTTGATGCCGCCGGCCAGGAACAGCACGTCGTTGACCCACGACTGGCGCGCCGGGACGATCACCGGCTTGGGCCACCTCTCGACCAGCACCTTGGGACGCCCGTCGCGCGGCTCGATCGGCGGCATGTCGGCCTGCATCTGCGCGATCAGGGAGCGTCCGCGCCTGAGCATGCCGAGCGCCTCGGCAATCTGCGCGATCGAGTCGTAGACGCCGTCCAGGCCGATCGGGTCGATCACCAGCACCGGCAGGCCGGCCTGCTTGAGCGCCTCGACGATGCGCTCGTGGCCCGGCACTGTCAGCGAGGTCAGCACCAGGTCCGGGGAGAGTTTCGCGACCGCGGCAATGTCGAGCTCGAGGTCGCGGCCGAGCTTGGGCAGCCTCGCCACCGCCTCCGGCGGGTAGTCGGAGTCGCTGTCCACGCCCACCAGCGAGCCCTCCGCGCCCAGGGCGCAGACGATCTCGGTGTTGGAGCAGGTGTGGCTGACGATCCTCACGGAAATGGGGTCAGGTTCAATTTCCCGGAAGGATAGTGCATCCTCCGTCGGCGCCAGAGAAATTGAACCTGACCCCATTTCAGCAATGACCGACCACTCCGAAAGCGAACCCGCCTCCGAGCAGGTCAAGCGCATCCACGCGGCGCTGCAGGGCGGCCGCGCGCTGACCGTCAAGCGCTCGCTGCACGCGCTGCATCCCGCCGAGATTGCGCTGCTGATCGAGTCGCTGCCGCGCAACGAGCGGCGCGTGGTGTGGGGCATGGTCGATCCGGAGGACCGCGGCGAGGCGCTGCTGCACCTGACCGAGGGCGTGCGCGAGGATCTGGTGCAGCACATGGAGGTCGCCGACCTGGTCGCCGCGGCCAAGGGCCTGCCGATCGACGACCTCGCCGACTTCGTCGAGAACCTGCCCGAGACCGTCACGCAGCAGGTGCTGCGCGCGATGGACGCGCGCGACCGCGACCGCCTCGAGCAGATGCTGGCCTACGAGCCGGACACCGCCGGCGGCCTGATGAGCCCCGACATCGTCACGGTGCGCCCGGACGTCACGCTGGACACCGTGCAGCGCTACCTGCGCATGCGCGGCCGCCTGTGGGCGACGACCGACATGATGTTCGTGGTGGACCGCTACGGCCGCTACCTCGGCAACCTGCCGCTGGCCAAGATCGTCACGCGCGAGCCGGAGATGCTGGTCAGCGCGGCGATGGACCGCGCCGAACCGCTGCAGGCGACGCAGCCGGCGACCGAGGTGGCGCAGCGCTTCGAGAACCTCGACCTGATCTCGGCGCCGGTGGTGGACGAGAACCACCACCTGGTCGGCCGCATCACCATCGACGACGTGGTCGACGTGATCCGCCGCGAGTCGGAGCAGCGGCTGATGAGCATGGCCGGCCTGAACCAGGACGAGGACATCTTCGCGCCGGTGCCGGAGGCCTCGCGCCGCCGCGCGGTGTGGCTCGGCATCAACCTCGCCACCGCGTTCCTCGCCTCGTGGGTGGTCGGCATGTTCGAGGCGGCGATCGAGCAGGTCGTGGCGTTGGCGGTGCTGATGCCGGTGGTCGCCAGCATGGGCGGCATCGGCGGCAGCCAGGTGCTGACGCTGATGATCCGCTCGCTGGCGCTGGGCCAGGTCGGCGCGGCCAACGTCGGCCCGCTGCTCAAGAAGGAGCTGCAGGTCGCGCTGATCAACGGCGTGCTGTGGGCCGTCGTGGTCGGCGCCGTCACCCTGGTCTGGTTCAAGAGCATCGGCCTGGCCTTCGTGATCGCGATCGCCTTGCTGCTGAACCAGCTCAACGGCACGTTGTCCGGCGTCTACCTGCCGCTGTTCCTGAAGAAGATCGGCGTGGATCCCGCGCTCGCGGGCTCCGTGATCCTCACGACATTCACCGACGTCGGCGGCTTCTTCGCGCTGCTCGGGCTGGGCTCGCTGCTCCTTCTCTAGAAGGAATCCATTCATGCGCTTTGCCGCTCTTGCGTTGTCCGTGCTGCTGCCCGCCACCAGCTTCGCCGCCGAGCCGCTGGCCGAGGCCGACCGCGCCCTGGCGCGCGAGCTGTTCAAGGAACTCATCGAGATCAATACCACGCACTCGGCCGGGGACACGACCGCCGCCGCCGAGGCGATGGCAAAACGCCTGCGGGCCGCGGGCTTCCCCAGGAACGACGTCGCGGTGCTCGGGCCTCGGGCGAAGCGCGGCAACCTGGTCGCGCGGCTGCGCGGCAGCGGCAAGACCCGGCCGGTACTGGTCATCGTCCACCTCGACGTGGTCGAGGCCCGGCGCGAGGACTGGACCACCGACCCGTTCCAGTTCGTCGAGAAGGACGGTTACTTCTACGGCCGCGGCACGCAGGACATCAAGGACATGGCGGCCATCGCCACGGCCACGCTGATCCGCTTCAAGCGCGAAGGTTTCGTGCCGGAGCGCGACATCATCCTGGCGCTGACCGCCGACGAGGAAAGCGGCGCCGATAACGGGGTGGACTGGCTGCTGAAGAACCATCGCGGCCTCGTCGACGCGGAGTTCGTGCTGAACCCGGACTCCGGCGGTGTCGACAGCGTCGGCGGCAAGCCGGTGAACCTGGAACTCGCCGGGGCCGAGAAGATCTACGCCGACTACGAGCTCGCCGCGACCAACCCGGGCGGCCACAGCTCGCAGCCGCGCCCGGAGAACGCCATCTACCAGCTCACCGCCGCGCTGGGGCGCGTGCAGCGCTCGCCGTTCCCGTTCGAGCTGAACCCGGTCACGCGCGGCTACTTCGAGCATCTCTCCAGGACGCAGGCCGGGCAGGCCGCGGACGACATGCGCGCGATCCTGGGCAAGAAGCCGGACGCGAAGGCGGTCGAGCGCCTGTCAAAGGACCCGGCGTGGAACTCCACGCTGCACACGACCTGCGTCGCCACGCGCCTCGCGGGCGGCCACGCCAACAACGCGCTGCCGCAGTCCGCGACCGCGATCGTGAATTGCCGGATCCTGCCCGGCCACTCGCCTGAGGAAGTGCGGCGCGAGCTCATCAAAATCGTGGCCGACAAGGACATCACGGTGCGCTACGTCCATTCCAAGACCGACGAGCGCCTGGACTTCGCGCCGGACACCACGCCGATGGCGCCGCCGCCGCTGCGGCAGGACGTGCTCGATTCGCTGCGTCGCACCGTGGACGCGCGCTGGCCGGGCCTGCCGATCATCCCGACCATGATGACCGGCGCGTCGGACAGCGTGTTCACGGTCGCGCGCGGCATCCCGACCTACGGCTTCAGCGGCGTCGCGGTGGACCGCGACGACGTGCGCGCGCATGGCAAGGACGAGCGCCTGCGCGTGGAGGCCTACTACGAAGGCGCCGCCTTCTGGTACGACGTGCTCAAGGACCTGACCGCGCCGCGGTAGCGCCAGTATGCGGCTCCGAGTGATCAAAGGTGTCTGACACCTTTGAAATCTCAGCGTCCGGCGATCGTCATCGGCTCGATGAGCACCGAGCCGGTGCGGATGCCGCCGCGGATGTCGAGGTCGGCGCCGATCGCCTTGATGCTGCGGAACATCTCGGCGAGGTTGCCGGCGATCGTGACCTCGTCGACCGGGTGGACGACCTCGCCGTTCTCGACCCAGAACCCGGCCGCGCCGCGCGAATAGTCGCCGGTCACCGTGTTCACCCCCTGCCCCATCAGCTCGGTCACGATCAGGCCTGAGCCCATCTCGCGGCGCAGCGCGTCGAAATCCTTCGTGCCGGCGTCGACGACCAGGTTGTACACACCGCCGGCGTTGCCGGTCGTCGCCAGGCCGAGCTTGCGCGCCGAGTAGCTTGAGAGCACGTAGCCCTGCAGCACGCCACGGTCGACCAGCACGCGGTCGGCGGTGGCCACGCCCTCGCTGTCGTAAGACGCGCTCGCCGCCGCGCGCGGGATGAACGGCCGCTGCGCCAGCTGCACCTGCGGCGCGAACACCGCCTTGCCGGCGTGGTCGAGCAGGAAGCTGGCCTTGCGGTAGAGCGCGGTGCCCGAAATCGCGCCGACAAAGTGCGCGAACAGCCCGCGGGCCATGTCCGGCACGAACAGCACCGGCGCCTGGCGCGTCGACAACGGCTTCGAGCCGATGCGCGCCGCGGCGCGCTCGCCGGCGCGGCGCCCGACCGCGGCCGGCGCCTCGAGCTCGCCCGGGTGGCGCGAGGCCGTGTACCAGTCGTCGCGCTGCATCTCGTCGTCGCGCGCCGCGATCGCGGCGCAGCTGACGTAGTGGTTGCTGCCGGTGCGCGCGCCGAGGAAGCCGTGGGTGTTGCCGTACAGCTCGATGCCGCGCGAGCTGTGCAGCCCCGCGCCCTCGCTCTGCGTGACGCCCGGCACCGCCAGCGCCGCGGCCTCGCATTCGCGCGCCCGCTCGATCGCCTCGTCGGTGGTCATCTCCCAGGCGTGGTCGAGGTCGAGCTCGGGGAATGCGGTCGCCATGCGGTCGGCGTCGGCCAGCCCGTTGCACGGATCCTCGCCGCTGGCCCTGGCGATCGCGCAAGCCGCCGCCACGGCCTGCCCGAGCCCGCGCGCGGTCAGGTCGGCGGTGCTGGCCGAGCCGGCGCGGCGCCCGAAGAACACCTCGAGCGACAGCTCGCGGTCGTGGTGGAATTCCACCGACTCGACCTCGCCCTTGCGCACGGTCAGCGACAGGCCGCGGCTGACCGAGACGCTGGCGTCGGCGCTGCTCGCGCCCTCGCGACCCGCGGCATCGAGCGCCCGGTGGATCCAGGGCTCCAGCTCCGCCGGCGCCGGCAGCTCGAATTTCTGGCGCATCAGGCGCCCCGCGCGGCTAGCGCGGCCAGCAGCTTGTGATGCAGGCCACCGAAATCGCCATTGGTCATCACCAAAACGCGGTCGCCCGGGCGCGCCGCGCGCGCGAGGCCGGCAACCAGCGGCTCGATCGCGTCGGCAACCGTCAGCTTGTCGCCGAGGCCGCCGAGCACCGAGCGCGCGTCCCACTTGAGGTCGGGTCGCGCGTAGACGTAGCTGTGGTCGGCGTGCAGCAGGCTGTCAGTCAGCGCCACCGCCATGGTGCCCAGGCGCATGGTGTTCGAGCGGGGCTCGACCACCGCGAGGATGCGTCCCGGCCCCTGCGAGCGCAGCGCCGCCACCGTCACCGCGATCGCGGTCGGATGGTGGGCGAAGTCGTCGTACACGCGCACGCCGCGCGCCTCGCCGACCAGCTCGAGCCGGCGCTTGACGTTGCGGAACTTCGCCAGCCCTTCGAGCGATTTTGCGACCGGCACGTCGACGTGCGCGGCGGCGCGGATCGCGGCGATGGCGTTGAGGCGGTTGTGCGCGCCGGCCATCGGCGAGGCGAACCCGCCGAGCGACTTCTCGTCGAAGCGCTCGACGTCGCTCCAGCAGCCCATCGCCAGCACGCGCTTGAGCGCCTCGTCATGCGCGTTGACGAGGATGCGGCCGGAGCGCGGCACGGTGCGCACGAGATGGTGGAACTGGCGCTCGATCGCGGCCAGGTCCGGGAAGATGTCGGCGTGGTCGAACTCGAGGTTGTTCAGCACCAGCGTGCGCGGGCCGTAGTGCACGAACTTGCTGCGCTTGTCGAAGAACGCGGTGTCGTACTCGTCGGCCTCTACGACGAAATACTTCCCTCGGCCGAGGCGTGCCGACACGCCGAAGTTCTGTGGCACGCCGCCGATCAGGAACCCCGGCGCGAGGCCGGCGTGCTCGAGCAGCCACGCCAGCAGGCTCGCCGTCGTGGTCTTGCCGTGCGTGCCGGCCACCGCCAGCACGTGCCTGCCGGCGAGCACGTTCCCGGCCAGCCACTGCGGGCCGGAGACGTACGGCAGGCCCGCGTCGAGCACGTGCTCGATGGCCGGATTGCCGCGCGTGATCACGTTGCCGACAATGACCGCGTCGGGCCCCGTCTTTCCAGGCTCGCCCTCGAGATGCTTCGGCTCGTAGCCCTGCATGACCGTGATGCCCAGCGCCTCGAGCTGGGTCGACATCGGCGGCCAGGCCGCGCTGTCCGAGCCGGTGACGCGATGGCCCGCTTCGCGCGCGATCGCGGCGATGCCGGCCATGAACGTGCCGCAGATGCCGAGGATGTGGACGTGCACTACATCACCAGCGGCAGCAGCAGCTGCGATGCGAGGATCAGGAACAGCAGCACGCTGAACACCACGAAAAGAGCGATCAGCACGCCGATCGCCAGGCGCGTCTCGGCGGCGTGGCGGAAGATGTGCGCGTAGACCGCGAAGTTCCACAGGTTGAGCAGGTTCAGCAGCAGCGACGCGGCCGCCGGCACCTGCACGGCGTCCGGCTGGCGCAGCAGCTCGGGATTGGCGGCCATCTGCTGCAGCACCGGGGCGAGCTGGACCATCGGCGGCACCGACGCCAGCGTCAGCACCGCGCCGGTCGCCAGCAGGGCGTGGAAGGTCTGCTGGAAGCGGTTGGCGAGCTGTCGCGCGCTGAGCACCGAATGGGTCGCGAACGCCAGCGCGGCGAGGTTGGCCAGCGACAGCAGCGCCGCCGCCCCCGGCGGCAGCACGATGATCAGCACCGCGAAGTAGGCTGAGGCGTAGATCGCCGGCAGCGGCGCCACCAGCTGCGGGGCGTGCGGGAAATCCTGCGGCCCGGCGCGGAACAGCAGGATCCGCAGCGCCACGACGGCAGCCTGGGCAAACATGGAGTTGTCCGATGAGGGGTGCGCCATTTTATGATGAATCCATGGCCCAACCCGACAGCGCACCCGCAATCAACCTGATCGCCACCGCCGACGCCCTGGCCGCCCAGCTCGACCTCTGGCGCGACACGCCGTGGCTGGCGGTCGACACCGAATTTGTACGCGAAGACACCTACTTCGCCCAGTTGTGCCTGATCCAGCTCGGCGACACCCACTCGCAGGTGTGCATCGACGCCCTCGCGGTGGACCTGGCGCCGCTGTGGGCGTTCCTGCAGCGCGAGCGGCCGCTCAAGGTGCTGCACTCGGCGGGCCAGGACCTCGAGCTGTTCGTGCAGCGTGCCGGCGACTGCCCGCGGCCGCTGTTCGACACCCAGGTCGCGGCGGCACTGCTGGGCCACGGCGAGCAGCTGGGCTACGCCGCGCTGGTCGAGCGCCGGCTCGGCCTCAAGGTGGACAAGAGCCTGTCGCGCACCGACTGGTCGAAGCGGCCGCTGTCGGACGCGCAACTGGCCTACGCCGCCGACGACGTGCGCCACCTGGCGGCGATGTATCCCGCGCTGCAGGGCGAGCTGGAGCAACGCGGCCGACTGGCCTGGCTCGAGGCCGAGTGCGCGCGCCTGACCGACGCGACGCGCTATCGCACCGATCCCGCCGGCGCCTGGCGCGGCGTGAAGGGGCTCGGCCGCCTGCCCGCGCCGGCGCAGCACCTGGCCGCGCGCCTGGCCGCCTGGCGCGAGGACGAGGCCGTACGCCGCAACCGGCCGCGGCGCTGGATCCTCGAGGACGCCTCGATCTGCCAGATCGCGCTGCGCCGCCCGGCGGCGCTGGCGGCGCTGTCCGAGATCGAGGGCGTGTCGGCCAAGCTGGTGCAACGCGCCGGCGAGGCGCTGCTGGCGCTGGCGCGCGAGGCGCCGGCCGATGCCGCGCCGCTGGTGACCGAGGCGCGCGACACGCCGGAGCAGAAGCAGAAGATCCAGGGATTGCTCGACGTGCTGCGCACGCGCGCGCAGGCCGAGCAGGTGGCGCCGACACTGGTGGCCACGCGCGCCGACATCGAGCGGCTGGTGCGCGAGGGTCCGGGCGCTTCGATCCCGCTGCTCAGCGGGTGGCGGCGGGAACTGCTCGGGGAAGAGTTGCTAGGGAAACTTTGACGGCGGCATGGGAATGCCGCCCTACGCCTGTGATGGCGGCATGGGAATGCCGCCCTACGTAGGTCGGCAATCCTTTGCCGGCGTTACGGCAGGACCTTCTCGATCCTGTTGAAGATCTCGTCCATCGAGCCTTCGCCGTCGACCGCCACGAACTTGCCCTGCTTCTTGTAGTAGTCGATCAGCGGCGAGGTCTGGTCCTCGTAGACCTTCAGGCGCTTGGTGATGGTCGCCTCGTTGTCGTCGGCGCGCTGCAGCAGCTCGCCGCCGTCGAGGTCGCACACGCCGGCCTGCTTCGGCGGGTTGAAGTGCACGTTATACAGGTGGCCGCAGACCTTGCAGGTGCGCCGGCCGGTCAGGCGCTTGACGAGATTGTCGAACTTCACGTCGAGCAAAATCGCCTTGTTCAGCGGCTGCTTGACCTCGGTCAGCATCGCGTCGAGCGCGGTGGCCTGCGACATCGAGCGCGGGAAGCCGTCGAGGATGAAGCCGAACTTGGTGTCCTGCTGGGCGAGGCGCTCGCGGATCATGCCGACGACGATGTCGTCGGCGACCAGCTGGCCGGCGTCCATCGCCGCCTTGGCCTTCTGGCCCAGCTCGGTGCCGGCGGCGACGGCGGCGCGCAGCAGGTCGCCCGTCGAAATCTGCGGGCTCTCATAGGCCTCCATCAGGCGGCGGGCCTGCGTGCCCTTGCCCGAGCCGGGCGCGCCCATGAAAACAAGTCGCATCATTGCTCCCCCGAGTGAGCGGGCCACGGTAACATGGCGCCCGCCAATGCCCAAGCCCCTCAACGCTTTTTACGCACAGTCCGGCGGCGTCACTGCCGTGATCAACGCTTCCGCCGCCGGCGTGATCGAAACCGCGCGCAAGCACCGGAACAAGATCGGCAAGGTCTACGCCGGTCGCAACGGCATCATCGGCGCGCTGACCGAGGACCTGATCGACACCTCGAAGGAGTCCGCGGCCAACATCCGCGCGCTGACGCAGACGCCGGCCGGCGCGTTCGGCTCGTGCCGCTACAAGCTCAAGGGCTTCGACAAGAACCAGGCCGAGTACGAGCGCCTCATTCAAGTCTTCAAAGCGCACGACATCGGGTATTTCTTCTACAACGGCGGCGGCGACTCGGCCGACACCTGCCTCAAGGTGTCGCAACTCGGCGCGAAGATGGGCTATCCGCTGCAGGCGATCCACGTCCCCAAGACCATGGACAACGACCTGCCGATCACCGACACCTGCCCCGGCTTCGGCTCGGTGGCCAAGTACACGGCCGTGTCGATCCGCGAGGCAAGCTTCGACCTCGCCTCGATGGCCAAGACCTCGACCAAGGTGTTCATCCTCGAGGTGATGGGCCGTCACGCCGGCTGGACCGCGGCCGCCGGCGGCCTCGCCGCCGAGAAGGACGGCGACGGCCCGCAGGTGATCCTGTTCCCCGAGATCGTGTTCGACGAGGCGAAATTCCTGGCCAAGGTCGACGCGACGGTCAAGAAAGTCGGCTGGTGCACCATCGTCGCCAGCGAAGGCCTGCACGCGCCCTCAGGCGAGTTCCTGTCGGAGGCCGGCGGCAAGGACGCCTTCGGGCATT
>JBQTJQ010000162.1:0-11315 GCA_052386975.1 Gammaproteobacteria bacterium | reverse complement strand
CCCTCCTCGCACAGCTGGTCGAGGCCTTTGTTGAGCTGCTTGGCCTTGAGCGGGTCGCGCAGCACCACGCGGCGGAACAATTCCGGCGCGAAGTTCGGGATGCCGGAGAAGCGCAGCGGCTCGCCTTCGCTGAAGGTGTCGCCGATGGCGATGGTGCCGTAGTTGTGCAGGCCGATGATGTCGCCCGGCCAGGCTTCCTCGACGGCCTCGCGGTCGCGCGCCATGAAGGTCAGCGCCTGCGACACGCGCACCGGCCCGCCGAGCCGCACGCTGTGCAGCGCCATGCCCTTGCGGTACGCGCCAGAGCAGATCCGCACGAAAGCGACGCGGTCGCGGTGCTTGGGGTCCATGTTGGCCTGGATCTTGAAGCAGAAGCCGGACAGCTTCGCCTCTTCAGGAACCACCTCGCGCTCGGTCGCGCCTGAAGGCGCTCCTACGAGCGCCTTGCGCGACGCCGGTGGCGGCGCCCATTCGGTGAAGCCGTTCAGCAGCTCGCGCACGCCGAAATTGTTGATGGCCGAGCCGAAGAACACCGGCGTCAGCTTCGCCTTGCGGTACTCGTCGAGGTCGAAGCCGTGCCCGGCGGCCTGCACCAGCTCGATCTCCTCGCGCAGCTGCTGGTAGGTGTAGCCGAAGCGCTCGTCGAGCCCCGGCGACATGAGCCCGTCCACGGTCTCGATCTCCGACACCTTCAGCTTGTCGCCCGAGTACAGGTAGAAGCGGTCCTCGAGCAGGTGGTAGACGCCCTTGAAGTCGCGGCCCATGCCGACCGGCCAGGTGATCGGCGTGCAGCGGATGTTGAGGATCCGCTCGATCTCGTCGAGCAGCTCCAGCGGCGGGCGGCCCTCGCGGTCGAGCTTGTTGATGAACGTGACGATCGGCGTGTCGCGCATGCGGCACACCTCCATCAGCTTGATGGTGCGCGGCTCCACGCCCTTGGCCGCGTCGATCACCATCAGCGCCGAGTCCACCGCGGTCAGCGTGCGATAGGTGTCCTCGGAGAAATCCTCGTGGCCCGGCGTGTCGAGCAGGTTCACGACACGGTTGTTATACGGAAACTGCATCACCGAGGTCGTGATCGAGATGCCGCGCTGCTGCTCGAGCGCCATCCAGTCGCTGGTCGCGTGGCGGCTGGCCTTGCGGCCCTTGACCGTGCCGGCCATCTGGATCGCGCCGCCGAACAGCAGCAGCTTCTCCGTCAGCGTGGTCTTGCCCGCGTCCGGATGCGAAATGATGGCGAAGGTGCGGCGCCTGGCCGACTGTTCGGCGATGGGATTGGCCATGGGGCCGCGAATTGTACTTGCAGGAGCAGAAATGGGGTCAGGTTCAAATTTCCCGCGGGAAATTGAACCTGACCCCATTATCTAGGCGAAGCCGTAGCAGGCCATGCTCAGCCCGCCATGGGCAAAGCTGGCATGCAGCGCCGTCGCGTTGCCGCCGGCCCCGCCAGCGAAGAACAACGGCAGCCAGTGGTCCTCGCTCGGATGGGCGCGGGCCGGGTGCGGCGCGCGCGCCCGGTAGTCGAACAGCGCTTCCCAGTCGCCGGCCTCGAGCCGCGCGGCGGCCCAGTCCGCGAAACCCTGTGCCCAGTCCGGCACCTGGTCGCTGTCCATGGCGATCTCGCGCAGGTTGTGGACGAAGCCGCCGCTGCCGATCAGCAGCACGCCTTCGCTTGCCAGCGGCGCCAGCGCGCGGCCGAGCTGGTAGTAGTCGCGCGGGGTGTCCCAGGTGGCGGAGACCTGCACCACCGGGATGTCGGCCTTCGGGTACATCAGCAGCAGCGGCACCCATACGCCGTGGTCGAGCCGCGCGTCGTCGGACTTCACCGCCCCGGCGCCGGCCTCGCCGAGCAGGCGCAGCACATTGTCACGCAGCTTCGCGTTGCCGGGCGCCTCGTACGCCAGGTCGTAGAGCGCGTCGGGAAAGCCGGCGAAGTCGTGCCAGGTCGAGAACCGCGCCGGCGACTTGACCTCGCGGCCGCGCGTGAGCCAGTGCGGCGAGACCGTGACGATGGCCTTGGGCCGTGGCATCCGGCCGCCGAGCTCGGCCAGGAAGTCGCGCGCCGGCAGCGGCGAGATCGGCAGTGTCGGCGCGCCGTGCGAGATGAACAGGCTCGAGTAGCGCTCGGTCATGTCAGTGGGCCTCGAGGTGAATCCGCCGCAGCTCGGACTCGAGCTGGCGGTTCTCGTGAAGCGGGTCGCGCATCACGACCAGGCGCCGGGCGCGCACCTCGATCAGGCGCGCCGTCTCGCGGAAGGCCGCGAGCTTGTCGGCCTCGCTGCCGGTCACCGTGGCCGGATCGGCCAGGCCCCAGTGCGCGCGGGCCGGCGTGCCGGGCCACAGCGGGCAGATCTCGCCGGCGGCGTTGTCGCAGACCGTGATGACCATGTCCATGCGCGGGGCGCCGTCGCCGGCGAATTCGTCCCAGCTCTTGCTGCGCAGGCCGGTGGTGGGCACGCGCATTTCCTCGAGCACGCGCAGCGCGAGTGGATTGACCTGGCCGGCCGGCTTGCTGCCGGCGGAATGCGCGCGGAAGCGCCCGCCGCCGTGGTGGTTGATCAGCGCTTCGGCCAGGATCGAGCGCGCCGAGTTGCCGGTGCACAGCACCAGCACGTTGATCGCGCGTTCAGAGCGTGCAGTGGTGTCCCGGGTGTTTCTGGCCATACTTCTGATGGTATTCCTCGGCGCGCCAGTACGTCGCGGCCGGGACGATCCGGGTGACGATGCGCCCGCCGAAGCGCTTCTGGTTCAGCTCGGCCGTCACCTTCTCGGCCACCGCCTTCTGCTCGGGCGAGTGATAGAAGATCGCCGAGCGGTACTGCGAACCCTCGTCCGGCCCCTGGCGGTCGAGCGTGGTCGGATCGTGGATGTCGTAGAACTTGCGCACCAGCGCCTCGAAGGCGACCTTGCCCGGGTCGAACTCGACCTGCGCCACTTCGGCGTGGCCGGTCTCGTCGGTGCAGACGTCTTCGTAGCTTGGCTTGTCCTTGTGGCCACCCATGTAGCCGACCGAGGTGGCGCCCACGCCGGGGACCTTGCCGAGCTTGAACTCGACGCCCCAGAAGCAGCCCGCCGCGAATGTTGCCTTCTCCATCGTTGTCTCCTGTCCGTGTCATCCCGAGGCGCGCAGCGCCGAGGGAGCTTGCCGTAAGCAGCAAGATCCCTCGCTACGCTCGGGATGACACCGTCTTCGTCCCGGTGATTATCCCGCGCTCGCGAAAGTCGTTCAGCGTCAGCCGGCCTTGCGCGACCACGACGTCCGGCAGTGGATGGCGCAGCTCGCGCGCGATGCGCTCGAGCATGCGTCGGCCGGTCGCGCGCCCCGGCGCCATCAGCTGCAGCAGGCGCGCGGCGACCGCGTTGACCTCCATGAATTTCACTTCGTCCCGTGCGTTGCGCCAGACGACCAGGTGCGTCGCGTCCGGGCCGGCCTCCTTGGGCTGGAATTCCGGGCCGATGCGGTGCACCGGAAACTCGTAGGAGAGCGGCCACGCCAGCGGCGACAGCAGCGGCACGCCTTCGAGCAAGTCACCTTCCGCGTCGGCCGGCCCCGGCGCCGCCGGCGACACCGACAGCGCCAGCTCGACCCACTCGTAGTGCGCCAGCTCGCGCAGGAACGGCGGGTCGCCCTTGACGCGGCCGCGCTCGCGCTCGAGGTACTTCAGGAATTCCTCGGCGATGCGGTAGAACAGCGGCTGGCGCGATTCGTGGCGCGCGAAGAAATCGCGCGCCATCGCGTGCCAGCGCGCGTCGGGCGTGATCCGGCGCAGCACTGGGAAGGCGTTCTCGAGGAAGCCCTGCACGTTGTTGTAAAACAGCTCGCGGTAGATCTTCATGCGCCGCGCCTCGATGCCGCGCGGCGCCTTGTTGCGCTTCGGGTCGCGCAGGTGCGCGGCGAAGTCGTACTGCACTTTCTGGAAGGCCTTCACGTTCAAAGGTGTCTGACACTTTTGAAAGGGGCTTGCAGGTCGCGCACGCGCTCGACCTCGCGCAGCAAGGTCGGCAGCGGCGGGATGTTGAAGTCGCGCTCGAGCAGCGTCGGCACCGGGCCGAGGCGCGCGTAGGCGCGCTCGAGCAGCGCCCACACCGGGTCGATCACGTCGGCGCCGTGGGTGTCCACGCGCAGGTCCTCGGCCTCGACGTAATGCCCGGCGACGTGGAGGTAGCGCACGCGCCGCGCCGGCACGGCGTCGAGGAACGCGACGGCATCGTAACGGTGGTTGATGCTGTTGACGTAGATGTTGTTGACGTCTAGCAGCAGGCCGCAGTCGGCGCGCTCGAGCACCGCGTTCAGGAATTCCAGCTCGGACATCTCCGCGCCCGGCGCGGCGTAGTACGAGACGTTCTCGACCGCGATCTCGCGCTCGAGGATGTCCTGCACGCGCCTGATGCGCGCGGCGACGTGCTTGACCGCGCCTTCCGTGAACGGGATCGGCATCAGGTCGTAGAGGTGGCCGTCGTCCGAGCAGTACGACAGGTGCTCGCTGTAGGTCCCGATGCCGTGCTCGCCGAGGAACTTGCCGACGCGCTTCACGAAGGCGGTGTCGAGCGGCGCCGGGCTGCCCAGCGACAGCGACAGGCCGTGGGTGACGAACTTGTGGCGCTCGGTCAGCGCGCGGAACTGGCGGCCGTACTTGCCGCCCAGGTCCATCCAGTTCTCGGGCGCGACTTCGAAGAAGCCGATCGGCTCTGGCACGCGCTCGAGCAGGGCGGGCAGCAGCTCGCGGCGCAGGCCGAGGCCTGCTCCTTTGACGTTCACGGCGGATTTCATCGTGCGCAGGGCAAAAGGCCCGGGACCGTTCGTGGGAACGGGCCCGGGCCGGGTTGCTTCAGGACGAGGCGATCAGTTGTGGCCGCCGCACTTGCCCTCGCCGCACTTGCCTTCCTTGCCTTTCTCTTTCTTGTCGCCGCCGCACTTGCCTTCCTTGGCCATCTTGTCGCAGTGCGCCTTGGCGTCGGCTTCGCTCTTGCCCTTGTCCTTCGCCTCCTTCAGGCACGCCGCGCCGCACTTGGCCTCTTCGGCCTTCTTGGCGGGAGTCGCGGGCGTGGCGGGAGTGGCCTGCGCCACCATGTAGCCGGACGACAGCTCGGCGACCTGGAACACGGCAGCCTGCGCGCCCATGCCGGTCAGCGTGAACGCCGCGCCCAGAGCGAGCGCCAGCGGTTTCTTCGAAAATTTGTTCATGGAGTGCCTCGTGGAGTTTTTTGGGGAGTGGGTCGCCCGGTGCTTATCGACCGGGTGCCAGCTTACGCCAGCGCTTGCGCCGATGCCATGCGCCGCCAGCACCGCGCCTTGACGCCAACGAATTGATTTGCATGAGAAAACCCGAGGCGCCAGGCCTGCGCAGCGTGCGTGTTTCATGCTCCGGCGTACATCTGACCGCGCGCGGACCTGCAAGTGCGATCGGCGAATTCTGAGAGAATCGCCGCGATGGGCCTCTAGCTCAGCCGGTTAGAGCAGCGGACTTGAAGAGGGACGTTCTAAACGGCGCCGCCGCAGGAACGGCCCTCGTGGGTTGCCGCGGCGCAAGTTCACTCTGTGCGGCGGTAGAACCGCTCAAATTCGGGGGAACCTCGGCAACGAGGCAATCCCGAGCCAAGCTCGATGAGAATCGAGAAGGTGTAGAGACTGTACGGGCGGGCCGAAAGGCAAGAGACAGTCCAGACCACGAACCCGAAAGGGGCGGCGCAAGCCGAAGTGGGATGCATAATCCGTTGGTGCCGGGTTCGAGTCCCGGGGGGCCCACCATTCAACTCGGGGGTATCGATGCACTTCGCCGGCCTGTGCCTTCTCGCGATCGCGGCCGCCGGCGCGCAACCCCCTCCCGGGCTGGCGGCCCTCGACGCCGAGACGCGCAAGCTGCAGCTGCGCGAGCAGCTCGAGCTGGTGCGCGACGACTCCGGCGAAGTGACGTTTGACGGCCTCGGCTCCGACGCGGTGGTGTTCCGCCCCGCGACCGCTACCGACAACGTCAGCCACGGCTACACCAGCGCGGCCTACTGGTATCGCGTGACGCTGCGCAACGACGGCCGCGCCGGCGACAACGCCGACTGGGTGCTGGTGGTGGACTACCCGCCGCTCGACCACGTCGACTTCTACGTCAGCCGCGGCCGGCAGGTGACGCGCGTGCGGGCCGGCGACCGGATGCCGCAGCGCGACGCGGTCCTGCTCGACTATCGCGCTCCCGCCATCGCGCTGCGCCTGGCGCCGGGCGAGCAGGCGCTGCTGCATGTGCGGGTGCAGGCCGAGGGCTCGCACCAGGCGCCGCTGGTGCTGTGGTCGCAGCGGGCCTTCACCGCCAAGGTGGCGCGCGAGCACCTGGGCTTCGGCATGTTCTTCGGCCTGATGCTGGTGATGGCGCTGTACAACTTCTGCATCTGGCTGCTGGTGCGCGACCACGCCTACCTGCTGTACATCGGCGGCATCGTCTGCTTCGGCTCGCTGCAGTGGAGCCTCGACGGTTTCCTGTACCAGTACGGCGCGCCGTACCTGGCCGCGGTGCTGCCTGCGTTCAACCGCCTGACCGCCGTGCTGGTGGCGGGCAGCCTGATCTTCTTCATCCTGTTTGCGCGCGCCTTCCTGCAGACCCGGCTGCACCTGCCGCGGACGCACCTGGCCACCAGCCTGCTGCTCGCCGTGCTCGGCGCGGCGCTGGGCCTCGGCGCGGTGCTCCCCTACGGCACCACCGGCCCGATCGTCACGCTGCTGGCAACGATCACCGCCCTCGCGCAGATCGCGGTCGGCGTCATCGCGCTGCGCGCGCGGGTGCGCACCGCTCGCTTCTACCTGCTGGCGTGGACGGTCTTCTTCGCCGGCATCCTGGTGAAGGCGCTTGAAGTCACTGCCGTGATCCAGGCCAGCTTCCTCACCGCCTACGCCTACCACATCGGGATGCTGATCACCGTCACGCTGCTGTCGCTGGCGCTGGCCGACCGCATCAACATCGAGCGCAAGGAGAAGGCCGCGGCGCAGGCCGAGGCGCTGCGCGCCCGCGAGCAGGCCATCGATTCCCTGGCGCGCTACCAGCGCATCGTCGAGGCCGTGCCCGAAGGGATTTTCGAGACCGACATGCAGGGCAAGATCATCAGCGCCAACCCGGCGCTGGTGCGGATGCTGGGCTACGCCGACCTCAACGAGATGCGCCGCTTCATCCACGACCTGCGGCGCGACCCGGTGCGCAATCCGGCGGCGGCCGACGACATGATCGCGCGCCTGCGTGCGGAGGGCCAGCTCACCGGCCACGAGATCCAGCTGATGCGCGCCGACGGCTCGGTGTTCTGGGCCGCGCTGTCGATCCAGCGACGCGTCGATGTCGAGCGTGGCGCCCTCGCGCACGGCATCGTCCAGGACATCACCGGGCGGCGCGAGCGCGAGGAGCTGACGCGGGCGCGCACCGCGGCCGAGGCGGCGACCACGGCCAAGAGCGATTTCCTGGCCAGGATGAGCCACGAACTGCGCACGCCGATGAACGCGATCATCGGCTTCACCGACCTCGCCCTGCGCGGCGACGCCGAGTCCAAACGCGTCGAGCACCTCGGCCACATCCGCGCCGCCGCGCGCTCGCTGCTGCGCATCATCAACGACATCCTCGACCTGTCGAAGGTCGAAGCCGGCAAGCTGGCGCTGGAGCAGCGCGACTTCGACCTGCAGGAGGTGCTGGATCACGTCCACGCGCTGCTGGCGCAGCAGGCGAAGGACAAGGCCCTGCGCCTGTCCGTGGCCTGCGCCGAGCCGACCCCCCGGGCGCTGGTCGGCGACCCGCTGCGGCTCGAGCAGGTGCTGGTCAACCTGGTCGGCAACGCGGTGAAGTTCACCGACAAGGGCGAGGTCGAGCTCACGGTCGAACTGGCCTCGGCCACCGACCGGCGCGCGCGCCTGCGCTTCATGGTCCGCGACACCGGCGTCGGCCTGTCGCAGGACGCGCAGGCGCGGCTGTTCACGCCGTTCACGCAGGTCGACGCGTTCAGCACGCGCCGCCACGGCGGCACCGGCCTGGGCCTCGCGATCACGCGCCAGCTGGTCGAAAAAATGGGCGGCCGCATCGCGGTCGAGAGCCTGCCCGGCGTAGGCAGCGTGTTCCTGTTCACCGCGGAGTTCGGCGTCGGCACGGCGCGCGAGCCGCGCGCGGCCGCCGCGCCGCCGGCGCCGGCAGCGTCCGCGGTGCCGGTGCTGTCGGCGCACCGCACCGCCGTGCTGCGCGGCGCGCGCGTGCTGCTGGTCGAGGACAACGCGCTCAACCGCCAGCTGGTGACCGAGATCCTGCAGCCGACCGGGATCGTGCTGGACATCGCCGAGAGCGGCACGGACGCGATCGCGGCGGTGCGGCAGGCGGCCTACAACGCCGTGCTGATGGACGTGCAGATGCCCGGCATGGACGGCCTCGAGGCGACGCGCCGCATCCGCTCGACGCCGGGCGGGGCCACGCTGCCGATCGTCGCGCTGACGGCCAATGCGATGGAGCGCGACCGCGAGGATTGCCTGGCTTCCGGCATGAACGACTTCATCACCAAGCCGGTCGACTCGGACCAGCTGCTGCTGACACTGTCGCACTGGATCGGCGGGGCCATCGCGCCGATGTCGGCGCCGCGCCGCGGCGACACCGGCCCGCAGCCGCAGGCGACGCCGCCGCCGACGCTGCCGGCCACGCTGCCCGGCATCGACCTCGCGCTCGCGGTCAAGCGCCTGGGCGGGCGCGAGAGCCTGGTGCTCGACGTGCTGCACGGCATGCTGCGGCAATTCCCGGAGAGCGAGGCCGCGCTGCGCGCCACGATCGCGGCGGGCAAGACCGACGACGCGCAGCTCAGCGCCCACACGCTCAAGGGCCTCGCCGCCACGGCCGGCTGCACGCGCCTGTCATCGGCGGCGCGCGAGCTCGAAAGCGCGCTGCGCGCGGGCACCGCCGACCCGCTGGGCGCGCTGGCCGAGCTGGCCGCGGCGTTCGCCGAAGTGCGCGAGTCCGCCGCCCGGCTGCCGGCCGCGGGACAGAAAGCACGGCCGGTCCGCTCCGGCCCGATCGACGTCGGCGTCGAGATGAAGCGGCTGGCGGAACTGCTGCGCACCAACGACTCGGCGGCGCAGGAGCAGGTCGACCTGCTGCTGCCGGCGCTGCGCGCGCACTTCCCCGGCGAGGTGCTTGACGTGCTGGCGCGCAGCGTGCAGTCGTTCGATTTCGACACCCCGAAAGCCAACCTCGAGAAGCTGGCCGAGCCTGGCCCGGCGCGCGCCGAGGCGACGGCAGCGGCGGCGGCGGCGAAGCGCGGCTAGAGCAGGACCAACCAGCGGAGGCACGAATGAGCGAGGGACGGACGGTGGCCTACTCGGCGGTGAACGAGCAGGTCTACATGGTGTTCCCGAACGACCTGAACCCGAACAGCACGGTGTTCGGCGGGCTGATCATGGCGCAGATGGACCGCTATGCCTCGGTCGCCGCCGACCGCCATGCTGCGGGCATCTGCGTGACGGTGGGCGTGGACGCGGTGCACTTCATCGCGCCGGCGCGCGGCGGCGACGTGCTGATCTTCAACGCCGCGGTCAACCGCGCCTGGAGCAGCTCGATGGAAGTCGGCTGCAAGGTCGAGGCCGAGCGGGTCGGCGGCGGCGACCGCCGCCACGTGCTGTCGGCGTACCTCACCTTCGTGGCGATGGACGCGCAGGGCAAGCCGCGACCGGTGCCGCCGCTGGTCCCGGAGACGCGCGAGCAGAAGCTGCGTTACGAGGAAGCACAGCTGCGCCGCCAGACGCGCCTGCGCCATGCCGAGGATCTCGAGCGGCTGCGCGCGGCCGCAGGGCTGAAGCGGTAGGTCGGCAATCCCTTGCCGACGGCGGCCCGCCCTACGCCTTCGGCGCGTCCGGCTGGCGCTCGGGCGCGGCGGCGGCGAACTCCGGCAGCTCGCGCAGGCGCCGCGCCAGCGCGTAGAGCCTCGGGAACCGGCCGGTGTCGCACTGCCAGCGCTCGGCGTTGTAGACCTGCGGCACCAGCACGCAGTCGGCCCAGGTCGGCGCGTCGCCGAACACGAACGGCGAATCACCGGACCCTGCGCGCTCCGTCTCGAGCACCGCCAGGCCCGTTTCGATCCAGTGCTTGTTCCACGCGGCTTTCGCCGCGTCGTCGGCGCCGAAGCGCTCGCCGAGCATTTTCAACGGCCCGGTGTTCTGCAGCGGCTGGATGTCGGAGGCGATGGCGTGGCAGAAGGCCAGCACCCGCGCGCGCTGCTTCGGGTCGCCCGGCAGCAGCGCCGGCCTGGACCGGACCGCCTCGAGGTAGTCGAGGATCGCCAGCGACTGGGCGATCCTGAAATCGCCGTCCACCAGCAGCGGCACCCGGCCCTGCGGATTGAGCGCGCGATACGCCGGCTGGTTCTGCTCGCCGCCGTCGCGCGTCAGGTGCACCGGCACGTACTCGTACTTGAGGCCCTTGAGGCTCAGCGCGATGCGCACGCGGTACGACGCGCTCGAGCGCCAGAACGAGTAGAGCTTGAGCGTCACGGCAGCGCGCGCTTCTCGACCGCCTGGTCGATGGCGCCGAAGATGCTGCGGCCCTGCTCGTCGAACATCTCGATGCGCACGCGGTCGCCGAACTTGAGGAACGGGGTGACCGGCTTGCCGCCCTTGAGGGTCTCGATCGTGCGCACTTCGGCGAGGCACGAATATCCCACGCCACCTTCCTCGACCGGCTTGCCCGGGCCGCCGTCGGCGCCGCGATTGCTGACCGTGCCGCTGCCGATGATGGTGCCGGCCGACAGCGGCCGCGTCCTGGCGGCGTGCGCCACCAGTGTCGGGAAATCGAAGGTCATGTCGATGCCGGCGTTCGGCTCGCCGAGCTTCCTGTCATTGAGGTGCGACACCAGCGGCCGGTGCACCTTACCGCCGTCCCAGGCTGCGCCGAGCTCGTCGGGCGTGACCGCCACCGGCGAGAAGGCGCTGGAAGGCTTGGACTGGAAGAAGCCGAAGCCCTTGGCCAGCTCGGCCGGGATGAGGTTGCGCAGCGAGACGTCGTTGACCAGCATCAGCAGACGGATCGCCGCGCCGGCCGCGCCACGCGAGGCGCCCATCGGCACGTCGCCGGTGATCACCGCCACCTCGGCCTCGAGGTCGATGCCCCAGGCCTCGTCCATCATGCGGATCGGCTCGCACGGGCCGAGGAAAGTATCCGAGCCGCCCTGGTACATCAGCGGGTCGGTCCAGAATTCCTTCGGCATCTCGGCGCCGCGCGCCCTGCGCACCAGCTCCACATGATTGACGTAGGCCGAGCCGTCGGCCCACTGGTAGGCGCGCGGCAGCGGCGAGCAGCAATCGCGCGCGTTGAACTCCATGG
>JBQTJQ010000161.1:0-5047 GCA_052386975.1 Gammaproteobacteria bacterium | reverse complement strand
ACGTGGCGATCGAGCAGCTGGTTGATGGCCGCGGCCGAGGCCGCCATCAGCGTGATGCCGAGGCTGCCGAGTGTAATCACGTGCAGCGGCACCATGCCCGGCGTCGCCAGGAACATGCCGACGACGGCAGTGAAGGTGATCAGCATGACCACGCGCGGCTTGCACAGCTCGTAGTAGTGCCTAACACGCTCGCGCTGGAGCGCGAGCGCGGCACGCAGCCGCTGGCGCAGCAGGATCGTACCGGCCACGGTGGTGCTCACGTCGATTTCCAGGCGCGCTGGTTCAGGTGGATCACGGCGAGCCATAGTCGCGCCGCGCCGGCGTTGTGCGCGGCGGCCCGCGGCAACGGCAGGTGCAGCAGCACCAGGCCGACGCCGATGCCGGCCTGCACCGCCAGCAGCGCCAGGATCAACTGCGCGTGGCGCCGCCAGGCGCCGCCGTGGCGCCACAGCCAGGACCCCAGCGCGAGCAGGAACGCGCTCACGACCAGCGCGCCGACGCGGTGCAGGTGGTGGATGATGACGCGCGCGCGGTTGTCGAGCACGCCGTACTCGTAGTTCTGCTCGAGGCCGCGCCACAGCGTGAAGGCCTCGCCCACGTCGAGCTCCGGCCACAGCCGGCCCTGGCAGGTCGGCAGGTCCGGGCAGGCCAGCGCCGCGTAATTGCTGCTGGTCCAGCCGCCGAGGAAAATCTGCCCGGCGAGCAGTGCGAGCGCGAGGCCCGCGAACCGGCGCGCGCGCGGTGGGCGCGGCGCGGCCGCCACGGCGGCCGGACGCGTGTCGAGCCACAGCCAGAACAGCAGCGCGAGCGTCGCCATGCCGCCGAGCAGGTGCGCGGTCACGGCCAGCGGCTTGAGCAGCCAGGTCACGGTCCACATGCCGAGCAGGCCCTGGAAGATCACCAGCACCACCAGCACGCGCGGCAGCACACGCGGCATGCCGGCGCGGAAGCTGAGCGCGGCCAGCGCCAGGATCAGCAGGCCCAGCGTCGAGGCCGCGTAGCGATGGATCATTTCCTTCCAGGCCTTGGCGTGCTCGACCGGGCGGCCCGGAAATTCCTGCTGCGCCTGCTCGACATGCTCGGCCTGCGTCGGCACGGTCAGGTGCCCGTAGCAACCCGGCCAGTCCGGGCAGCCCAGCCCGGCGTCCGACAGCCGCACGTAGGCGCCGAGCACGACCACGACCAGGCACAGCAGCAGCGCGACCGCGGTGAGGCGATGGAACAGGCTCATGCTCATCCGGCGCGCGAAACCCGCAACAGCTTCTTGATGTCGCGGTACAGGCCCTGGTGATCGACCGCGCCGGCATAGAGCATCGTCCAGTTGCCGATCGGATCGAGCAGGTAGATCGCGTCCGCGTCCGCCGGCGCGAAGAACCGCGCGGCCGCCGTGCCGCCGGTCACCAGCACGATGAGGTCGTGGTGCTCGGCGCCGAACCGCGCCTTGACCGCCTCGGCGGCGGCGGCATCGGGCGCGAGGTAGACGCGCTGCACGCGCTCGCGGTTCTTCGCCAGCGCCAGGCGCACCTGGCGCGTGACCATGATCCGCGCTGCGCACGCCTCACCGCAGGTCGTGCCGCCGAGATAGACCAGGCTCCACTTGCCGAGCAGCGCGTTCCGCGCCGGTGCGCCGGCAAGGTCCGTCAGCGCGAGGTCGGGCGCGGCCCGTACGGGGTCGATCATCGCGCCGTAGTTCTGCCGGCCTTCGGGGATGTACCCGGGGAACACGTAATAGAGCAGCACGGCGCCGGCGAACGGCGCGATGAACAGCGCGGCCAGCGCGAGCAGCTTGAGGCGGGAGGGGTTCATGCGGGGCGCCTGCGGTTGACGACGCCGAACACGACGATGGCGGCGATCGCCAGCGCGAACCACTGCACGGCGTAACCGTAGTGGCGTTGTGGCGGGAAGCCGAGGTCGGTCCACTCGCGGACGAATCCGCCCGCGGCCTCGGGGTCGAGCAGCAGCAGGCCGCCGACGAAGGGCTGGCGCAGCAGGCACTCGACTTCCTCGGCGGTCGGGTACAGCACGACCACGGGAAACCGCGCCTCGGACCCGCAGTTGGCCGCGCCCTCGAGCCGCACGCCCGGCCGGGGCATCGCGCGCCAGATGCCGGTGACGGTGACGGTACCGGCGGGCGCCGAGCCATCGAAGCCCGCGCGGTCGGCCGGGATCCAGCCGCGGTTGACCAGGATCGTGGACTGGTCCGCCAGCAGCAGCGGCGTCCACACGTGATAGCCCGGTCGGTGCTGGTGCGACTGGCCGTCCTGCAGCAGCGACTGGCCGGCGAGGTAACGCCCGCTGGCCTGCGCGCGGCGCATGGATTTCTCGAGCGGCGCGCCGAGCGCGCGCGAAAGAAGCTCGGGCTCGGTGGCGCGGTCGGACAACTGCGCCAGCATCTGCTCCTTGGCCAGGCCGCGGCGCACCTGCCAGAGGCCGAGCGCGCTGAACGACGCCACGGCGGCGACCGTGACGAGCACGGCCCACAGCGGCGGGCGGTTCATGCGCGGGTCCTCCCGCTATGATGAGGCGTGCTGCTGCCCAAGATCATCCTGCTGGTGCTGCTGGCCGCCATCGTGGCTTCGCTGTTCTCCGGCCTGTTCTTCCTGTTGAAGGACGAAAGCCGCGAGCGGCGCACGCTGACGGCGCTGAAGGTGCGCGTGGGATTGTCCATCGTGTTGCTGATCTTCCTGGCGCTGGCGTTCTCGCAGGGCTGGCTCAGGCCCCACGGGCTGCAGCCGTAGGGCGGCATTCACATGCCGCCGTCGGCAATGGAGTGCCGACCTACAACACGTAGACGAAGGTGAACAGCCCGATCCACACCACGTCGACGAAGTGCCAGTACCAGGCCACGCCCTCGAAGCCGAAGTGGGAGTCCGGCTTGAAGTGGCCGAAGGCCAGGCGCAGCGTGATCACGATCAGCATGATCGTGCCCAGCGTCACGTGCATGCCGTGGAAGCCGGTCAGCATGAAGAACGTGCTGCCGTAGACGCCCGAGCCGAGCGTGAGGTTCAGGTCGCTGTAGGCGTGCGCGTACTCGTAGATCTGGAAACCGAGGAAGGTCGCGCCGAGCGCGACGGTCAACACCATCCAGGCGATGCAGGCGGTGCGCTTGCTTTCCTTCAGCGCGTGATGCGCCCAGGTGACGGTGAAGCTCGAGCTCACCAGCAGCACGGTGTTGAGGAACGGGATCTGCCACTCGGGAATGGTCTCGAAGGCGCCGCCGACGTTGCCGGGGCCGTTGGTGGGCCAGTGGTTCTCGAAGCCGCTCCACAGCAGCCAGTTGGTCGAGACCTTCGCGCCCTCGCCGCCGAGCCAGGGCACCGACAGCTGGCGCGCGTAGAACAGCGCGCCGAAGAACGCCGCGAAGAACATCACTTCCGAGAAGATGAAGAACGACATGCCCCAGCGGAAGGTGCGGTCGACCTGCGGGCCGTAGAAGCCGCCCTCGCTCTCGTGCGAGACCTTGAGGAACCAGCGGTAGATGATCCAGGCCGCCACCGGCAGGCCGAGCCAGACCGCCCAGGTCGTGCCCTTCTGCTCGAGCAGGCCCCAGACGCTGACGATCATCATCACGACACCAAACGTCAGCGCGAACGGGTAGTAGCTCCCGTCCGGGACGTAGTACCTGGAGGGATCGGGCTTTTGGTGACTGGCCATGGCGGTTCCTTAGCGGCTGGCGGTTTGCGTGACGTCGAACATCGTGTAGGACAGCGTGACGGTCTCGACGTCGGCCGGCAGCTCCGGGTCGAGCATGAAGCGCATCGGCATGCGTTTCTGCTCGCCGGCGGCGAAGGCCTGCTGGCGGAAGCAGAAGCACTCGGTCTTGCGCAGGTGCCTGGCGGCGTTCCACGGCGCCACGCTCGGCACGGTCTGCGCGATCACGGCCCGGTCGTTGGGATTCTTCGCGGTGAACTCGACCGTGTAGAGCTTGCCCGGGTGCACCTCGATGCGCTGGCGCTCGGGCGCGAACTGCCACGGCGCGCCGCCGTTGACGGTGGTCAGGAACTCGACCGTGACGGTGCGCGCCTGCGGGGCCTCGGTGACGCTGCTGGCCAGCACCATGTTCGAGGTGCGGCCGTTGAAGCCGGTCAGCTCGCACAGCGCGCCATACAGCGGCACCAGCGCGAAGCCGAAGGCGAACATGCCGAGGGCGCCGGCCGACAGGCGCAGGAAGTGGCGCCGCCGCCCCGTCCCAGGAAGCCCGTTCACCGGTGCACCTGGGCCCAGACGAACCAGGCCACGAAGAACATCGCGAGCGCGACGTGCAGCCAGGCCAGGCGGATGTTGTTGCGCCGCCGGCGCTCGTCGTCGTTCACGGCCGTATCGGTCACGGGCTCAGAGCTTGTGGTGGTCGAGCGCGTCGAACTCGTCGTGCACCGAGGTCACCTCGCGCTCGTCGAGGTGCGCCGGCGCGTCCTCGAAGGTGTGGTACGGCGCCGGCGACGGCACGGTCCACTCGAGGCCGTGCGCGCCTTCCCAGACGCGCGCGCTCGCGGGCGCCATGCCCTCGCGGAACCAGACGCAGCGCGCGAAGTTGTACAGCATGATGAACTGCGCGAGGAAGAAGCCGAAGGCGCCGATCGACGAGAGGGCGTTGATGTCGGCGAAGGCCAGCGCGTAGTCCGGCACGCGCCGCTGCATGCCGGCCAGGCCGACGAAGTGCTGCGGGAAGAACAGCACGTTGATGAAGATCGCGCTGAGCCAGAAGTGGACCTTGCCGAGCATCTCGTCGTACATCACGCCGGTCCACTTCGGGATCCAGTAGTACACCGCGGCGATGATCGCGAACACCGCGCCCGGCACCAGCACGTAGTGGAAGTGCGCGACCACGAAGTAGGTGTCGTGGTACTGGAAGTCGGCCGGCGCGATCGCCAGCATCAGGCCCGAGAAGCCGCCGATGGTGAACAGGAACACGAACGCCACCGCGAACAGCATCGGCGTCTCGAAGGTCAGCGAGCCGCGCCACATGGTGGCGATCCAGTTGAACACCTTCACGCCGGTCGGCACCGCGATCAGCATGGTCGCGAACATGAAGAACAGCTCGCCGGCC
>JBQTJQ010000160.1:0-10095 GCA_052386975.1 Gammaproteobacteria bacterium | reverse complement strand
GATGCCGTGGAGCTCGGCCTTGAAGTACAGCAGCGCGGTGGCGCCGAGCGCCAGCGCCACCGCCAGCTGGCGGTGGCCGTGCCACAGCATCGCGCCGAGCAGGAAGCACAGCAGCAGCGCGACGGTGGTCGTGGTGTCGGGGTTCTCGTCGGCGTCGCCGCGGTGGTGGTCGGCGGAGATCATCATGGCCACCAGGCCGGCCGCCACCACCGGTAACAACCATGGGCTCGCCGCCTGCTGCGCGATCATCGCGGTGGCGGTGCCGGTCACGCCGACCAGGCCGAAAGTGCGCAGGCCGGCGTTGGTGTTGCCGCGGCGCTCGCGCTCGAGGCCCATCATCAGCCCCAGCGCGAGGCTGAGCAGGAACGCGGGTGCTGCGGCGATCTCGTCCATGCGTGCTGAAAATCCGCGGTTTAGACTGCGGCGATGACGGTCCGGTCCAGCGCCGCGCAGCCCACTGTAGCCGAGAGTCGCTTCAATGCGCTGCTCGACGCGGCGGTGGACGCCATCGTGCTGATCGACGAGCGCGGCCACATCACGCGCTTCAACCCGGCCGCCCAGCGCATGTTCGGCTACGCCGAGGGCGAGGTCGCCGGGCGCAACGTGTCGATGCTGATGCCGGAGCCGTACCGCTCGCAGCACGACGCTTACATCCGCCGTTACGCGAGCACCGGCGAGCGGCGCATCATCGGCGTCGGCCGCGAGGTCGAGGCGCAGCGCAAGGACGGCAGCACGTTCCCGATCGACCTGTCGGTCGGCGAGTTCAGCGCCGGCGGCGACCACGGCTTCGTCGGCATCATCCGCGACCTGACCGAGCACAAGGCGCGCACCCGCGAAGCCGACGAGCTGCGCGCGCGCCTGGCCCACGTCGGCCGCCTCGGCACGCTCGGCGAGATGGTCAGCGGCATCGCCCACGAGGTGAACCAGCCGCTGACCGCGATCTCGAACTACGCCAGCGCCTGCCGGCGCATGGTGCAGTCCGGCACCGCCGGCGGCGAGGAGCTGGCCGGCGCGCTCGACAAGATCGGCGCGCAAGCCGAGCGCGCAGGGCAGGTGATCCGCGGCCTGCGCGCGCTGGTGCGCCGGCGCGACGAGCTGCGCGAGCCGCTCGACGTCAACCGCCTGATCCGCGACGTCGCGAAGCTGGTCGAGTTCGACGTGCGCCAGGCCGGCTACCGGCTGGTGCTCAAGCTGGCCGAGCCGCTGCCGGAAGTGACCGGCGACGCCGTGCAGGTCCAGCAGGTGGTGCTGAACCTGATCCGCAACGGCCTCGACGCCATGCTCGAGCAGGCCCGCGGCGACACCATCGAGGTCGAGACCGCCGTCGCCGACGGCAAGGTCGAGATCCGCGTCACCGACAGCGGGCCGGGCCTGGGCGCGGCGGCGCTGGAGCGCCTGTTCGAGCCGTTCTTCACCACCAAGCCACAGGGCATCGGCCTGGGGCTGTCGATCTGCAAGTCCATCGTCGGCGCGCACCGCGGCGAGCTGCGCGGCGAGACCGCGGCGGGCGGCGGCGCGCGCTTCCGCGTGCGCCTGCCGAGAACGGGGGACGAATGAGCGCGGCCACACCACCGCTGGTCTACGTCGTGGACGACGAAGAGGCCGTCGGCGACAGCACGGCCATGCTGCTGCGCACGGTCGGCCTGCGCTCGCGCGTGTATCGCGACCCGCGGCAGTTCCTCGAGGAGTACCGGCCCGAGCAGCCGGGCTGCCTGCTGCTCGACGTGCGCATGCCGCAGATGGGCGGGCTCGAGGTGCAGAAGGAGCTGGCGCGCCGCAATGCCACGCTGCCGGTGATCTTCATCACCGGCCACGGCGACGTGCCGATGGCGGTCGAGGCGATGCGCGCCGGCGCGCTGGACTTCATCCAGAAGCCTTTCAACGACGACGAGCTGATCCGGCGCGTGCAGAAGGCGCTCGAGCAGGACGCGCGCGAGCGCGAGCAGCTGGAGCGCCGCGAGGAGATCGCCGCGCGATGGAAGGAACTGACCCCGCGCGAGCGGGACATCGCCCGGCGCATCGGCGACGGCGCGGCCAACAAGGTGGTGGCGGCCGAGCTGGGCATCAGCATCCGCACCGTCGAGCTGCATCGGGCCCGCATCCTGCAGAAGATGGGCGTGCGCTCGGTGGCCCAGCTGGCCCAGATGCTGGCGCGGCTGGGACCGGATACGTAGTACCCGCAACGCGGCTGCGGCCATCCCGGATACTTCCCGGCGGCCCGGGCCGGCAAGCTGGACCCAACTTGAAGGAGGGTTCAAGCCATGCCGTTCGATGCCACGCCGCACGCCTGCAAAGTCCGCTGCAACACCTGCCCGTCCGCCGCCGCCTGCGTGATCCAGGGCGCCACGCGCGAGGACGTCGAGCGCTGGAACGCCAGCGTCGAGGCCGTCATCGCGCTGGCCACCGCCGGCAAGACGCTGGTCGAGGCCGGCACGCCGGCCGCGGCGATCTTCGCGGTGCGGGCCGGCTGCCTGAAGAGCTTTACCGTCGACGCCGACGGCACCGAGCGCGTGCGCGCCTTCTACCTGCCCGGCGACATCATCGGCCTCGATGCGCTGGGCGCCGACACCTTCCCGGCGACGATCGTGGCGGTCACGCCGGCGCAGGTCTGCAGGATTTCCGCCGCTTCGGTGCGGCGCCTGCTGGCCGAGAGCCCGTTCCTCGCGCGCCGCCTGCTGGGGCGCACCAGCGCCGAGCTGGCCCACGCCCTGACCCAGGCGGGCGACTACACCGCCGAGCAGCGGCTCGCGGCCTTCCTGCTGTCCATGCGCCAGCGCCTCGGCGCCGGCGACGGCGAGCTGAAGCTGCCGATGACGCGCCGCGACATCGCCAACTACCTGCGCCTGGCCACCGAAACCGTGTGCCGCGTGCTGACGCGCCTCGAGCACCAGGGCCAGATCCGCAGCGACAACAAGACCGTTCGCCTGATCGACGCCCGGGCCCTGCGCCTGACGGCGTTCCCGGCGGTGGCGTGTGCCGCCTGATGCGCGACTGCCGCTAGGCACGCACGAGGGTCACGGCCACCTGAGGCTGTCGCTGCGCAGCAGCAGCCAGCTGTTCAACTCGTTCGACCCGTCGCCGTTCTACGAGAAGGACCTCGACGACGACGCCGAGCGCTACCTGGTCAGCTGGGCGCGCGAGCTGCATCCGCATGCCGACCTGCGCCTGACCGTGTACCTGCGCGAGCCGCCGGCCGAGCCGCAGCCCGAGCAGTGGCTGACGCGCGCGATCCACCACCACTTCGGCGAGCGCATGCAGCTGGCCCGCGCCGAGCTGCGCGCGCTGCTGCGGCAGGGCCGCGCCAGCCTCGCCATCGGCCTGGCGTTCCTGGTGGCGATGGAACTGCTGGCCTCGGTGAGCGCCGGCGTGCTGCGCGAAGGCCTGACCATCGCCGGCTGGGTGGCGATGTGGCGGCCGCTGCAGATCTACCTCTACGACTGGTGGCCGCTGCGCCAGAACCTGCGCCTCTACGGCCGCATGAGCCGCATGCCGGTGGAGCTGCGCATCGCCGCCTGAGGCGCCCTGAGGCGGGCCTCCGCTCAGTGCGGCGCGTCGCGGCGCGCGCGCGGGTAGGGTTCGTTGGCGAGCTGGCGGTCGGCCTTGAGCCAGACCTCGTGGAACACGCGGCCGTCGGCGGGATAGCTCGCGGCGCCGCAGTGGATGTCCAGGTCGGGAATCGCGCCGAGGCAGGGCAGCGGCTCGACCAGCTTCTCGCGCAGCGTGCGCAGGCGCGCCTCGAGGCGCGCGTCGGTGACGTCGCCGCGCAGCAGCAGGGCGTACTCGAACGTGCCGAAGCTGCCGGCCAGGTCCGGCTCGGGAAAGGCCTCGCGCACGCGCCGCGCCAGCGCCGTGGCGACCAGGCCGGCGGTCTCCTCGCCCATGGCGGCCGCCGCGCGCTGCAGTCCGCGCGCCGCGACGACCACCAGCATGGCCGGCCGCTCGGGAGCTTCGCCGGTGGCGCCGGCGAAGGCGCTGACGAACGCCGAGCGCGTCAGCAGCCCGGTGTCGGGGCTGTAGTGGCTGGCCAGCTCGAGCCGCTCGCGCGTCTGGCGCTCGGCGCCGACGTCCTCGTGGATCGAGAGGTAATGCGTGATGCGCTCGTCCTGGGCGATCGGGCTGATGGTCTGCCGGATCGTGTAGTCGCGGCCGTCCTTGGCGCGGTCGACGGTCTCGCTCGACCAGACCTTGCCGGCGCGGATCGTGCGCCACAGGTCGCGGTAGTAGCGCGTGCCCTGCTGGCCGGAGCTCAGCAGGTTGGGGTTGCGCCCGCGCACTTCCGCAGGCGAATAGCCAGACAGGGCCGAGAATGCCGGGTTGCTCCAGACGATGGTGCCCTCGAGGTCGGTGATGAAGGCCGCGTTGCCGGCGCCGGCGAGAGCGCGCGCGACCAGCACCTGCCGCGCGATCGTGTCGAGGTCTTCCAGGAAGCGGCGGATGCCCTGCGCCAGGCGCCCGACGGTGACGGTGGCGGCCGACGCGCCGCGCGGGATCTCGCCATCGAAGCAAAGCTCCGCCACCGAGGCGCCGTCGGCCATGGGCATCGGGATCGCCAGGATCCGCTGCACGCGCTCGGCCCTCGCCGCCGCGGCCCACGGCGTGTAGCCGTCGTGGCGCGGATGCATCTGGACCGCGATGCCGGCGCGCAGCGCTTCGGCCGCCGGGCCCTGGCCGCAGAGGCCGCCGTCCCAGCGCTCCGGGATGTGCTGCAGCTCGAGCCACAGGCCGTTCTCGGCGGACGTCGCCTCGATCAGCAGGGTTCCGCCCTCGGCGCGCCGGGCGATCATCGCCAGGGGCAGGCGCAGCAGCCGGGCGAGGTGCGTGCACAGGCCGGTCAGCGAGTCGCGCCGCGGCGCGCCGTTCACCGCGGCGTGCAGCAGGCCGGCGAGGCCGGCGTCGAAATCCGCCTCGCGCAGCGGCAGCCGGAAGTCGTAGGCGACCTGCGCCAGCGTGGCCGCGTCGCCGGGCGACGGCATCGGGGTCACCGCGGCGGCAGGGTTCATGGCCGCAGTCTGGGTGCGCGCACGACCCCCCGCATTGACCTGGGTCAAGCCGGTTCGGTGCCGGCTGCTATGGCCCCGGCGGCGCTCCCTCGCGCAGGCGGCGCAGCAGCGCCAGCGCCATCGCGATCAGCGCGACGGCGCCGAGCAGCAGCACCGCCCACAGCACGATCTGGCGCACGGGTGTCGGCGGCGGCGGCGGCACCAGCACGCCGGGACCGCCGAACGCGCCCGCCGGCGCCGGCACGGCCCGCGCCGCGCCGATCAGCGCGGCGCGCTGTTCCCGCGGCACCTGCGGCAGCAGCGCCTCGCAGCCGAGCACCTCGGCCGGCGGCACGCGCGCGCTGCCATAGGCGGCGACGAACGGGCCGTCGCCCTGGGCCAGGAAGCGCAGGCGCGCCGGGTGGTAACCGAGCCGCAGTGTCGGCCGGCCGCCGCCGAGCGTCTCGGCGCCGCGCAGCACGCGCAGGCGCCACAGGGGATCACTCACGGTCGCGAACTCCGGCGTCTGCGCGGCGTTGCCGCCGCCGACCGAGGAGATGTCTCCGCTCCAGCGCTGTTGCCAGGGTTGCTCGGGCGCGCGGCGGCTGTCGAGCGCGATGCGCAGCGCCATGTTGCTCGTGGCCAGCACCACGCGCGCGGCCTGCACCGGCGCCAGGCGCGCGGCGTCGAACACGAAGCCCTCGCTGCCGCCGTCGGCGGCCGGTGCGGCCGCGAACCACTGCGGTTCGGCCAGGTCGCCGGCCTCCACCACGTCCGCCGTCACCGCGCTGACCGCGACCGCCGGCCCGGCGTTGCGCACCAGCCGCAGGTAGCGATAGCGGTCCTGCGGCAGGTCGACGTGGTTGCGATCGAGCGCGCGGCCGTCGGCGGCGACGTGCAGCAGGGTGGTGCCGGCGACGACCGTGCGCCAGGCGTTGAGGTCCTCGCTGGCCTCGACGCGCACCTGCGCCTCCGAGGCGCCGTCGGGCGTGCTCCAGGCCAGGCGCAGCGCGCGCAGCGGCGCGGTCACGGCGCTGGCGTCCACCACGAAGCCGTCGGCCTTTGCTTCGGGCACCAATGCGGGCGATGCGCCGGCGACGACGCGGCCCTCGGCGATCTGCACCGAGGCCCCCCCGGGCGTCTGCACGGTGACGCGCGTGTCCGGCGCCGGCGCGGCGCGCGCCTGCTTCAGCGGGAACACCGGCAGCGCCTGCTCGCGCACGGTCTCGGCCACGGCCTCGGGCCCGGCGCACAGCGCGTGCGGCACCACGATGCCGCCGCCGTTGAACACGCGCAGGTCGCCGAGGTCGGCGCGCAGCACGCCCTCGTACACCGGCTCGGGCAGCGTGAACTCCTGTACCGGCCGGTCCGGCACGGTCTCCAGCTCGAGGCCGCGCGCGAAATCCTTCAGTGTCGGCGCAGCGGCCAGGGCGGCGACCGCGCCCAGCGCGGAGCACAGGGCCAGCGTGCGGGCGAATCTCATGCATCCTCCTTGCGCGGGGCGGCGGCGGCCGCCGGCGGCAGCGGCGAGACGTAGCCGGCCAGCAGCATCAGCAGGCCGACCGACATGAACGAGGCGATGCGCGCGATGGTGCCGGTGCCGGCGAGGTCGATCGCGAACAGCTTGACCACCACCACCGCCATCATGCCGGCGCCGGCCATCCACGCCGTGCGCCAGCCTTTGCGCGTGGACAGCACCATCACCGACAGGCCCAGCAGCGTCCAGAAGATGGACAGCGAGGCCTGCACCAGCAGCGAGTGGCGGATGCCGTGCCACGACAGCGGCGCGTCCAGCGTGTAATGCAGCGCGCGGATCAGCGCGGCGTTGAGCCACACGAACACCAGCGCGCCGGCCGCGGCGACGAATACTTTCTCGCGCAGCAGCGTGGCGCGCTCGGGCAGGCCGAGCACGTACAGCGCCAGCATGCCCAGCGCCGCGGCAGAAGTGAGGTCGAGCGGGTTGAGCAGCGGCAGGTAGGGGAGGTCGCCCGGGTCGCCGGCGCTCGACAGGTTCATGGCCAGCACCCACAGCGCGATCCACAACGCCAACGGCACGCTGGCGTGGCGGCGATAGATTTGCGCGTGGCGCGCGACCGGCCACGCCGGCGCGGCGGGCTCACGGTTGGCCGCCCACAGCAGCGCGACCGGCACCAGCGCCCAGGGCAGCTGGCGCCAGACGCCGGGAATGGCTTCGCCGACCTGCCAGCCGAGCTCGGCCGAAGCCACGATGGCCAGCGCCGCATACACGCCCGCGTGCAGCTCGGCGCGCCACGCCACCACCGGCTCGTCGGGGCGCGCGTCCATCTCGTGCAGCAACGCGTAGGCCGCGCCGAGCAGCAGCGGCCAGCCGAGGAAGCCGAATTCCGCGAGCGGGTGATCGCGCAGCGCCGCGGCCAGCGCGAAGAACAGCACCGGCGGCAGCAACGCGGTCGCGACGCGCGCGGGCGCGGTCCACGCCCACAGCTGCCCGAGGCCGAGCAGCACCGACAGGGTCAGCGCGGCGTGCGTGACCGCGGCACCGTAGTCGAGGTCCGGCGGCAGCGCGCGGTCGATCTCGGCGAAGCCGCCGTAGGCGAACCACGCGGTGGCCCACAGCAGCGCGGCGACGTCGGCGTTCCTCTCGTACGGTGCCGCCTGCGCGGCGGAGCGCTGCAGCCAGCGCGCCGACAGCGCGCCGGACACGGCCAGCAGCAGCGTGCCGATCAACGCGGTGTTCAGCACCGGCATCTGCACGATGAGCCGGTCCAGCCCGATCAGGTAACCGGTGCCGCCGGCGAGTTGCAGCAACGCGCCGAAGGCGCGCGCCAGCTTGCGGTCCTGGCGCACGCCGAGCCACAGCAGGCCGGCGCCCTCGACCGCCCACATCGCCGCGGTGGTCTGGTGATCGAATGCCAGCGGGATCGCCAGCGAGCCGAAAATCACGCCCAGCGCGGCGAACGCCTCGGCCAGCAGGCCGAGGTTGGGATGGCGCGAGCGCCACAGCGCGAAGGCGAGCGCGAGGTAGAACGCGCCGAAGCCGAGCGCCGAGAAGGCCAGGCCGTACTCGACCTTCGACAGCAACGTGGTCTGGATCGTGAATGCCACCACCGGCAGTCCGAACACCAGCGAGCCGGAGACGTAGCCCTTGAGCTCCGGTTTCTGGCGCAGCGCGAACAGGATCGAGATGCCGACGTACATCACGAAGAACAGCAGCAGGAAGAAGTCAGCGCTGAAAAGCTCGTCGGGCGTGTAGGACAGCGCGCGCCAGGCGCCGGTGATGGTGAAGGTGAACACGAAGCCGACCAGGTTCAGCACGCGCCAGGCCCGGAACCAGGCGACCGTGAACACACCCAGGTTCAGCACCGCGTAGTAGCTGAACAGCGCGACGTGGTTGCCGCCGCCGGTGGACAGCATCACCGGCGCGAGGAAGCCGCCGGCGAAGCCGATCACCGCGAGCGCCAGCGAGCCCTGCGCCACTGCCAGCAGCGCCGAGGCCGTGGCGATGGCGATCAGCAGCGGCAGCGCGAAGCCGTGCGGCACCAGGTGATAGAGCCGGGCGGCCGCGAACACCACCAGGTACAGGCCGGCGATGCCGCCGCCCTGCAGGATCTGCGCGTACAGCGCGCGCGACTCGCGCAGCCGCCAGCCGACCACCAGCAGCGCCACGGCGCCGGCCGCCAGGCCCGCGAGCCGCAGTTCCAGCGGCAGCAGCGCGTGGTCGGCGGCGTACTTGGCAAGGAACGCGGCGCCGAAGAACAGGATGACGATGCCGGCCTTGGCTACCGGGTTGCCGCCCTTGAGCCAGGCCCAGCCTTCGGCGATGGCCTTTTCAAGCATCCCGCGCTCGGCAGGCGCCTCCGGTGGCCATTTCACCGTCGGCGTATCGGTCGAAACCGGCGTCACCGGCTCCGCCCGCCCGGGCGGTGGCGCCGCGACGCGAGTCGGTGCGGGTGTCGTGGCGGCCGGTGCGGGTGCGGGTGCGGGTGCGGCGGCGGGCGGCGCGGCCGTCTCGGCGCGTCGCTCGAGCGTGGCCAGCCGGTCGAGGCTCGCTCGACGCTCGAACTCGTCAAGCCGCTGCCGGAGGGCGTCGAGCTGCCGGGCCAGGTTGAATCGCTGTGCCACGAGGTAGCCAAGCAGGCCGCCGACCAGGAAGCCCCAGTCCTTATTGGTCCAGGCGCCGAGCCAGAGGGCCGTTGCCAAGGTCACCAGCGCCGTTATCCAGCCCATGCCAGCCCCCGCGGTCTTGTTGGCGCGAGTCTAGCGCACGGTCGCGCGCCTCCCGCGACCCGCTATGATGTGCGCCCGCCGTCCCATGCCCTCGTGATCGTCGATGAATCGCTGGCGCAGCTCCCGCTGATTTTCAGGCAGGCCCTCCGGGGCCTCGGGAGCAATTTGAGCGACAGGCAGCCGCCATGATTCTGATGATCGACAACTACGACTCGTTCACCTACAACCTGGTGCAATACCTGGGTGAGCTCGGCGCGGACGTGCAGGTGCACCGCAACGACCAGATCACGGTGAAGCAGGTCGCGTCGCTCAAGCCTTCGCACATCGTGCTGTCGCCGGGGCCGTGCACGCCGAACGAGGCCGGCATCTGCCTGGAACTGATCCGCGAGCTCGCCGGCCGGTTCCCGATCCTCGGCGTGTGCCTCGGCCACCAGAGCATCGGCCAGGCTTTCGGCGGCAAGGTGGTGCGCGCGCGCGAGGTCATGCACGGCAAGACTTCGCGGATTCACCATGCGGGGCAGGGCGTGTTCCGCGGGCTGCGCGCGCCGTTCACTGCCACGCGCTATCACTCGCTGATCGTCGACGCCGGCGCGTTTCCGGGCGAGCTCGAAGTCACCGCCTGGACGGAGCGTGACGGCGGCGCGCGCGACGAGGTCATGGGCCTCAAGCACAGGACGCTGCCGATCGAGGGCGTGCAGTTCCACCCCGAGTCGATCCTGACCGAGCACGGCCACGACCTGCTCAAGAATTTCCTGGAGGCTTGCTAGCGTGTCATCCCGAGGGGCGAAGCGACGAGGGATCCTGCTTTCGAAGCAAGATTCCTCGCTACGCTCGGAATGACACGGAACTGACCATGCCAATCACCCCACAAGAAGCGCTCCAGCGCACCATCGAGCACCGCGAGATCTTC
>JBQTJQ010000159.1:0-6636 GCA_052386975.1 Gammaproteobacteria bacterium | reverse complement strand
CGTCGCGCTTCTCCTGCTTCCTGGCGAAGGCCTCGAGGTCGCCGATGTTCACCCAGGTCAGCCAGATCGGCATCATCACCTTGTTGGTGATGATGATCGCCAGCATGCCGAGGCAGGCGTTGATCGACATCTCGCGGATGATGTCGATCGGCACCAGCATGATCATGGCGAAGCCCGCCACGTCGGTCATGATCGCCATCGTTCCGTAGATGGCCAGGCGCCGCCAGGTCTCGAGCGAGGCGTCGAAACTGCTGCGGTGGTTGTCGTGGATCTCGCCGACCCAGGCGTTCACGTACTGCACGCCGTGGCTGACCGACACCGCCAGGATCAGGAACGGCACCAGGATGGCGAACGGGTCCACGCCGAAGCCGAGCAGCTTGAGCAGGCCGAACTCCCAGATCACCGCCGTGATCGAGCACGCCAGCGGCAGCCACGCCAGCCGGATCGAGCCGATGTACAGGTACAGCAGCACGAAGGTCATCACCAGCGTCAGGCCGAAGAACATCACCACTTCGATGGTCGCGGCGATGACGTCGCCGACCACCTTGGCGAAACCGAGGATGTGGACCTGCACGTCCTCGTCCTGGTACTTGCCGCGGATCTCGGACTCGAGCTTGGCGGCCGCCACCTTGTAATCGAGCTTGGCGCCCGTCACCGGGTCCACTTCGAGCAGCTCGGCGAAGATCATCGCGCCGCGCTGGTCCTTGGTGGTGTAGCGCCCGATGATGCCGGCCTTGCCGACGTTGGCCCGCACCAGCTCGAACATCTCCGGCGTGGGCTGGTAATCGGCCGGGATGATGTTGCCGCCCGAGAAGCCGCCCTCGACCACCTCGAGGAAGCGCACGTCCGGCGTGAACAGCGACGACACGCGCGAACGGTCGATGCCCGGCAGGAAGAAGATCTCGTCGGTGACGGCCTTCAGCTTCGACAGGAACTTCTCGTTGTAGATGTCGCGGTCCTTCTGGATCAGCGCCACCAGCACGGTGTTGGCGCCGCCGAAGTCGTCCTGGTACTGCTTGAGCACCTGCATGTACGGGTGCTCGAGCGGGATCGACTTGTCAAACCCGGCGTCGGTCTTGATCAGCGCCGCGGCCCACCCCAGCAGCACGGTGATCGCCAGCAGCACCCCCATCGTGACCTTGGGCTTGGCGTAGATCAGCGGCTCGATCGCCCGCAGGATTTTTTCCGCGGTGCTCGGCGCCCCGGTTTCCGTCGTCATCGTTGTGGCTCCCTGTCCCGCGTCACTGCAGCGACTGCACCAACTGCACGCCCGACTCCCCCACCGCGAGCAGCCCGCCGTCCAGCGGCACCGCCGCCGCCAGCGGCGTCCCCGCCGGAGTGTGCAGCGACCGCACCTTGCCCGCGGCGTCGGCGACGAAGATCGTGCCGTTCAGCCCGACCATCGCCAGGGCGCCGTCCGGCAGCGCCGTGCCGCCGATCATCGAGGCCACCGAATTCGTCTGCAGCTTGGTCCAGCGGCCCGAACGCACGTCGGCCGTCAGGTAGGCATTGCCGCGCATGCCGAACAGCAGCGCGCCGCCCGCGCCGGTCGGCAGCGAGCCGAAGAAGGTGCCGTCATACGGCGACCGCAGCTTCGACCAGCTGCGCCCCTGGTCGGACGAGGCCGCGAGCATGCCGGACTCGCCGGCGATCAGCAGGCTGCCGTTGCCCAGGCGGGTGATCGAATTGAAGTGCACTTCGTCCTCGCGTATCGGCGAGTCCTGTTCCTTCCAGGTCTTGCCGCCGTCGGCGGTCGCCAGCAACAGGCCGTAGGCGCCGACCGCGAAGCCGCGCCTGGCGTCGAGGAACAGCACGTCGAGCAGCGGCTTCTCCAGCTCGGGCTGGAAGTTCTGCAGCGCCCAGGTCTTGCCGCCGTCGCCGGTGGCGACGATCGCGGCGTCGTGCCCGACCGCCCAGCCGTGCTCCGCGTCGACGAAGGTCGCCGCGGTGAACGCCGCGCGCGCCGGCACGCCTTCGGCCTGCTCCCAGTCCTTGCCGTCGGCCGACAGCAGGATGGCGCCGCGGTCGCCGACCGCGACGAAGCGGTCGCCGGCCCTCACCACGTCGAGCAGCAGGCTCTTCGGCGCGAGCGCCATGCGCTCCGCCGGCCGCGGCTTGACCACGATGGCGGGCGCTTCGTCCTGCGCCGCCGTCGAAAAAGCAGCGACGGCCAGCAAGGCCGCCGCGCCGAGGAAACCGAGGGGGTGTACGGACCGGGCCATGGGCTTCTCCTGGTGTGCGGTGCCCTTGTTGTTCAGCACCATCACGAGCCCGGGGAGTTTACCGAACTTCCAGCCAGACCAGCGCCACCATGCGGCCGGCATGGCCGTCGCGGCGGTACGAATGGAAGCGCGCCGGGTCGCGCAGCGTGTCGAGCCCGCCGCCGTAGACGCGCCGCACGCCGGCGACCGCGAGCCGGCGCCGCGCGAGCGCGTACAGGTCGGCCAGGTACTTGCCCGGCGCCGGGCGCGGCACGAAGCAGGCCGACGCGCCGGCGTCGCGCGCGAGGAAGGCCTCGCGCACCTCGGCTCCGACCTCGAACGACTCCGGGCCGATCGCCGCGCCCAGCCACGCCAGCAGCGTGGCCGGCGCCGCCGGCATCGCCGCGACGGTCGCTTCGAGCACGCCGGCGGACAGCCCGCGCCAGCCGGCGTGCGCCGCGCCGACGGCGGTGCCGCGCTCGTCGCAGAACAGCACCGGCAGGCAGTCGGCGGATTTCACCGCGCACACCACGCCGGGCGCGGCCGTGACCGCGGCATCGGCCTGCGGTTCGGCGCCCGCGGGCCCCGGCTCGAGGCGCGCGACGGCGGCGCCGTGCACCTGCCGCAGCCAGCGGGCGTCACGGGCCGCGGACAGCGACGCCAGGTCGGTGGCGCGCGTGGTCATCAGGGCGCGCACGTTCGGCGGCGCCGGCCAGTCCGGGACGATCAGGTCCGTGGGCTGCGCCACCTCAGCCCCGGCCGTGCGCGCGCAGCGCTTCGAGCAGCTCCTGGAAATCCGCCGGCGGCTCGCGCGTGAACGTCAGGTGCGCGCCGGTCACCGGATGGACCAGCTCGAGCTCGCGCGCGTGCAGCGCCTGGCGCGGGAACCCGGCGATCTTCTGGCGCAGCGCCTCGGGCAGCCCGGTGCCGCGCTGGGCGCGGCCGCCGTAGATCGGGTCGCCGAGGACCGGGTGGCGGATGTAGGTCATGTGGACGCGGATCTGGTGGGTGCGGCCGGTTTCCAGCTTGACCCGCAGGTGGGTGTGCTGGGCGAAGCGCTCCAGCACCCGGTAGTGGGTCACCGCCGGCCGGCCGTTGGCCAGCACCGTCATCCTGGTGCGGTCGCGGGGATGGCGGCCGATCGCGGCGCGCACCGTGCCCCCGCCGGGGATCACGCCGTTGACCAGCGCGTCGTACTCGCGGCGGATGCGCCGGGCCGCCATCGCCTCCACCAGCCGCATCTGCGCGCGCGCGGACAGCGCCACCACCAGCAGGCCGGAGGTGTCCTTGTCGAGGCGGTGCACCAGCCCGCCGCGGTCGAGCCGGCCGGTCTGCGGGTAGCGGTGCAGCAGGGCGTTCTGCAGGGTGCGGTCCGGCCGCCCCGCCCCCGGGTGCACGGTCAGGCCGGCGGGCTTGTCGAGCACCACCAGGTCGGCGTCTTCGTGGACCACGTCCAGCTTGATCTTCTGCGGGGCCACGCCAGGCGTCGCCGCCACCGGGGTGCGCAGGCGCAGGTGGTCACCGGTGCGCAGCTTGTGGCGGGGGGTGGTGGTGATGCGGCTGTTGACCCGCAGGTTCCCGGTGGCAATCCAGTGCTGCAACTTGGACCGGGAGTGGCGGTCGAACAGCCGGGCGGCACCGGCGTCCAGCCGCAGGCCGTGCAGCTCCGGCGGCACGGTGGCGGCTTCCACGGCGTATTCCTCGGTTATAATTTTGGCCCGTTTCACGCTTCGACCCGATCCCTCATGAACCCCATTTTCCGGCGCGCGGCGCTCGCCGCGCTGGCGCTGACGCTGGCCGCCTGCGCCTCCGACGGCGACCTGCCGCAGGACAACCCCTTCAGGATCAGCAAGAGCGAGCGCGAGCTGCGCCTCGAGGCCGGGGGATTGTATAAGCTCGCCCGCCGCAGCCTCGACTCGGCCGACTACGCCGGCGCGCTCGAGCGCTACAACCGCATCCAGCTGCGCTACCCGTTCACCGACTTCGCCACCCAGGCCCAGCTCGAGAGCATCTACGCCAGGCACCGCTCGTTCGATGCCGACGGCGCGATCGGCACCGCCGACCGTTTCCTCAAGGAGCACCCGCGCCACGCGGCGGTGGACTACGTCTACTACCTGCGCGGGCTGGTGAACTTCCAGCGTACTGAATCGTTCCTCGAAACGCTGGTGGATTCGTCGCAGCAGGACATCGGTTACGCGCGCCGCGCCTTCGACGACTTCGCGCTGCTGACCCAGCGCTACCCGAAGAGCCGTTACCTGGGCGACGCCCGGATGCGCATGGTCTACCTGCGCAACCGCATCGCCGCGCACGAGCTGTCGATCGTGAAGTACTACGTGCGCCGCGGCGCCCACATCGCCGCCGCGCGCCGCGCCGAGGCGATCATCACCGACTACCCCGGCGCGCCGGCCACGGCCGAGGCGCTGGTGCTGCTGGAAGGCAGCTACCGCGACGCCGGGCTGATGGCCCAGGCCGACGAGGTGCGCCAGGTGCGCGAGGCCAACCCGGCCGTGACGGTGCCGGAGGCCGCGCCGCAGGTCGAGCGCCCCGGCGGCATGTTCGGGCCGCCGCCCGACCCGATTCCGGAGCCGACGGCCAAGTAGGTCGGCGATCCTTCGCCGACACGCCGGCAACGGCTTGCCGGCCTACACGTCGCCGTAGACCGCGGTCAGCGGATAGCGGCGGTCGCGCCCGAAGGCGCGCTCGGTGATCTTCGGCCCGGGCGGCGCCTGCCGCCGCTTGAATTCGGACTTGCGCACCAGCGAGGCCACCCGGCGCACCAGCTCCTCGGGATGCCCCGTGCGCGCGATCTCCGGGATCGAGCGCTGCTCCTCGACGTAGGCCTGCAGGATCGCGTCGAGCACGTCGTACGGCGGCAGCGAATCCTGGTCGGTCTGGTCCGGCCGCAGCTCGGCCGAGGGCGCGCGCGTCAGCACGCGCTCCGGGATCACGCGCGGCGAGCGGCGCCACTGCGTGCCGCTGTCGACGCCGGCGGGCCCCTGCTCGCCGAGCGAGTTGCGCCAGCGCGCGAGCCGGTACACCAGCGTCTTGTAGACGTCCTTCAGAGGCGCGAAGCCGCCGGCCATGTCGCCGTACAGCGTCGCGTAACCCACGGCCATCTCGCTCTTGTTGCCCGTGGTCAGCACCAGGTAGCCGTGCTTGTTCGACAGCGCCATCAGCGTGACGCCGCGGCAGCGTGACTGCAGGTTCTCCTCGGTGAGGTCGGCGGGCTTGCCCTGGAACGCCGGCTCGAGCGCCTTGAGGAACGCCTCGAACGCCGGCTCGATCGGGATCGTGTCGAACCTGATGCCGAGCCGGAACGCCTCCTCCTTCGCGTCCTCGTTGGACATCGCCGCGGTGTAGCGCGACGGCATCGCCACGCCCCACACGCGCTGCGGGCTCAGCGCGTCGGCCGCCAGCGCCGCGACCAGCGCCGAGTCGATGCCGCCCGACATGCCGACCAACGCGCCCTTGAAGCCGTTGCGGTCGACGTAGTCGCGGATCGACTGCACCAGCCCCTTGTAGACCACCGCGTCCTCGGGCTCGTCGGGGCGCACCGGGCCGCGCAGCTGGTCGAGGTCGTACTCGACCAGGTACAGGCCTTCCTCGAACTGCGGCGCGCGGAAGCCGACGGTGCCGTCGCCGTTGATGCCGGTCGAGTCGCCGTCGAACAGCAGGTCGTCCTGGCCGCCGACCCCGTTCACGTAGAGGATCGGCATGCCGGTCTCGGCGGCGCGCGCGCACAGCACCTGGCTGCGCTCGACGCCCTTGTCGAGCGTGAACGGCGAGGCGTTGATGTTGACCAGCAGCTCGGCGCCGGCGCGGCGCGCCTGCGCCGCCGGGTTCTGGCCCCACACGTCCTCGCAGATGCACAGGCCCACCGGGATGCGGTTGAGCTCGAACACGCAGCTGCCCTTGCCCGGCAGGAAGTGGCGCTTCTCGTCGAACACGCCGTAGTTGGGCAGCAGCTGCTTGCGGTAGTGGGCGACCGCGCGGCGGTCGCGGAACACCGTCGCCGCGTTGTAGACGCCCTCGTCGGTGTACTCGGGATGGCCGACGATGACGTGGATGCCGAGCACCTCGCGGCCGATCTTCTGGAGGCCCTCGCCGACGACCGGCGGAAGGCCCGAGCGCTGGAGCAGGTCGTCGGGCGGATAGCCGAGCACCGCCAGCTCGGGGAACACCACGAGGTCGGCCTTCAGGCGGTCGCGCGCCTCGTTCGCCGCCTTGATGATCCTGGCGACGTTGCCCGCGACGTCCCCGACCCAGAAGTTCAGCTGGGCGGCGGCGATTCTCAGGGCCATCGTGTCATTCCGAGGAGCGTAGCGACGAGGAATCTTGCCTTTGACAGCAAGATCCCTCGCTACGCTCGGGATGACACCTGCGGTGTCACTTCAGCGCCGCCTTGATCGCGGCGCCGAGGTCGGCCGGCGACTTC
>JBQTJQ010000158.1:0-5874 GCA_052386975.1 Gammaproteobacteria bacterium | reverse complement strand
CGGCGTCGCCCACCTGACCTACGCCTCGTCCAGCTCGGTGTACGGCGCCAACACGCAGATGCCGTTGTCCGAGCACCACGGCGTCGACCACCCGCTGGCGCTGTACGCGGCGACCAAGCGCGCCAACGAATTGATGGCGCACGCCTACAGCCACTTGTACCGCCTGCCCACCACCGGCCTGCGCTTCTTCACGGTGTACGGGCCGTGGGGCCGGCCCGACATGGCGTTTTTCATCTTCACGCGCAATATCCTGGCCGGCGAGCCGATCCAGGTGTTCAGCCACGGCGACCACTCGCGGGATTTCACCTACGTCGACGACATCGTCGAGGGCGTGATCCGCGCCAGCGACCAAGCCGCCGCGCCGGAGCCCGGCTGGGACAGCGCCAGCCCGGACCCGGCCAGCTCGAACGCGCCGTACCGCATCTACAACATCGGCAACAGCGTGCCGGTGAGGCTGACGCGATATATCGAGGCGATCGAGCAGGCGACCGGCCGCAAGGCCGTCCGGGAATTCGCGCCGCCGCAGCCGGGCGACGTGCCCAACACGCTGGCCGACGCCGGCGCGCTCGAGCGCGCGGTCGGCTACCGGCCGGCCACGCCGATCGAGGAAGGCGTGAAGCGCTTCGTGCGCTGGTACCGCGAGTACTACCGCCTCTAGCGGCGCACGGCGTCGGCGACTTCGCGCGGGCAGTACAGCCCGTCCAGCTGCAGCAGCTGCCCCGAGTCGCGCCGCGCGAAACCGGGCTCCAGCCCGAACAGCACGAGGCCGCGCGACTCAAGCAGCGCGTGCAGCTCGCCAAAGCTGGCGGCGCCGGCGTACAGCGGCGTGAGCGACATCTCGAGCTGCAGCACGCGCACGCGCGCCAGCGTGGCCTGCGCGCCGGCCAGTACCTGACGCTCGAAGCCCTGCACGTCGAGCTTGAGGTAGAGCCCCGCCGGCGCCGGGCACAGCGCGTCGATCACCGAGTCCAGCCGGCGCGTCTGGACCGTCTCGTAACCGGTGAAGGCCGACTCCGGCGCGGCGTCGAGGTGCGCCGGCAGCATCTCGAGCAGCGAGCTGCTCCATGAATTGCCGGCCACGCCGATGCGCGCGGAACCGTCGCTGTCACCCAGGGCGTACGGGCGCGCATCCCACTGGCCATCGGCGGCGGCGCGCGCCGCGAGCGTCGCGTAGGCCGCGGCCAGCGGCTCGAACGACACGATGCGCCCGCACCAGCCGAAGTCGGCGCGCAGCTCGGCGGCGAACTGGCCGGTGTTGGCACCGACGTCCAGCACCGCGTCGATGCCGGCCCGCTCGAGCAGCCGGCGCCGGCGCGCGTGTGCGTGCAGGTCCTGGCGGTACTCGACCACGTCGTAGCCGAGTTTCCACAGCCGCTTGCGTGCCCAGTGCTTCAAGGTCATGGCATTGGGGATTCTGCCAAACTGCGGGCCATGTGGATCGACCCGATGACGCACTGGCTCGTCTGGCTGGCGCGCACCGCCGCGCTCAAGGGTCGCCACGCGGGCCGCCACCTGCGCATCGGCCGCCTGGCCACAGCCCGCGCCTGCAGCTTCGGCCGCTACGTCACTCTTTACGAAGGCGCGGTCCTCGACGGCGTCGCGCTCGGCGACATGAGCTACGTCTCGCGCGGCGCGCGCCTGTTCAACGCGACCGTCGGGCGCTTCTGCTGCATCGGCCCGGAGACCCTCATCGGACTGGGCCGGCACCCGACCCGGCAGTTCGTCAGCTCGCACCCGGCGTTCTACTCGACGCTGGCCCAGGCCCAGCTGACGTTCGTGCGCGAGCAGAAATTCGAGGAGTTCCGCCCGGTCACCATCGGCCACGACGTCTGGATCGGCGCGCGCGCGATCGTGCTCGACGGCGCCAGCATCGGTGACGGCGCGATCGTCGCGGCCGGCGCGGTGGTCGCCGGCGAGGTGCCGCCGTACGCGATCGTCACCGGCGTGCCGGCCGGGGTCGAGCGCTATCGCTTCGACGAGGCGACGATCGAGGCGATCCGCCGCTCGCGCTGGTGGGAGCTCGACCTCGAGGTCCTGCGCGCGAATGCCGACGCCTTCGCCGACCCGGGGCGCTTCGCCACGTGGGCGTCCAAGCAGCGCGGGTGAACCGCAAGCTGCTGGGCGCCGCCGCCACGTACTCGGCGGCCAACGTGCTGGTCGCGGCGTTCCCGCTGCTGCTGGTGCCGATCCTCACGCGGCTGCTGAGCCCGCACGACTACGGCGTGGTGGCGCTGTTCATGGCGGCAGCGTCGTTCCTGACGCTGGTCATCGGCCTGGGCGTCCAGGGACTGGTCCCGGTCGAATACCACAAGCTGGAGCGCGCGCAGGTCGCCCAGCTCGTCACCGCCTGCCTGACAGTCGGCGGCGCCAGCCTGGTCGCCGTCGTGCTGCTGCTGCTGCTCGCGCCGGCGGCGCTGGCGGACGCCGCCGGCGTGCCGCTGCGGTGGCTGCTCGTGGCCTGCGCGTTCGCGGCGATGCAGTTCGTGATCGCGCTGCGGCTGTCGGTGCTGCAGGCGCAGGACCGCAGCGGCCGCTACGCGGCCGCGCAACTCGCCCAGACCCTGCTCGGCGCGGCGCTGTCCATCGCGCTGATCGTGCTGGCCGGCATGGCCTGGCAAGGGCGCGTGGCGGGACTGGTCGGCGCCGCGGCACTGCTGACCCTCACGGCATTCATCGGCCTGCGCCAGGACGGCCTGCTGGTGGCGCACGCCGACCGGCGCTTCCTGCGCATGGCCGCGCGCTTCGGGATCACGCTGCTGCCGCACGTGCTCGGCGGGCTGGCACTGGCGATCTCCGACCAGGTGGTGGTGGCGGCGTTGCTCGGCACCGATGCCGCCGGCCTGTTCGCCGTGGCGCTCGCCGTCGCCGGCGCGATCAAGGTCGTGACCATCGCGCTCAACCGCGCCTGGGCGCCATGGCTCTACGAGCACCTGCCGGGCTTCGACGAAGCCGCGCGCCGGCGCGTGGTGCGCCTGACCTGGGCGTACTTCGCCATCGTCGCTGCCGCGTCGGTGGCGTTCGGCCTGCTCGTGCCGCCGCTGATGGCCTGGCTGGTGGGGCCCGCCTTCGCCGGCAGCGGCGACTACATCCCGGCGCTCGCGATCGGCTTCGGTTTCGGCGGCATGTACTTCGCGGTGACCAACTACGTGTTCCACGCCGGCGCCACCGCGCGCCTGGCCACGGTGACCGCGGCCGCGGGCGCGATCAACCTGGCGCTGTCGCTGCTGCTGGTCGGGCGCTACGGCCTCGCCGGCGCCGGCTACGGCTTCGCGATCGCGCAGGCGCTGCTGTTCTTCGGCACCTGGCGGCTGTCGCACCACGTCTGCCCGATGCCGTGGTTCACGGCATTGCGCGCGCCGGCGGCCGCAGCGGCGGGCTGAGGCTGGCGCGGCCGGTCACCCGAGCGGCGCGGGTTATCATCTGCGCCGGTTCATGTCCTACAAGACTGCGGCGCGCATCCTCGGCCTGCCGGCCCGCCTGGCGCGCAAGGCCCTGCCCGACGGCGCCCTCGAGCAGCTGTCGTTCGAGATGCGCTCGATGCTCGGCCGCCGCAGCGCGCGGCGCCTCGAGCTCGACCCGGCCCGCACCAACCTGCTCGACCTCGGCGCCGCCGACACCCCGGCGGGAGATTTCATCGCGGTCGACTTCTTCGGCCGCGACGGCGTGTACGGCGCCGACCTGCGCTACCCGCTGCTCATCGACGACGCCTCGGTCGACGGCATCTTCACCGAGCACACCTTCGAGCACATGGCGTTCGAGGACGTGCGGCGCCTGGTCGCGGAATGCTTCCGCGTGCTCAAGCCGCGCGGCCGCATCCGCGTGATCGTGCCGGACGTGTCGATCTTCGTCGCGCGCTACCAGGCCAACGACCTCGCCTGGTTCGGCGAATGGGAGCGGGTGACGCTGCAGCCGCGCGGCCGCCAGTTCGTGACGCCGATGCAGGCGATCAGTTTCATCACCCAGGAATACGGCCACCGCTCGGCGTGGGATTTCGCGACGCTGGCGAAGGTCCTGGGCGACGCCGGATTCGTCGAGGTCGAGGCCGCGGGCTACCGCCAGGGCCGCGACCCGCGCCTGCTGCGCGACAAGGACGCCGACAGCCGCCGGCTGGTCTCGCTGTACGCCGAGGCGGTGAAGCCGACATGAAGGACACCCTCGCCGTCATCCCGGCCCGCGGCGGCTCCAGGGGCATCCCGCGCAAGAACCTGGTGAAGGTCGCCGGCAAGCCGCTGGTGGTGCACTCGATCGAGCACGCGCGGGCCGCGCGCTGCGTCGAGCGCGTCATCGTGTCCACCGACGACGCCGAGATCGCCGCGGTCGCCCGCGCTGCCGGCGCCGAAGTGCCGTTCCTGCGCCCCGCCGGACTGGCCGGCGACACCGTGCTCGACCACCCGGTGTTCGTGCACGTGCTCGAGCACCTGGCGCAGGCCGAGCGCTATGTGCCCGGGCTGGTGCTGCACCTGCGCCCGACGGCGCCGCACCGCCTGCCGGGCTGGATCGACGCGGCCGCCGCGCTGCTGCGCGACGACCCGCGCGCCGACTCGGTGCGCTCGGTCAGTCCGCCGGCCCAGCACCCGTATCGCATGTTCCGCATCGACGCCGAGGGCTACCTCGACCCGCTGTACCAGCACGAGCACCCGATGCCCTACCTGCTGCGCCGCCAGGACCTGCCGCCGATGTGGTACTACAACTGCGTGATCGACGTGACCCGGCCGCGCACGATCCTCGACAAGGGTTCGATGACCGGCGATCGCATCCTGCCGTACAAGATGTCCGCCGACGACGTGGTCGACGTCGACGGTCCGCGCGACCTGCAGCTCGCGCGACTGCTCATGGAGGGTGCGCGATGAAGGCCCTCGTGGTCGGCGCCGGCATGTACGTGACCGGCCGCGGCACCGGCGGCATCGGCACGCTGCTGCCGGCGCTGGCGCAGTACTCGCGCGTCGCGCGGCTCGATGCGGTCACCGTGCTGGCGACGCGCGCCGAGGCAGACTCCGGCGTGCCGGAGGCGGCGGCGCGCATCAACGCGCTGCTGGGCAGCAGCCTGAAGGTGGACTACCGGCGGCTCGACGGGCCCGTCGGCGCGGCGGTGCGCGCCGGCGAGTTCGACTGCGCGCTGGTCTGCGTGCCCGACGACAAGCATTACGAAGTCACCGCGGCGCTGCTCGAGCGCGGGCTGCATTGCCTGGTGGTCAAGCCGTTCACGCCGACGCTTGCCGAGGCCCGGAAGCTGGTCGACCTGGCGGCAAGAAAGAACCTGCACGGCGCGGTGGAATTCCACAAGCGCCACGACGAGCAGAACCTGCTGGCGCGGCGCGTGCTGCGCGAGGGCCGCCTCGGCGAGCCGAAGTACATGGTGGTCGGCTACAGCCAGCGCATCGACGTGCCGCTGGTCGCGTTCCGCGCCTGGGCCGCGCGCACGAACATTTTCCAGTACCTCGGCGTGCACTACGTCGACCTGATCCAGTTCCTGACCGGCTTCACGCCGCTCCGCGTGAGCGCGGTCGGCACGCGCGGCACGCTGCGCGCGCAGGGCGTCGACACGTACGACTCGGTGCACGCCACCATCGGCTGGCAACCGCAGGGCGGCGGCGCGGAGTTCGTCGCGCAACTCGCCATCGGCTGGATCGACCCGGCGACCACGCCGGCGCTGTCCGACCAGAAGTTCTTCCTGGTCGGCTCGCGCGGGCGCATCGACCTCGACCAGGCCGACCGCGGCGTGCGACTGGTGACGCCCGAGGCCGGCGTGGAGACGCCGAATCCGCATTTCTCGATGGTGCTCGGCGAGCACGACGAAACCGCCTTCCGCGGCTACGGCTACCGCAGCATCGAGCGCTTCCTGCGCGACGCCGGCGACGTCGCGGCCGGCCGCGT
>JBQTJQ010000157.1:0-16663 GCA_052386975.1 Gammaproteobacteria bacterium | reverse complement strand
CATCGCCCGCCACGGCGTGCAGGACCGGGTGCAGGCGATCCGCTCGGACCTGTTCTCCGCGGTGCCGGGCCGCAAGTACGGCTTGATCGTCAGCAATCCACCCTATGTGCCGACCGCGCGCTGGAAGAAGATGCCCAAGGAGTACCGCCACGAGCCCCGGCGGGCGCTGGAGGCGGGCGTCGACGGCATGGACATCGTGGCGCGCATCCTGCGCGAGGCGCCACGGCACCTGCAGGCCGACGGCCTGCTGGTGTGCGAAGTTGGCGGTTCTGTCCCAGAATTCGAGCGGCGCTTCCCGAAGGTCCCGGTCGTCTGGCCGGAATTCGAGCGGGGCGGCGACGGGGTGTTCGTCATTTCGCGCGACGACCTGCTCGAATGGCAGGGCCAACCTTGAAAGACGGGGCGTGAAGGGGTCGCATGTCCGGTAACACGCTGGGAAGGTTGTTTTGCGTGACGAGCTTCGGCGAGTCGCACGGGCCTGCCATCGGCTGCGTGGTCGATGGCTGTCCGCCGGGCCTGGCGCTGGCCGAGGCCGACATCCAGGTCGAGCTCGACCGGCGCAAGCCGGGGCAGTCGCGCTACGTCACGCAGCGGAAAGAGGACGACGCGGTCGAGATCCTGTCCGGCGTGTTCGAGGGAAAGACCACCGGCACGCCGATCGCGCTGCTGATCCGCAACGTCGACGCGCGCGGCCGCGACTACGAGAAGATCAAGGACAGCTTCCGCCCGAACCACGCCGACTACGCCTACATCCAGAAGTACGGCCGGCGCGACCATCGCGGCGGCGGACGCGCCAGCGCGCGCGAGACCGCGGTGCGGGTCGCCGCCGCGGCGATCGCGAAGAAATGGCTGCGCGAGAAGTTCGGCATCGAGGTGCGCGGCTACCTCGCCCAGATCGGTTCGCTGAAGATCGACTTCAAGAGCTGGGATGCGGTCAACCGCAACCCGTTCTTCAGCCCGGATCCCGCGCGCGTGAAGGAGCTCGAGGACTACGTGACGCGCATCCGCGAGGAGGGCGACTCGATCGGCGCGCGCATCAACGTCGAGGCGACCCGCGTGCCGCCCGGACTCGGCGAGCCGGTCTACGATCGCCTCGACGCCGAGCTGGCCTACGCGCTGATGAGCATCAATGCGGTCAAGGCGGTCGAGATCGGCGACGGCTTCGCCGCGGTCGGGCAGAAGGGCAGCACGCACCGCGACGAGCTCACGCCGCAAGGATTCCTCGCCAACCACTCCGGCGGCATCACCGGCGGCATTTCTACCGGCCAGGACATCCGCTGCTCGATCGCGCTCAAGCCCACCTCCAGCATCGTCATTCCGGGCAAGACCATCGACATCGACGGCAAGGCCGCCGACATCCGCACCACCGGCCGCCACGATCCCTGCGTCGGCATCCGCGCGACGCCGATCGCCGAGGCCATGGTGGCGCTGGTGCTGATGGACCACGTGCTGCGCCATCGCGCGCAGTGCGGCGACGTGAAAGTGCCGACACCGCGCATTCCCGCCAGTGCCGGGAGGAAGAAGTCCGCCGGCAAGCCGCGAATCCACAAGGAAGCGCGCGAAGACGACGTTTGAGCTGACGTGACACCTCAATCCCTGCATGCCCGCCTGTCGGGCTTTTATTTTTTCTACTACGCCACGGTCGGCGCCTTCATGCCGTACTGGTCGCCGTACCTGGAGGCGCGCGGGTTCTCCGCGGCGCAGATGGGCATCGCCTACGCGCTGATGGGCGTCACGCGCTCGATCATGCCGATCGCCTGGGGCTGGTGGGCCGACACCACCGGCCGGCGCATCGCGATGATCCGCCACGCCGTGCTGGTGTCGCTGGCGCTGTTCCTGTGCATCCCGTTCAGCGACAGCCTGGTCGGCATCGGCTTCTTCATGCTCGCCTACTCGATCTTCTGGCACGCCCTGCTGTCGCAGTTCGAGGTGGTCGCGCTGTCGCACCTGCAGCCGCACGGCGGCGACTACAGCCGCGTGCGGCTGTGGGGCTCGGTCGGTTTCGTCGCCGCGGTGCTGGGACTCGGCCCGATCCTGGACGCCCTCGGCATCCTGCCGCTGCCGTGGCTGGTCGCGGCCATGTTCGCGGCAATGGCGCTGTCCGCCTGGCTGGTGCCCGAAGTGCCGGCGCTGCCGCAGGCCGCGCGCGAATCGGTGCCGATCCTCGATGTGCTGCGCCGGCCGTGGGTCAAGGCCTTGCTCGTGTCGTGCCTGCTGTCGCAGCTGAGTTTCGCGCCGTACTACAACTTCTTCACGCTGTTCCTCGAGCGCCACGACTACGCGCGCAGCACCGCCGGGTTCCTGTGGGCGCTGGCGGTGGTCGCCGAGATCGGCCTGTTCCTGGCCATGGGGCGCCTGATCTCGGCGCTGGGCGCTCGGCGCCTGATGCTGATCGTGCTGGCGGCGACGGCGCTGCGCTGGGTCCTCACCGCGCTGCTGGTGGACTCGCTGGCGCTGCTGGTGCTGTTGCAGCTGTCGCACGCGCTGACCTTCGGCGCCTACCACGCGCTGGCGGTGTACTACGTGCAGCGTTATTTCCCCGGCTCGATGCAGGGACGCGGGCAGGCGTTCTACAACGCCGCGGCCTACGGGCTCGGCGGCTCCATTGGCAGCCTCGCCAGCGGGTACATCTGGGAGCACATCTCGCCCGAGGCGGCGTTCCTCGGCGCCGGCCTGTCGGCCGCGGCCGGCTGGTTCATCGCCTGGCGCGGGCTGCGCGACGAGCCGCGCCCGGCCTGACTACAGCCCGACGCGCTTGAGCCCGCGCATGAACACCGCGAGGCCCAGGCCCCAGGCGCCATTGAGGATGAAGGCGAGGATCCAGATCCTCGGATCCCATCCGGCCGCGAAGGCGTTGCCCTTCAGGGGGAACACGATCAGCAGGGCCACCAGGCTCGGACCGATAGCCCCGAACACGATCGCGCGGACCCAGTAGGCGGTGCCGGCCGCGTGGCGCATGAGGTACCAGATCGGCATGCCCCACACGCCGCCCCAGAAGGCCAGCGACAGCACGGCCGGAACGCCCAGCGGCGGCGCCGGGGCGAGGTTCCAGGGCGCGCGCGGCACGACTTCGAGCAGGTGGAACAGCCAGAGCACGCCCTGGTGAAACACCAGTGTCGCCAGGAACCCCGCGACGAACGCGCGGACGTAGATCTGCATGGCGCAGCCCCCTGCGTGATGGCAGGGCGCAGTTTACCGGGGCCCGGGCCCTTTTTTCCCGAGCCCCTTCTTTCCGACATGCTCCAGCAGCCGCCGCGCCGGCGCCGACAGCGTGCGCTTGCGATGCCAGACCGCACCGAGGCTGCGGCTCGGCGCGAATCCGGGGATTGCCAGCGCGCGCACCGAGCGGTCCAGCATCGAGCGGGGCAGCACGCTCCAGCCCAGGCCGATGCCGACCAGCATCTTCAGCGTCTCGAGATAGTTGGTCGCGAGCCGCACGCGCGGCTCGACACCGTGACGCGCCAGCTCGGCCTTGATGATGCGGTGGGTGTAGGTGGCTTCGTCCGGCAGCACGGCCGGATGACGCGCGAGCTCGGCGAGCGAAACGCGCCTGCGTCGCGCCAGCGCGTGCTCTGGCGACACCACTACCGCCAGCGGGTCCTTCCAGATCAGCCGCGAGTCGAGGCCTTCGAGGGGCTCGGTGGGCAGCGTGACGATGCCGAGCTCGAGCTTGCCGGCCCGCACCGCCTCGCAGGCGACCTCCGAGTCCATGAACTGGATGTCGAGGTCGACGTCGGGGTGTTCGTGGGCGAAGGACTTCAGTTCGGAGGGCAGGCGGTGCAGCCCGATGTGGTGGCTGGTGCCGAGCGTCAGGCGCCCGCGCAGGTGCGGCGACAGGTGCGACAGCGCACGGCGGCCGTCCTCGAGGTCCTCGCGCACCCGCCGCGCGTAGGGCAGCAGCGTGCGCCCGGCCTCGGTCAGCAGCACGCGCCGCCCGATGCGGTCGAACAGGCGGGCGGACAGCCGCTCCTCGAGCCCGGCGAGGCGCTTGCTGACGGCGGGCTGCGACAGGTGCAGGCGCCCGGCCGCGGCCGAGAACGAGCCGGCGTCGGCGATCTCCAGGAAGGCGGCCAGGCTGTCGGCGTCCATCGGCTAAGTATAGCCAAAGGGAATGAAAGAAATAATAAGGATTCATTGGAGTTATTGATAGACGAGGCCTACGATTCCGCGCATGGCTGCCCGCACCCTCTACGACAAGATCTGGGACGCGCACGTCGTGCGCGAGCTCGGCGACGGTGCCGTGCTGCTCTACGTCGATCGGCACCTGGTCCACGAAGTCACCAGCCCGCAGGCCTTCGACGGCCTGCGCCTCGCCGGGCGCCAACCGTGGCGTGTCGCCGCCAACCTCGCGGTGCCGGACCACAACGTGCCGACCACCAATCGCGCGGCGGGCATCACCGATCCGATCTCGCGCGAGCAGGTGCAGGCGCTCGAAAGCAACTGCCGCGACTACGGCGTGCGGTTGTTCGGCCTGGATGACCCGCGCCAGGGCATCGTCCACGTGATGGGCCCGGAGCAGGGCGCCACGCTCCCCGGCATGACCATCGTCTGCGGCGATTCGCACACGTCGACCCATGGCGCCTTCGGTGCGCTGGCCTTCGGCATCGGCACGTCGGAAGTGGAGCACGCGCTGGCCACGCAGTGCCTGGTGCTGAAGAAATCGAAAGGGATGCGCGTGTGCGTCAACGGCCGCGTCGGCGCCGGCATCACCGCCAAGGACATCGTGCTGGCCATCATCGGCCGCATCGGCACCGCCGGGGGCACCGGCTACACGATCGAATACGCCGGCGAGGCGATCGAGGCGCTGTCGATCGAAGGCCGCCTGCCCGTGTGCAACATGAGCGTCGAGGCCGGCGCGCGCGCGGGACTGGTCGCCGTGGACGACAAGACGATCGAATACCTGCGCGGCCGGCCGTTCGCGCCGCAGGGCGCGCGCTGGGATGGCGCCGTGGCGCACTGGCGCGCGCTGCGCAGCGACGCTGGCGCGCGCTTCGACCGCGAGGTCGCGATCGATGCGGCGGCGATCCAGCCGCAGGTGACCTGGGGCACCTCGCCGGAAATGGTCGCCGAGGTCGGCGGCCGCGTACCCGATCCTGCCAGTGCCCCGGATGCGGTGCGCCGCGAAGGCTGGCAGCGCGCGCTGGCGTACATGGGACTGGCGCCGAACACGCGCATCGAGGACATAGTCATCGATAAAGTTTTCATCGGCTCCTGCACCAACGCGCGCATCGAGGACCTGCGCGCCGCCGCGCAGGTCGTGAAGGGCAAGCGCAAGGCCGCGAACGTGAAGCTGGCGCTGGTGGTGCCGGGTTCCGGCCTGGTGAAACGCCAGGCCGAAGCCGAGGGCCTCGATGCGGCATTCCGTGACGCCGGCTTCGAGTGGCGCGAGCCGGGCTGCTCGATGTGCCTGGCGATGAACGCCGACCGGCTCGAGCCGGGCGAGCGCTGCGCCTCGACCAGCAACCGCAATTTCGAAGGACGGCAGGGGCAGGGCGGGCGCACCCACCTCGTCTCGCCGGCCATGGCTGCCGCCGCCGGCATCGCCGGGCACTTCGTGGACGTGAGGGACTTCGCATGAAACCCGTCCCATGAAACCCTTCACGAGCGTGACCGGGACGGCGGCGCCGCTGGATCGCGCCAACGTCGACACCGACGCCATCATCCCGAAGCAGTACCTCAAGTCGATCCGGCGCACCGGCTTCGGCCCGTTCCTGTTCGACGACTGGCGTTACCTGACCCCCGGCGACCTGTCGGTGGATCCGGCCACGCGCAAGGCCAATCCGGATTTCGTGCTGAACCGGCCCGCGCATCGCGGCGCGAGCATCCTGCTGGCGCGCGAGAACTTCGGCTGCGGCTCTTCGCGCGAGCACGCGGTCTGGGCCCTGGCCGACGCCGGCTTCCGCTGCGTGATCGCGCCTGGCTTCGCGGACATTTTCTCCAGCAACTGCGGCAAGAACGGCTTCCTCGCAGTGGTGCTGCCGGCAGGCGTCGTCGACCGGCTGTTCGCCGCGATCGCGGCCGACCCGGCGACGCGGGTGACGGTCGACCTGCCGTCCCAGCGCGTGTCGTGGGCGGGGCAGCAGGCGCAGTTCCCGATCGAGCCCGATCGCAAGCGCAAGCTGCTCGAAGGCCTGGACGAGATCGGGCTGACGCTGCAGCACGCCGACGCCATCCGCGCCTACGAGGCGCGCCGGTGCACGGAAGCCCCCTGGTTGTTCGACTGAGGAGTGGCGGCATGGGAATGCCGCCCTACGCATGACCGCGAAAATCCTGATCCTGCCGGGCGATGGCATTGGCCCCGAAGTGGTGGCCGAGGCCACCCAGGTGCTGGTCGCGCTCAAGCAGCGCCACGGCCTCGACGCCGGGTTCGAGCATGGCCTGATCGGCGGCGCCGCCATCGATGCGCACGGCGTGCCGCTGCCAGGTGAGACGCTCGGCCAGGCGCAGCGCGCCGACGCCATCCTGATGGGCGCCGTCGGCGGGCCGAAGTGGGACGCCCTCGAGCGCGACATCCGCCCGGAGAAAGGCCTGCTGCAGATCCGCTCGGCGCTGGGTCTGTACGCCAACCTGCGACCGGCCTTGTGCTTCGACGAGCTGGCCGACGCTTCGACCCTGAAACCCGAAGTCCTGCGCGGGCTCGACCTGCTGATCGTGCGCGAGCTGACCGGCGGCATCTATTACGGCCAGCCGCGCGGCATCGTCGAAGAACAGGGTGTGCGCGTCGGCATCAACACCGAGCGTTACAGCGAGCCGGAGATCGAGCGCGTCCTGCGCAGCGCCTTCGATCTCGCGCGGCTGCGCCGCCGGCAGGTGTGTTCAGTGGACAAGGCCAACGTGCTGGAATCCTCGCAGCTGTGGCGCGCGGTGGCCGAGCGCGTCGCCCGCGACTACGCCGACGTCACGCTGAGCCACCTGTACGTCGACAACGCCGCGATGCAGCTGGTGCGGGCGCCGAAGCAGTTCGACGTGGTCGTCACCGGCAACATCTTCGGCGACATCCTGTCCGACATCGCCGCGCAGCTGACCGGCTCGATCGGCATGCTGCCGTCGGCCTCGCTCGATGCGAAGGGGCGGGGCCTGTACGAGCCGGTGCACGGCAGCGCGCCGGACATTGCCGGCAGGGGGCTGGCCAACCCGCTGGCCACGATCCTGTCGGTGGCGATGATGCTTCGCTACAGCTTGAAACGTGCCGACCTGGCCGGCCGGGTCGAGCACGCCGTGAAGCGGGCCCTTGCATCGGGCCTGCGAACCCAAGATATTGCGCGCCCCGCGGAGCGGGGCATCTCCACATCTGACATGGGCAAGGCGGTCATGGCGAGCTTATGAGCAAGACATTCGACGTTGCGGTGGTGGGCGCAACCGGCGCGGTCGGCGAGGAAATGCTGAAGACGCTGTTCCAGCGCCGATTCCCGTATGGGAAGGTCTACGCCGTAGCCAGCAGCCGCTCGGCCGGCGAGTTCGTCGATTTCGGCGACACCGAGTTGCAGGTGCAGGACCTCGCGACCTTCGACTTCTCGAAGGTGCAGATCGGTCTGTTCTCGCCGGGCGCCGAGGTGTCGAAGGTCTACGCGCCCAAGGCCGCGGCGGCCGGCTGCGTCGTGATCGACAACACCAGCCAGTTCCGCCAGGACAAGGACATCCCGCTGGTCGTCCCGGAAGTGAATCCGCAGGCCATCGCCCAGTACAAGACCCGCGGCATCATCGCCAACCCGAACTGCTCGACCATCCAGATGGTGGTGGCGTTGAAACCCATTCACGACGCGGTGGGCATCGAGCGCATCAACGTGGCGACCTACCAGTCGGTTTCGGGCACCGGCAAGCCGGCGATCGACGAGCTCGCGTCACAGAGTGGCGAGGCCCTCAACGGCCGCCCGATCGAGGCCAAGGTCTACCCCAGGCAGATCGCCTTCAACGCCATCCCGCACATCGACGCCTTCATGGACAACGGCTACACCCGGGACGAGATGAAGATGGTGTGGGAGACCCGCAAGATCATGGGCGACGAGTCGATCCAGGTGAACGCTACCGCCGTGCGCGTGCCGGTGTTCTACGGCCATTCCGAGGCCGTCCACCTGGAAACCCGCCGCAAGATCACCGCCGACCAGGCCCGTGAGCTGCTGCGCAAGGCCCCCGGGGTCCAGGTGCTCGACGAGCGCCGCGACGGGGGCTATCCGACCGCCGTGACCGAGGCGGCGCACGAGGACGCGGTGTTCGTCGGGCGCATCCGCGAGGACATTTCCCACCCGCGCGGCTTGAACCTGTGGGTGGTGGCCGATAATGTGCGCAAGGGAGCGGCGCTGAACAGCATCCAGATCGCCGAAGTGCTGGTCCGGGAGTACCTCTAGACCCCCTGCCGGCCCCCGTTGACTCGCAGACAGGTTTCCCTGATTATTAAGGGGGTTACATCAACAAAATGATGTAATACTCTCAGATGGGGGCCTAGGGGCAGGAGTTGGGAGACAGAATGTCTAAGGGGCTGGCACGGTGGGTGGCGGGGGCCTTCTTGCTCTGGGCCGGGTTTGCGCAAGCGCTCGGCCTCGGGGAAATCGAGCCCCGTTCGCGCCTCAACGAGCGGCTTTCCGCGACGATCCCCATCCTGTCGGCCACCGGCATCGAGATCGACAGCCTCACCGTAGAGCTCGCCAGCAACGATGACTTCGAGCGCGCCGGCATGGAGCGCGCCGAGTTCCTGTCCTCGCTGAAGTTCACCGTCGAGGGCGAAACCATCCGCGTCACCAGCAAGTCGATCGCGCGCGAGCCCTTCGTCGCCTTCCTGCTGGACGTGCGCTGGAGCGGCGGCCGCCTGCTGCGCGAATACACGTTGCTGCTCGATCCGCCGAACCTGGCCCGCGGCACCGGCATCACCGCGCCGGCTCCAGCGTCGCAGATCGAGATGCCGCCTCCGCCGACCGCCGAAGCTGGACCCACCGAATCCGTGGCCGCGGCCGAGCCGCCGCCGGCCGGAGGCATGCCGACCGAACCGGCCGCCGCCGGCGCGCCCGACCAGCCGCCACCGCCGACCGCGGAAATGGCCGCGCAGCCGCCCGCCGGATCGCCGGAAGGCGGCATGTACGGACCGGTGGCTCCGCAGGAGACGCTGTGGAGCATCGCCTACAAGCTGCGCCCGGACCCGGCCACGATCACCATGGACCAGATGCAGGTCGCGATCTTCAACGCGAACCCGAAGGCGTTCCACGGTGGCTCCATCCGTGGCCTGATGAAGGGCGTGATGCTGAGCATCCCGACCGCCGACGAGATCCGGTCGGTGGATGCCGCTTCCGCCAAGTCGCTGGTCGCGCAGGCTCGCGAAGGCGGCATGGTCGCCGCCGCGCCGCCCCCGGCACCGGCTCCGGTCGAGCCGGCTCCCGAGCCGATCAAGGCCAGCCCGCCGCCCGTGCAGGAAGCGCCGCCGCCTCCGGCGCCGGAACCGGCGCCGAGCACGGTGGCCGAGTCAGCCCCGCCGCCTCCGACCCCGGAGGCGGCTCCGCCATCGGAAGCAGCGCCCAGCGGAGCGCCGCCGCCGTCGGAAGTGGCCGCTGCGCCGCCTCCGCCGCCGCCGGCAGAAACCAAGGCGCCTGAGCCGGAAGCCAAGCCGGAAGCCAAGCCGGCGCCCATCATCAAGAAGCAAGAGGAAGGCGGCGTCATGGCCATCCTCGACAGCGTCGTTTCGGGCGCCAAGGAAGCGTTCGCGAAGCAGGAAGTGCAGTGGGCGGCGATGGGCCTCGTCGGCCTCATCGTGCTGGTCTTTGGTGGCCGCAAGGTGATGAACAAGATCGCCCAGGTCCGCTACAACCGCGCCAGCCAGCAGGTCGAGGCGGCCCGCACGGCGCCGGCTGCGGTCGCTGGCTCGGAAGACGTGACGCAGGTCGCCGCGCAGCCGCCGGCGCCATCGATGGAGGCGGCGCTGGGCTCGTCCGAGACGCCGACCGTGGTCACAGGCACCCCGCTCGCGGCCACCCAGGCGATGGGCGCCGACACGATGCAGCAGACCATGCAGCAGACGCAGGTGCAGGAGCCTGCGCAAGCTGCGACTGGCGGCCGCGCGGTCGACTTCGACGTCACCAGCAATTTCGCCAGCGAGACCGTCCAGATCAACCTCGATGCCGGCGATCCGCTGTCGGAAGCCGAGTTCCATCGCGCCTACGGCTTGTACGACGAGGCGGCGCTGATGCTCAAGCAGGCGCTGCAGAAGGACCCGAACCGCACCGACGCCAAGGTCAAGCTGGCGGAGATCTATTTCGAAGCCGGCAAGGCCAGCGAATTCGTGGAAGTCGCCAAGGAACTCAAGGGCTCGCTGCCGGCAGACAAGTGGCAGCCGATCGCGTTGCTCGGCTCGCAGATCGCGCCCAACGACGCGCTGTTTGCCGGTGCCGGCGCCGCCGGGGGCGGCGGTGGGGCGCTGGACCTTTCCTTCGACGAACCGGCGGCCGCGGCTCCTGCCGCAGCGGCTGCACCGCCTCCCGCGGCCGCGCCCGCCGCGCCCGCCAGCGATGCGCTGGAATTCGACCTCGGCAGCCTGTCCCTGGATACCGGCGCCGCCGCCCCGGCGGCCGCGCCTGCTCCTGCGGCGGCGGCCCCGGCCGGTGATGCCATCGAATTCGACCTTGGCGGACTGAGCACCGAGGCCCCGGCCGCGGCGCCAGCCGCTGCCGCTCCGGCCGCCGAGCCCGCGGTGGACGCGGGACTGGACCTGGGCAACTTCGACCTTGGCGCTTCGGCGCCTGCGGAAGCCGCCGCCGCACCGGCCGCAGGCGGCGAGGTGGTCGAACTCAGCGCCGAAGTGGCCGTTGAGGAAGCGGGGGCGCCGGCCGACGAGGCGGGTACCAAGCTCGACCTCGCGCGCGCTTACCTCGACATGGGCGACTCCGACATGGCCAAGAGCCTGCTCAACGAAGTTTCCCAGCAGGGCAACGACGCGCAGAAGAAGGAAGCCGAAGAGCTGCTGAAGCGCGCCTCGGCCTGAGGCGCACCCGGGCGGGTCGATCATGACGCGCTGGGCCGCCGGCGTTGAGTACCTGGGCACCCGCTATTCAGGCTGGCAGTGGCAGGGCCACGCCGCCAGCGTCCAGCAGGAAGTCGAGCGCGTGCTTTCGAAGGTCGCCGACCACCCCGTCAAGGTCACCGCCGCCGGGCGCACCGACGCCGGCGTGCACGCCCTCAACCAGGTCGTCCACTTCGATTCGGAATCGCAGCGCGCGCCGCACGCCTGGCTGTTCGGTGCCAACTCGCAGCTGCCGCGCGACATCAGCCTGCGCTGGGTGCAGGCCGTCGACGCGGAGTTCCACGCCCGCCACGGCGCCACCGCGCGCAGCTACCGCTACGTGATATGGAGCAGCCGCGCGCGCTCGGCCCTGCTGGACGGGCGCGTGGCCTGGCTGATCGCGCCGCTCGACGCGGCCCGCATGCATCGGGCCGCGCAGGCGCTGGTCGGCGAGCACGATTTCTCGGCGTTTCGCGACGCCGACTGCCAGTCGCGCACCCCGATGCGAAACCTGCACCGGCTCGAGGTGCGGGCGCACGGCGAGTTCACCGTGATGGATGTCCGCGGCAACGCTTTCCTGCACCACATGGTGCGCAACATCGCTGGCGTGCTGATGCCGATCGGGCAGGGCGAGCAGCCGGAATCCTGGGCCCAAACCGTGCTCGAGTCGCGCATGCGTGCCAAGGGCGGCGTGACCGCCGATGCGGCGGGGTTGTACTTCCTGGGCCCGGAGTATCCGGAGCGCTTCGCGCTGCCGCAGCCAGCGGCGCCGTGGTTCCCGGGCCTTTGAGCGTGGCGATGCGCGCGCGCATCAAGTTCTGCGGCATCACCCGGAGCGAGGATGCCGAGGCCGCCGTGCGCCTGGGAGTTGACGCGATCGGCCTGGTGCTGGCCCCTGACAGCCCGCGCTTTCTCCAGTTGCCGCAGGCCGCTATCATCCGCCGCCGCCTGCCGCCGTTCGTGCAGGCGGTGGCCCTGTTTCGCAACGCCTCGTTCGGCGACGTGATGCGCGCGCTGGACGAGCTTTCGCCCGACCTGCTGCAGTTCCACGGCGACGAGGATCCCGGGTTCTGCGAGAGCTTCTCCTGGCCCTACCTGCGGGCGGTGCCGATGCGGGACGTACGCGACCTCGGCGCGTGGGAGCATCGTTATGCGAGCGCCAGCGCCTTGCTGCTGGATGCGCACGGCGCGGGCGAAGCGGGCGGGCAGGGTCGCACCTTCGACTGGAGCGCGATCAAGGCCAGCCGGCCGTACGTGCTGGCTGGGGGGCTGACGCCGCAGAACGTCGGGGCGGCGGTGCGCGCCGCGCGGCCGTACGCGGTGGATGTGTCGTCCGGCATCGAGCAGTCGCCGGGCATCAAGGACGAGGCGAGGATGCGACAGTTTGTGGAGGCAGTTCGGGCAGCGGATGAAACCTGACTACAGCGGTCCGGACCAGCGCGGGCACTTCGGCCCCTACGGCGGGCGTTTCGTCGCCGAGACGCTGATGGAGCCGCTGCGCAAGCTCGAGGAGGCCTACGCGCGGCTCAAGCGCGACCCGGCGTTCCAGGCCGAGCTCGATCGCGACCTCAAGCATTACGTCGGCCGGCCTTCGCCGCTGTACCCGGCCGAGCGGTTGACGCGGAACTGGGGCGGGGCGCAGGTGCTGCTCAAGCGCGAGGACCTCAACCACACCGGCGCGCACAAGATCAACAACACCGTCGGCCAGGCCCTGCTGGCCAAGCACCTCGGCAAGACTCGCATCATCGCGGAGACCGGCGCCGGCCAGCACGGAGTCGCCAGCGCGACCATCGCCGCGCGCCTGGGCCTCAAGTGCGTGGTCTACATGGGCGCCGAGGACATCCAGCGCCAGTCGCCAAACGTCTACCGCATGAAGCTGCTCGGCGCGGAGGTGGTGCCGGTGACCAGCGGCACGAAAACGCTCAAGGACGCGCTCAACGAGGCGCTGCGCGACTGGGTCACGAATGTCGATGACACGTTCTACATCATCGGCACCGTTGCCGGGCCGCATCCGTACCCCATGTTGGTACGCGACTTCAACGCCGTGGTCGGCCGCGAGGTGCTGTCGCAGTCGCGCGAGCTGCTCGGGCGGCTGCCGGACGCGCTGGTCGCCTGCGTCGGCGGCGGCTCGAACGCCATAGGGCTGTTCCATCCGTTCCTGGCGCAAGAGAGTGTAAGGATGTTTGGCGTCGAGGCCGGCGGCAAGGGCCTGAAGAGCGGCCAGCACGCCGCGCCGCTGTCCGCCGGCCGGCCCGGCGTGCTGCACGGCAATCGCACCTACGTCATGGCCGACAAGGACGGCCAGATCCTCGGCACGCATTCCGTCTCGGCCGGCCTGGACTATCCGGGAGTCGGGCCCGAGCACGCCTGGCTCAAGGACCTCAAGCGGGTCGAGTACGTCGCCATCACCGACGCCGAGGCGCTGGCGGCATTCCACGAGCTGACGCGCGTCGAGGGGATCATCCCGGCGCTGGAATCCGCGCACGCCGTCGCCTACGCGAAGAAGCTCGCGCCCACCTTGGGACGCGACCGCGCGATCGTGGTCAATCTCTCCGGCCGCGGCGACAAGGACATCTTCACCGTCGCCCGCATCGAAGGCATGACGCTGTGACGGAGACTTGATGGGACGCATCGACAGCACCTTCGCGCGGCTGCGCAAGGCCGGCCGCAAGGGCCTGGTGCCGTACATCACGGCCGGCGACCCGCACCCGCGCCACACGGTGGTCCTGATGCACGCCCTGGTCGAGAACGGGGCCGACCTGATCGAGCTCGGTGTGCCGTTCTCGGACCCGATGGCCGACGGCCCGGTGATCCAGCTGGCCTGCGAGCGCGCCCTGGCGAGCGGCACCAGCCTCACGCGCGTGCTGGCCCTGGTCGCGCAGTTCCGCAAGCGCGACAAGGCCACGCCGGTGGTGCTGATGGGATACCTGAACCCGATCGAGAGCATGGGCCTGGCGGCGTTCGCGCGGCGCGCCAGTGCCGCCGGAGTCGACGGCGTGCTGGTGGTGGACCTGGCGGTCGAGGAAGCCCCGGAGTTCGTGCCGGCACTGCGCGGGGAGGGTTTGGACTGCATTTTCCTGGTGGCGCCGACCAGCCCGCCCGCGCGCATCGCCGCGATCGCCCGCGAGGGCAGCGGGTACCTTTATTACGTCTCGCTCAAGGGCGTGACCGGCGCCCGCAGCCTCGATGTCGCAGAAGTGGCACGCAAGCTCGGCGAGATCCGCCGTCACACCAGCCTGCCGGTCGCCGTCGGCTTCGGCGTGCGCGACGCGAAAACCGCGGCGCAGGTCGGGCAGGTGGCCGACGCCGTCGTCGTCGGCAGTGCGCTGGTGGCGCAGATCGCGCGCCAGGCGCGGCGGCCGGCGGGTCTGCCGCGGACCCTGGGTGGTAAACTGCGAGCCATGCGCAAGGCCCTGGATGCCGCCGCGAAGGAGCCGGCCCGATGAGCTGGCTGGAGAAGCTGACCCCCTCCCAAGTGACGCTTGGCAGCGACAAGAAGAAGAACGTCCCCGAAGGCCTGTGGGCCAAGTGCGAGGGCTGCAGCTCGGTGCTGTACCGCGCCGAGCTCGAGCGCACGCTCGAAGTCTGCCCCAGGTGCGGCCACCACTCGACCATCTCGGCGCGCCAGCGCCTGAACCACTTCCTCGATCCGCAGGGGCGTGAGGAGATCGGCGCCGACCTGCAGGCCACCGATCCGCTCAAGTTCAAGGACACCAAGAAATACAAGGACCGCATCGCCGACGCGCAGAAGTCCACCGACGAAAAAGAGGCGATGGTGGTGGTGCGCGGCAAGGTTCTGGGCCTGCCGCTGGTGGCCGCGGCCTTCGAGTTCGGCTTCATCGGCGGCTCGATGGGCAGCGTGGTCGGCGAGAAATTCACCAGGGGCGCGCAGCGCGCGCTCGACGACGGCGTGCCGCTGGTGTGCTTCACCGCCAGCGGCGGCGCGCGCATGCAGGAGTCGCTGTTCTCTCTGCTGCAGATGGCCAAGACCAGCGCGGCGCTGGCCAGGCTCGGCGAGCGCGGCCTGCCATTCATCTCGGTGATGACGCACCCGACCATGGGCGGCGTCTCGGCCAGCCTCGCCATGCTGGGCGACATCCACATCGCCGAGCCCAGGGCCCAGATCGGCTTCTCCGGCCCGCGCGTGATCGAGCAGACCGTGCGGCAGAAGCTGCCGGAAGGCTTCCAGACCAGCGAGTTCCTGCTGGAGCACGGCGCCATCGACATGATCGTGGACCGCCGCGAGATGCGTGAGCGCATCTACTCGATCCTCGCGATGCTGACGCACTTCACGCCGCCCGCCGCGAACAGCGTTGCCAAATAAGGTTGAACGGCCGGCCGAAGGCCGGCCGCGGGCTCCATCCGCTGCCGCGCCGCTGGAGGATTGGCTGCGCTGGCAGGAGGCGCTGCATCCGCAGTCGATCGCGCTGGGCCTGGAACGGGTCCGCGACGTGGCCGGCCGCCTGGGCTTGCCGGCCGCCGGGCCATGGACGATCACGGTGGCCGGCACCAACGGCAAGGGCTCGACTGCCGCGTTGCTGTCCGAGGTCTACCTCGCCGCCGGCTACCGCGTCGGCACCTACACCTCGCCGCACCTGCTGCGCTACAACGAGCGCGTGGCGATCAACGGCGAGGTCACGCCGGATGCGGTGCTCACCGGGGCCTTCGCCGCGGTCGAGCGCGCGCGCGCCGGCACGCGGCTGACCTACTTCGAGTTCGGCACGCTGGCCGCGCTGTGGCTGTTCCGCGAAGCCGGCGTCACGCTGCAGGTGCTCGAAGTCGGGCTCGGCGGGCGCCTGGACGCGGTGAACCTCGTCGACGCCGATTGCGCGGTGATCACGTCGATCGGCCTCGATCATGTCGAGTACCTCGGCCATGACCGCGACAGCATCGGCCGCGAGAAGGCCGGCATCCTGCGCCGCGGGCGGCCGGCAGTGTGCTCGGATCCGCAGGCCCCGGCGTCGATCGGCGAGCAGGCCCGGGCCGTCGGTGCGCCGCTGTGGAGTTTCGGCCGCGAGTTTCACATCCAGCTCGCCGCGGACGCCTGGAACTGGCACGGCCCGGACACGCACTACAAGAAGTTGCCGTCGCCGGCGCTGCCCGGAGCGGTCCAGTACGTCAACGCCGCCGGGGTGCTCGCTGCGGTGACCCGTCTCCAGCCAGCGCTGCCGGTCCCCGAGGCGGCGCTGCGGGCCGGGCTGGTGCGGTTGCGCCTGCGCGGGCGCTTCGAGCGCGTCGGCAACGTGGTGCTCGACGTCGCCCACAACGTTGAAGCGGCGCGCGTGCTTGCCGACAATCTGCGCTCCCTGGGTTCAGGCAAGTGCAGGTTCGTGATCGGGATGCTGTCCGACAAGCCGGTGGAGGCATTCGGCGACGCGCTGGCGCCGCTTGCCGCGAAGTTCTATGCAGCCAGCCTGCCGCCGCCGCGCGGCATCGACGCCGCCAGCCTGGCTTCGCGCATCGGCCGCAGCGGCGTGCCGACCGAAGCCTTCGACAGCGTCGGCGGCGGGCTGGAAGCCGCGCGCCGCGACGCCGGCGTGGCGGGAACGGTGGTTGCCTGCGGCTCCTTCCTGACGGTGGCGGCCGCGGCGGGGCAGCTCCATGGATGAGGCGCTGCTGCGACGCCTGCTCGGCGCGACGGCCCTGCTTGCGCTGGCGTTCCTGCTGGCCACGCTGCTGCCG
>JBQTJQ010000156.1:0-8351 GCA_052386975.1 Gammaproteobacteria bacterium | reverse complement strand
CGTTGTGGCCCCAGATCGCGATCAGGAAGTACATCGGCACCAGCATCATTTCCCAGAAGAAGAAGAACAGGAACAGGTCGAGCGCGAGGAACACCGCGACCACGCCGCCGAGGTTCCACAGCAGGTTGAGGTGGAAGAAGCCGACGTAGCGGCCGATTTCCTTCCACGAGCAGGCCACCGCCATCAGGCCGAGCAGGTTGGTCAGCACGATCAGCAGCATCGACAGGCCGTCGAGGCCCAGGTGGATGCTGATGCCGAAACGCTCGATCCACGGCTGCTGGTACTCGAGCACCCACTGCGGCTGCGCGCCGATGCCGGAGATGGTGTAGTCGCCGGTGAGCCACAGCCAGATCGACATGACCAGCACCAGCACCATGGTCATCAGCGCGATCCAGCGCGGGTAGCGGATGCCGCCGGCCAGCTCGCCGAACCACGACAGCAGGCCGCCGAGGAACGGGATGGCGATGAGCCAGACCAGGATGATGGGATCGGTCACAGCAGCACCGTGAGCCGGGGATTTCGCGAACTGCCAGTGGCAGTTCGCGCCCGGCGAACGGGCGGGGTTGGGGCCCCGCCCCGCGGGAACGACCTCATAGGATCACCACTGCAGCAAGGACGATCACCGCGCCGGCGGCGACGCCCATCGCGTACCAGCGGATCTGGCCGCTCTGGGTGCGCGCCATTGCGCCGTGGGCGGCGCGCAGCGTGACCGGGATCATGCCGATCGCGACGTCGGCGGCGTCCTTGGCGTTGACGCGCGTAAACCACAGGTAGGGAACGACGAACAACTTGTCATAGGCCCAGTCGAAGCCCCAGGCGGCGAACCAGTAGCGCCGCAGCAGCGAGCCGACCGGGTTCTTCGCCACGCCTTCCACGATCGCCGGTGCTTTCAGGAACAGGAAGGCCGACAGCGCGAGGCCGGACACGCCGACGATCACCGAGACGATCTCGATCGTGACCTTGGCCGACGCGTCCGCGTGCTCCTTCTGCGGCAGGACCGAGTCGAGCGGCAGGTGGATGAAGCCGCCGACCACCGCGAAGAACGCCAGCACCGCCAGCGGCCAGCTGTGGGCGATGCCGTGGCCCGCATGCGGATCCTTCGCCGCGTCGCTGCGCGGCGCCCCGAAGAACGTGATGAACACCATGCGGCCGGTGTAGACCGCGGTCATGAATGCGCCGAGCAGGCCGGCGTAGTAAAGGTCCTTGTGGCCGTTGGCCCAGGCTTCCCAGAGGATCTCGTCCTTCGAGAAGAAGCCCGAGGTCGGCGGGACCGCGACCAGGCCGAGGCAGCCGATCACGAACACCCAGAACACGAACGGAATCTTGTCGCGCAGCCCGCCCATCCTGAACATGTCCTGCTCGTGGTGCATCGCCAGGATCACCGAGCCGGCCGACAGGAACAGCAGCGCCTTGAAGAAAGCATGCGTCATCAGGTGAAAAATTCCCGCACTCCACGCACCCGCACCCAGCGCCAGGAACATGTAACCAATCTGGCTCATGGTCGAGTAGGCCAGCACGTGCTTGATGTCGGTCTGCGTCAGCGCGGTGAAGCCGGCGATCAGCAGCGTGATGGCGCCGACCCAGCCGACCATGTCGAGTGCGAACGGCGACAGCTCGAACAGCACGTGGGTGCGCGCGATCAGGTAGACGCCGGCGGTGACCATGGTCGCGGCGTGGATCAGCGCGGAGACCGGAGTCGGGCCGGCCATCGCGTCCGGCAGCCAGGTCTGCAGCGGCAGCTGGGCCGACTTGCCGACCGCGCCGCCGAGCAGCAACAGGGCGGCGATCGTCGCAATCTCCGAGCCCACCGCCCATTCCTGCGGCGCCTTCACCAGCAGGTCCTGGATGTTCAGCGTGCCGAGCTCGTGGAACAGGATGAACAGGCCGATGGCCATGAAGGTGTCGCCGACGCGCGTGACGATGAAGGCCTTGCGCGCCGCCGCGCCGTTGGCCGGGTCCTGGTACCAGAAACCGATCAAGAGGTACGAGCACAGGCCCACGCCTTCCCACCCGAAGTACAGGAAGAGGAGGTTGTCGCCGAGCACCAGGAAGATCATCGAGGCGACGAACAGGTTCATGTACGAGAAGAAGCGGTCGTAGCCCTCGTCGCCGCGCATGTACCAGCTGGCGAACAGGTGGATGAAGAAGCCGACACCGGTGATGACGCCGAGCATGGTCAGGCTGAGCGCATCGAGGCGCAGCGCGAACTCGGGCGCGAAGCCGTCCACGTTCATCCAGGTCCACAGGACCTGCACGTAAGCGTGGTCGGGCGGGGGCGTGCGCAGGAACGCCACACCGAGCACCAGCACGGTCAGCGCCGACAAGCCGATCGAGCCGACGCCGACGACCGCCGCCGGCGTCTCGGAAAGACGGCCGCGCGCGAACGCCAGGATCACGAAGCCGGCGATCGGGAAGGCGAAGGTCAGGAACAGCAGGTCGAAGACGTTGTTGATCGCCATGGCGCGCTCAGCCCTTCATCCCGGACAGCGCGTCGGTGTCGAGCGTGACGTAGCGGCGGTAGACCTGCAGCACCAGCGCCAGGCCGACGGCGGCCTCCGAGGCGGCGAGGGTGACGATCAGCACGAACATGATCTGGCCGTCCGGCTGCGCCCAGCGCGCGCCGGCGCTGATGAAGGCCAGCGCGGCGGCGTTGAGCATGATCTCGAGCGACATCAGCACGAACAGCACGTTGCGGCGCGCCAGCAGGCCGAACAGCCCCATCGCAAAAAGCAGCGCGGCCAGCAGCAGGCCGTGCTCCATCGTCACCGTGCTCATTGGTCCGCCCGCGCCACGTGGAAGGCCGCGACCAGCGCGCCCAGCAGCAGCATCGAGGCCAGCTCGACCGCGAGCAGGTAGGGGCCGTACAGCGCGATGCCGACCTGCTTGACCGTCACTTCCGAGCCGAACGCGGCGGCCGCCGGCTCGAGCGCCCCTCCGCCCTGGATCAGCAGCCACAGCACCTCGGCCAGCAGCAGTGCCGCCATGAGCGAGGGCCCGATCCAGATGCGCGGCGTCAGCAGTTTCGCTTCCTGCTCTGACACGTCGCCGAGGTTCAGCATCATCACCACGAACACGAACAGCACCATGATGGCGCCGGCGTAGACGATCACCTCGAGCAGCGCGGCGAACGGCGCGCCGAACAGGAAGAAGATCACCGCGACCGCCAGCAGCGAGACGATCAGGTACAGCAGCGCGTGCACCGGGTTGCGGCCGATCACGACCATCAGGGTGCAGACACCCGCGACGACGGCGGCGATGCAGAACGCGATGTCGAACACGCTCATGGCATCAGGCTCTTCACGTCGACCGGTGGCTCTTCGTTCTTGGCCTGGCCTTTGTCTTTACCGGCGACGGCGAGGCCCGCGACGCGATAGAAGTTGTAGCCAGGCTGCTTGCCGACGCCGGCGATCAGCAGGTGCTCTTTCTCGTAGACCATGTTCTGGCGGTCGTACTCGGCCATCTCGTAGTCGGGTGTGAGCTGGATGGCGTAGGTCGGGCAGGCTTCCTCGCACAGGCCGCAGTAGATGCAGCGGCTGAAGTTGATGCGGAACCATTCGGGGTACCAGCGGCCGTCCGGCTTCTCGCCCTTTTGCAGCGAGATGCAGCCGACCGGGCAGGCCACCGCGCACAGGTTGCAGGCCACGCAGCGCTCTTCGCCGTCGGGGTCGCGCGTGAGCACGATGCGGCCGCGATAGCGCGGCGGCAGGTAGGGCTTCTCCTCGGGGTACTGGATGGTCGCCTTCTTGTAGAAGGTGCGCTTGACCAGGTACCACAGGCTGATCACCTGGCTCCAGGCGCCGACGACGTTGAACTTCAGCTGTTGCCACACGGTTTCGCGCTCAGCCATGCGCCTGCTCCAGCACGAAGAAGCCGGTGACGAGGATGTTCAGGATCGTTATCGGCAGCAGCACTTTCCAGCCGAAGCCCATCAGCTGGTCGTAGCGCGGGCGGGGAATGGCCGAGCGCAGCAGGATGAAGAACAGGATGAAGAACATCGTCTTGCCGGCGAAATACAGCATCGCCAGCAGGTCGAAGCCGAGCAGCATCAGCTTGCCGAGCCAGGGGCCGTGCCAGCCGCCGAGGAACAGCGCGGTCAGCATGGACGACACCAGGATCACGGCGACGTACTCGCCGACGAAGAACATGCCGAACTTCATGCCGGAGTATTCGGTGTGGAAGCCGGCGGTGAGCTCGTGCTCGGCCTCGGGCAGGTCCAGCGGCAGGCGATGGGTCTCGGCCAGGCCCGCGATCATGAAGGTGATGAAGCCGAGGAACTGCGGCAGCACGTACCAGTTCGGCAGCCACGACAGCCCGGGAATCGGGCTCGGCTGCTGCTGCGCCAGCACGATCTCGGTCATGTTGAAGCTGCCGGCCTGGATCACCACGCCCATCAGCGCCAGGCCCATGAACACTTCATAGGTGATGGTCTGCGCCGAGGCGCGCATGGTGCCGAGCAGGGCGTACTTGTTGTTCGAGGCCCAGCCGCCGAGCATCACGCTGTAGACCGCCAGCGAAGTCATGGCGAGGAAGAACAGCAGGCCCACGTTCCAGTCGCCGGCGACGGTGACGCCCGGCGCCCACGGCACCACGGCCACCGCGATCAGGATGGTCGCCATCACGATCGCCGGCGCGATCACGAACACCGGCTTGTCGACGAAGGGCGGCACCCAGTCGTCCTTCATGAAGATCTTGACCATGTCGGCGACGACCTGGCCCAGGCCCCAGAAGTGGAAGCCGAACAGGCCGACGCGGTTGGGGCCCCAGCGGTCCTGCCAGATGCCGAGCGCGCGGCGCTCGACCCAGATCAGCACGGCCGACAGGCCCACCACCACCAGCAGGATCGCGATGACGATCAGCCACTGCGGCAGCATGGGTTCGGTCACGACGCCTTGCCCCCGAAGCCGGCGCTCGCGCCCGGCGTCACCGGCGGCACGCCGGGCAGGCCGGCCGGGGCACCGACGCAGTTGGGCGCGATGTCGGCGCGCACGCGAACCTCTAGTGCGGCGGTCGAGCCGTTGAGCTTCACCGTCGCGGTCTCGCCGTCCTTGAGGCCGGCCTTGGCCGCGGTCGCCGGATTCACCGCGACATAGGCGGCCGGAATGCGGCTCGCCATCGCCGGCGACTGCGCCGAAAGTTCCTCGCTGCCGAACAGCTCATGCAGCGCGACGACTTCGAGCTGGTGTGTTGCGGCCGGCGGGTTGAAGTACGCCGGACGCGCGCTCGCGTTCGGCGCGAACAGCATCACGCCCGGATCGCCGCCCTTGAGGTGCCCGCCGATCTCGGCCTGGAACTTGTTGACCGCCTGCGGCGAGTTCCACTGCGGATACCAGAACATCGGGATCAGCGGCGCCGGCTCGGTCACGAGGCTGGTGTTTCCTTCCATGCTGAACGCCAGCGGCGAGTCCGCGTCCTGCGCCGGCCGCGGCTCGTGCACGTCCTCCTTGGCGTTCATCGCGGTGCGGCCGCTGTAGCGGTGCGGCATGCGCGGGATCTTCGCGCCGGCCATGCGGAACCTGGCGCCGGGCGCGGCGTTCTCGATGCCGTGCAGGCCGGGCAGCTTGGAGCAGGCGAGCGTCAACGCATCGAGGTTCTCACCCAGCCCGCTCACGCCTGCCGCCGCGGCAACTTGCTGGAGCCAGCGCCACGACTCGCGGATGCCGTCGGCCGGGAACACCTGGAAGTAGCGCTGCGCGCGGCCTTCGTTGTTGACCAGCGTGCCGTCGGCCTCGGCGAACGAACCGGCCGGCAGCAGCGCGCTGGCGCGCGCGGTGGTCTGCGTCGCGATGCAGTCGAGCACCACGACGTTCCTGACCTTGGCCAGCGCGCTATCGAGGCGCGAGGCCGGGACGCGGCGGTAGAGGTCGTTCTCCGACACGATCAGCGTCTCGACTTCGCCGGCTTCCATCTCCTTGATGGCGGCTTCCAGCGTGTGGCCGGCCATCAGGCTGGCGCCGACGCTGTTGGCCTCGGCGAACACCAGGCTGATGGACGGCTTGCGGTTGAGCCTGGCCAGCGCCGCGACCACGTTCGACGCGGCCTGCAACACGGCGACCGACCCGCAGCCGCTGCCGGACACGACCAGCGGCCGCTCGGCCGCGAGCAGGGCTTTGGCGATGTTCGCGGCCAGCGCGGTTTCGGCGGCGTCCAGGCCGGTCACCGGAGTGGCGGTGCCGTCGAGCGCGTGCGCCACCGCCATGCCGAGGCGCGCGATGTTGGCGGGCGAGGCGCGGTGCGCGACCTCGGCGATCTCGTCGAGGCCGGTGGCCGCGACGGTCAGGTTGAACAGCGGGCTCCGGCTGTCCTGCGCGATGGTGCGGACCGAGGCGTCCTGCCACAGCGGGATGTGCGCGGTGGCGGCGGCCTTGAAGCCGGCCTGGCGCGTGGCCTGGCGCAGGGCCAGCGCCAGGCGCGCGCCGGTGGCGAGCACGTCCTCGCCGAGCACCAGCACCGCATCGGCGCCCTCGGCGTCCTTGATGGACGCGATCTTGGCCGGCCCGCGCTTGAGGATCTCGATGCCGTGAGCCGTGACCACGGCGTCGCCGGGGGCCTGGCCGTTGTGGAAATTCTCGTCGCCGACCAGCGCGCGCAGCGCGAAGTTGGCCTCGAGCGAGGCGCGCGGCGAGCCGATGCCGATGACCTTGCCCTGCTTCACCAGCGCGGCGACGTGCGCGATCGCGGCGTCAGCCACTGCCGACTGCTGCGCCAGCAACGGCGCCCGCGGGCGGTCGTCGCGGTTGACGAAGGACGCTCCGTAACGGCCGCGGTCGCAGATGAAGTAGCCGTTGACATCGAAGTGGTAGCGGTTCTCGACGCGCTTCAACTTGCCGTAGCGCTCGCCGGGCGAGATGTTGCAGCCGATGGAGCAGCCCGGGCAGATGCTGGGCGCGGTCTGCAGGTCCCACTTGCGCGTGTAGCTCTCGCCGTAGGGCTTGTCGGTGAAGACTCCCGTCGGGCAGACCTCGACCAGGTTCCCCGAGAAGGGCGACTCGAGCGTGCCGTTCTCGGCGCGGCCGAAGTAGACGTTGGCGCCGCTGCCGTACACGTCGAGGTCCTTGCCGCCGGCGTAGTCGCGGTAGTAGCGCACGCAGCGGTAGCAGGCGATGCAGCGGTTCATCTCGTGGCCGATGAACGGGCCGAGGTCCTGGTTACGGTGGGTGCGCTTGGTGTGGCGGTAGCGCCGGTAGTTGTGCCCGGTCATCACCGTCATGTCCTGCAGGTGGCAGTGGCCGCCTTCCTCGCACACCGGGCAGTCGTGCGGGTGGTTGGTCATCAGCAGCTCGACCACCGACTTGCGCATGTCGGCGGCCTCGGGATGGTCCACCGAGAAACGCGCGCCGTCGGCGCACGGGGTCATGCACGACATGACCAGGCGGCCGACCGTGTCGTTCTCGTCCTTGTACTGGATCACCGCGCACTGGCGGCAGGCGCCGACCGAGCCCAGCGCCGGGTGCCAGCAGAAATAAGGAATGTTGAGGCCGGCGCCGAGGCCAGCCTGCAGCACGTTGGTCGAGGCGTCGACCTCGATCTCGCGGCCGTCGACGACGATGCGGGCTTTCTTGCTCATCAGGCGGCCTTCGTTGCGGAGGCGCCGCGAGTGATGGCGGCTTCGAACTCGGCGCGCCAGTACTTCAGCGCGCTCTGCAGCGGCTCGACCGCGCCGGGCGCGTGCGCGCAGAAGGTGCGGCCGGGGCCGAGCAGGCGGCAGTGCTTGGCCAGGATCTCGAGGTCGCCGGGCTTGCCGCGGCCCTCGTCGAGCGCGATCAGCAGGTTCTCGATCCACGGCAGGCCGTCGCGGCACGGCGTGCAGAAGCCGCAGGACTCCTGCGCGAAGAAATGCTCGAGGTTGCGCACCGTGCCGATCAGGCTGGTCTGGTCGTCGAGCACGATCATCTGGCCGGTGCCCATGCGCGAGCCGGCTTTCGCGATCGAATCGAAATCCATCGGCAGGTCGAGGTGGTCGGCAGTGAGGAAGTCGGTGGATGCGCCGCCCGGCAGCCAGGCCTTGAGCTTGTAGCCGTCGCGCATGCCGCCGCCGTGCTTCTCGACCAGCTCGCGCGCGGTGGTGCCCATCGGCAGTTCCCAGGTTCCGGGCGTCTTCACGCGGCCGGAGGTGCCGTAGAGCTTGGTGCCGCCGTCCTTGCTCTTGCTGAGCGACTTGAACCAGGCCGAGCCGTGCTCGACGATGTGGGCGACGTTGCAGATGGTCTCGATGTTGTTGACCACCGTCGGCTTGCCGAACAGGCCGGAGATGGCGGGGAAGGGCGGCTTGGCGCGCGGGATCGCGCGGCGGCCCTCGAGCGAGCTGATCAGCGCGGTTTCCTCGCCACAGATGTAGCGGCCGGCGCTGGTGT
>JBQTJQ010000155.1:0-3731 GCA_052386975.1 Gammaproteobacteria bacterium | reverse complement strand
CGCAGAAAAAAACAGTGTGCCGCAAGGACACAGTTCCCCCTTTTTCCGACCCTTCAGCTGCCTGGTGACACGCAGACCGCGCGACCAAGGCCCGCAGTATACCGACGCGCAATCCCTTGAACATGGTTGGTGCACTAAACATGACTAGGCGTCCAGTTCTTCCGCGAAGCGCGTAAGCAAATCAAGGCGCTGGCGATCCTCGGTCGGAGCGTCCGGGGCCACCAGCTGGGACTCCGCCTGGATGTTCTGGTCGAGCTTGAACCGCAACGTGCGGAATGCCGGCTCCTCGCGGGCCCGCGCGCGGTCCTCCGCTGACAGCAGCCGCCAATGCGCGAGCACGGCGTCGACCTGCGGCTGCTCCCAGGCGTTACCCGCGAGGAAATCCTCGGCCGCCTTGCGCGCGACGAGCACCTGCGGACTCGCCGGCGCCAGCGCCGGCTGGGCCGCCGCAGGCGGCACAGAGGGCTCTGCCGCCTGGCGCGGCCCGAACGTGAACCAGGCGCTGGCGACAATCCCGGCCACGACCGCAGCCCCGAGCAGGGCCAGCTTCGGGCCGCCGGATATCGGCAGGACCTTTTTCTTTCCGGGCGGGATTGTCGAGAAACCGGCGCTGCGCACCGTGCCTGGCGATGTCGTGACTTCTTTCTCGTACCAGCTCTCGAGCAGCAAGCGCCGGCGGCCGCGGTATTCCTCCGGCTGGACCATGCCGAGGCGGAATTCCTCGCCCAGTGTCTTCAGCGCATCGTTGATCCGCGCCTCATGGCTCATGCCAGACGATTTCCCATCCGTGTCTCAGCCCATCTCTCGGACGAGCCGCAAGCCCACCGTGTCGCTTTCCCCGCCGCCTTCGCGCATGTCCACGGCGCAGCGGCTGGTGGGAACGTTGAAATGCCCGCCACGCACCGAGCCTCCATCCGTGTACTCGGCGGCGTTGCCCACGGCGTTGACGAGACCCCAGGCGTTCGTGCTGCCCGACGTTGCCGGCACGGCGAATCCGCCCTTGATCTGGGAGCCGCCCGACATGACGACGCAGTTGAATCCGCTCGCATCGCCGGCGCCGGCGCCGCCGGCCCCGGCGGCCTGCGTCCACTCGGCGTCGGTCGGCAGGCGATAGCTGAACCCGGTCTGGTCGCTCAACCAGGCCGCGTACGCCTTGGCCGTCGCCAGGTTGATGTTCGTGCGCGGCAGCGCGTCGTTGCCGGTCTGCGGCTTGCACTTGCCGGTCGCCCCGCAGAACGCGTTGAACTGGCCCGCGGTGATCTCGTATTTGGTGACAGCGAAGTATCCGCCCGCGGGATTCGGCACGACCACGAGCCTCGGTCCCGGCTGCCCGTTCACGTCGTCCGCGCAGGTTGCGCGCGAGCTCTTGCCGAACGTGCTGAAGCTCGGGCTGCACGTATCCACGCCCGGCGCCCGGCGCGCACGCGCCGCCTCCGTCGGCAGCCGGGTTGTCGCCCCGGACGCCGCCGCCGCGGTGGTGGTCGTCGCCGCGGCGGCCTCGGGGATCACCAGGCCGGACAACTGCGTGTTCTGCGGGAACACCTTCAGCCATTCGTCCTTTGCCTTCTTGGTGGCCGCCGGGTCGGTCTTGGCCAGCGAAGTCAGGCGCGAGACCACGGTGTTGCCGGCGTCGTTGTAGACCTTGGCGTAGCGGTTGGCATCGGCGACGCGCACTACTTCGAGCGCGGCCTTGACCTTGTCGGCGCTGGCGCTGGTGGGATCGCTGGCCGCGGCGTTGACCGCCTGCGCGCTACCTTCGAGCCGGAAAGTGCCTTCCGCTGACTTCAGGTCGGACAGGCCGGGCGCGGCCTTGAGGCCGTCCTGCACGAACTTCAGCGCGGCGTCGTAGCGGCCCTGCTCGGCCTGTTTGTTGGCCTGGCGCAGGTAGGCCTGGCCCAGCGCCTTCGGGCCGTCGCCCGACAGGAACGGATCGTTGGCCGGCAGGAAGGCGCGCAACTTGTCGAGGGCGGTCTGCGCGCCGCGGATGTCGTTGGCGTCGGCGTTGACCTTCAAGGTGCGCTTCAGCGTCTCGGCTTCGGCGATCGCCGCCTTGCGGGCGTCCTCCGCCGCCTGCGCCTTGCGCGCTTCGCCGAGGCGGCCGAGCTCCTTCATCAGGTTCGGCATGCCGGTGAACATCTTCGCGTTGTCAGCGATCATCTGGCCGCCGACCAGGTCCTTGGCCTCAACCTTCGCGGCGAGCTGTCCGGCGTAGGCGTCGGCCAGCTTGTTCTTGGCCTGCATGGTGTCGGCCGCGGTGTCACCGGTCAGCTTGCCCATGGCCGCGTTGACGCCCACCTGCCACTCCGCCGTGAACAGCGGATTGGCGGCCAGCTTCATCAACTCGGACTTGGCTTCGGCCGCGGTCATCTTCGCCATCAGCTCGGCCTGCTTGGCTTCGGCCAGCTTCAGCTCGTAGCCCTGCTTGACGCTGCCCTGCAGCGCCAGCAGGTCCTTGTCCTCCGGGAACACCTTCACGGCGGTGGCCACGCGCTTGCCCGCGGTCAGGTAGTCCTTGGCCTCGGCCGCGTTGCGCGCGTCGGTGGTGTAACGCCCGAGCAGCTTCTTGTCCTGCAGCAGGTCGTTCTTGGGATCGATCTGCCGCACGATCGCCACGGTCTCGACCACGTTCGGCGACTTCTCTTCGTAGATGCGGTTGGCGTCGACGTGCTCGGTGAAGGCCGTATTCAGCTGGTTGAGCTGCTCCGCCTTCTGCGTCTCGAGCGTCTCGATGTTGTCGGCCACGGCCTCCGAGTCCGGATACAGGGTCTTGGCTTCGCCCAGCACGGCAAACGCGCCCGGGTGGTCGTACTTGGGCGGCTTGGAGGCCATGTCCCAGCGGCCGGTGGCGGTGCTGAAGAAGTAGTTCTGGATTTCCTTCGAGCCGCGCTGCATCGCGGTCTCGCGCTCGGCCGGCTTCATCGCGTTGAGCGCGGCGACGGCCGCGGCGGGGTCGGTGAACTGGCCCTGCGCGAACTGCGCGATCATGCCGGTGACGCGCGCGTCGGACATCTTGCCGAGCACGAAGAACGTCAGGCCCACGGCCGCGATCAGTCCGATGACGCCGGCCATGATGTGCACGCCATAATCCTTGATCGAGCGCGGCCGCATGCCCTCGAGGAAGTCGTCGCAGCTCTTGACCCGGTCCTCGCGCTTGAACGCCACCGACCGCTGCAGCGTCCTCTGCTGCCCGCGTTGCAGCCCGGGCACGACGGGCGGCTTGAGGCCCGCCTTCATCACCTCTTCGGCGTTCTTCTTGTTGAACGGGTGCTTGCCGGTGAGGATCTCGTAGGCGGTGATGCCCAGCGCGTAGATGTCGTCGATCAGCTCGGGCGGCTGGCCCTGGATCATCTCGAGCGAAGCGTAGGCCGGCGTCAGCGCGCCGAGCTCGCCGGCGTCGAACACCGTGGTCTCGCCCTTGCTGTCCGCGCCGGACTTCGCGGCGCGCGCGATGCCCATGTCGAACAGCTTCGGCACGCCGTCCGTCGTCATCATGACGTTGCCGGGCTTGAAGTCGGAGTGGACGATGTTGTCGCGGTGGGCGCGGCCCAGGCCGCGCGCCAGGCCGGCGATGATCGGCCAGCCCTTCTCCCAGCCCATGCCGTTGGGGTGCTTCTTGATCCAGTCCTTCAGCGCGCCGGCATCGCAGTACTCCATCGTCATGTAGATGACGGTGCCATCCTTGTCGAAGTCGTAGACGCGCAGGATGTTGTCGTGCGTCAGCTGCTGCGCCT
>JBQTJQ010000154.1:0-19519 GCA_052386975.1 Gammaproteobacteria bacterium | reverse complement strand
GAGGGTGCGCCGCCGCGCTCCCAGAACATCCAGTTCAACTACGCCACGGCGTCGGACATGGCGTCCCTCCACTACGCCGGCAGCAAGTCGCGGCTGTCGGCGCGCGGCCAGGTCTCGGTGGACAACCGCACCAACACGCTGCTGGTGCTGGAGACGCGCGAGCGTCTCGGCGAGATCCGCAACCTCATCGCCCGGCTCGACATCCCGGTGCGCCAGGTACTGATCGAGTCGCGCATCGTCATCGCCAACAACGACTTCAGCAAGTCGCTCGGCTCGCGCTTCGGCGTCACCGGCTTCTCGGACCTGGGCCGCGAGCCGGTCGGCGTCACGTCGGGCAGCATCAACGAGACTGGCGACATCGCCAACGCAATCGCGAGCGGCAGCCCGATCGTGTTCGGCACCGACCGCCTCAACGTCAACCTGCCGGTGGCCTCGGCCGGTCGCATCGGCTTCGCCATCCTCGGTTCGAACTACCTGGTCGACCTCGAGCTGTCCGCGCTCCAGGCCGAGGGCCGTGGCGAGGTGCTGTCGACTCCGCGCGTGGTGACCGCCAACGCGACGCAGGCCTCGATCGAGCAGGGCGTCGAAATCCCGTATCAGGAAGCGTCCAGCAGCGGCGCGACCTCGGTCAGCTTCAAGAAGGCCGTGCTCTCGCTACGGGTCACGCCGCAGATCACGCCGGACGACCGCATCATCATGGACCTCAACGTCAGGAACGACAGCCGCGGCGCGGACACCACCGCCGGCCCGGCGATCGACAAGCGCGAGGTCACGACGCAGGTGCTGGTCGGCAACGGCGAGACGGTCGTGCTCGGCGGCATCTACCAGCAGACGCAGAGCTTCGGCGTGACCAAGGTGCCGCTGCTCGGCGACCTGCCGCTGCTCGGCTACCTGTTCCGCACCACGCAGGCCGTGAACAACAAGCGCGAGCTGCTGATCTTCGTCACGCCCAAGATTCTCGGCGAGGGCATCCGCGTCAACTGAGCCCAGCCACTTCCCTTTCGGGGCGCCTTCGGGCGCCCTTTTTTCTTGCCGATGCGCAGGCCGGTTCTTTTGGCCGACTTTGGCAACCGGCCTCCCGGCGCATCGGACAAGTCCCGGGCCGGCCCGAGCGCAGCGGAGGGCCGGCAACGGGATAAGCCAAGGGCCGCTTAGAATCCACGCATGCGCTCCCGCTCCAGCATCTTCCTGGTCGGCCCGATGGGCGCCGGCAAGACCACCATCGGCCGGCGCCTGGCGGAGCTGCGCGGCATGGCGTTCGCCGACTCCGACCACGAGGTCGAGCAGCGCACCGGCGTGGACATCGCCTTCATCTTCGAGAAGGAAGGCGAAGCCGGCTTCCGCAAGCGCGAGAAGCAGGTCATCGCCGAGCTGACCGGCGGGCACAACCTGGTGCTGGCCACCGGCGGCGGCGCCGTGCTCGACGCCGACAACCGAAAGCACCTCGCCGGCCGCGGCTTCGTGGTCTACCTGCGCGCTTCGATCGAGCACCAGCTGCGCCGCACCGGGCGCACCGAGTCGCGGCCGCTGCTGCAGGCCGGCGATCCGCGCGAGACCCTCGAGCGGCTGTTCGCGATCCGCGACCCGCTGTACCGCGAAATCGCGAACCTGATCGTCGACGCCGACAACGCCAACGCCCGCACGCTGGCCCAGGACATCGGGCGCCACGTCGACGCCAACGCGGCCTGACCGTGCGCACGCTGACCCTCGAGCTGGGCGCGCGGGGCTACCCGATCCGCATCGGCCACGGCTTGCTGGGGAATCCCCACAGCTACGCCGAGGCCCGCGGCCGGGCCTGCCGGCTGGTCACGGACCGCAACGTCGCTGCGCACTACCTGGAGCGGGTCAAGGCGGCGCTGCAACTGGAGCCCGGGCATTGCCTGGTGCTGCCGGCCGGCGAGGCCGAGAAGACCTTCGGCAACGCCGGCGGCGTGGTCGACTGGCTGCTCGAATCGGGGCTGCCGCGCGACGGCATGGTCCTCGCGCTCGGCGGCGGCGTGGTCGGCGACCTCACCGGTTTCGCCGCGGCGATCTGCCACCGCGGCGTGGACTTCCTGCAGTTGCCGACGACGCTGCTGGCGCAGGTCGATTCGTCGGTCGGCGGCAAGACCGCCGTCAACCACGCGCTCGGCAAGAACCTCATTGGATCGTTCCACCAGCCGCGCGCGGTGGTCGCGGACCTCGAGACGCTGAAGACGCTGCCGCACCGCGAGTTGCTGGCCGGAGTCGCCGAGGTGATCAAGTACGGCCTGCTCGGCGACGCCGCCTTCTTCGGCCAGCTGGAGTCGAGCCTGCCCGCGCTGCTGGCCCAGGACCCGGCGACGCTCGCCACGACCGTGGGGCACTGCTGCCGGATGAAATCGCGCATCGTCGAGCAGGACGAGCGCGAGTCGGGCCAGCGCGCGCTGCTGAACCTCGGCCACACCTTCGGCCACGCCATCGAGGCGCACGTGCGCTACGAGGGCTGGCTGCACGGCGAGGCCGTCGCGGTGGGCCTGTGCATGGCCGCGGACCTGTCGCAGCGCCTCGGCTGGCTGGCCGCCGCCGACGCGCAGCGCGCGCAGGCGCTGGTGCAGCGCGCCGGATTGCCGGTGCGCCCGCCACAGGACCTCTCGCCGCACCGTTTCCGCGAGCTGATGGGCCACGACAAGAAGGTCAAGGCCGGCAAGCTGCGGTTGGTGCTGCTGCGCGCGCTCGGCGAGGCCACCGTCAGCGCTGATTTCGAGCCGGCCCTCGACCAGACGCTCGAGCACTTCTGCGCGGGCGCGGCGTGAGCGCGCTCGCCCCGTACGCGGCCGACCCGGCGCGCTCGCGGGGCCGGCGTTTCCGCGAGCCGCCCGCCGGCTCGCGCACCGAGTTCCAGCGCGACCGCGACCGCATCGTGCATTCGACCGCGTTCCGCCGCCTCGAGTACAAGACCCAGGTGTTCGTGAACCACGAAGGCGACCTGTTCCGCACGCGCCTCACGCACTCGCTCGAGGTGGCGCAGATCGCCCGCACGCTGGCGCGCAACCTGTCGCTGAACGAGGACCTGTCCGAGGCGATCGCGCTGGCGCACGACCTCGGCCATACGCCATTCGGCCACGCCGGCCAGGACGCGCTGAACGCGTGCATGAAGCCCTATGGCGGTTTCGAGCACAACGCCCAGTCGCTGCGCGTGGTCGACGAGCTCGAGGACAAGTACGCCAGCTTCCGCGGCCTGAACCTGACCTTCGAGGCGCGCGAGGGCATCCTCAAGCACTGCAGCAAGCGCCGCGCGCGTGAGCTCGGCGAACTCGGCGAGCGCTTCCTCAAGCGGCGCCAGCCGGGGCTCGAAGCGCAGGTCGCCAACCTCGCCGACGAAATCGCCTACAACAACCACGACCTGGACGACGGCCTGCGCGCGGGCCTGCTCACCATCGGCCAGCTCGAGTCCGTGCCGCTGGTGGCGCGCCACCTCGCGGTCGCGCGCAAGGCCTACCGCAAGCTCACGCCCAAGCAGCTGCGCCACGAGACCATCCGCCGCCTGATCAGCACGCTGGTGACCGACCTCACCACCACCACGCGGGCGCGCCTGGCGGCGACGGGACCGGCCGACATCGAGGCAGTGCGCGCGCAGGCCCGGCCGCTGGTCGCGTTCAGCGCCGAGCTGCGGCGCGAAGCCACGGCCCTCAAGCAGTTCCTCTATCGGCACATGTACCGCCACGACCGCGTGCACCGCATGACGCTCAGGGCGCACGAGATCATCGGGCGGCTGTTCGCCGGCTTCTTCGACGAGCCGCGCCTGATGCCGATCGAGCACCACCGCGCCGCCCGCAAGGCCGAGCGCGCGGGCGGCAAGGCCGGGCGCGCCCGCGTGGTCGCCGACTACATCGCCGGCATGACCGACCGCTACGCGGAGCGGGAGCACGAGCGCCTGACCGCGTAGGAGCGCCCCTTCGACAGGCTCAGGGCAGGCTTCAGGCGCGACCCGAAGCGGGCCCCCGTTGTATGCCGCCGTACCGGCGCGTACACTCGGTGCTGCACTGCGGCAATCCACAACCAGAAAACGGATCCCGCGCCACCTCGCAAGAGGGGCCCGGCCCGTTGGGTGAATGGTCGCGAGAGGGTACGCACATGCTGCGCCACGACGGGCTTCCCAGCCCCGTTACGCCCGCCACCGACGGCGGCGCCTCCCGTTCCCCGGGCCTGTACCGGGAATCCTTCGAGAAAGACTCCTGCGGCTTCGGCCTGATCGCCAACCTCGACGACAAGCCGAGCCACTGGCTGGTCTCGACCGCGATCGGCGCGCTGCACCGCATGACCCACCGCGGCGCCATCGCCGCCGACGGCAAGACCGGCGACGGCTGCGGCCTGCTGATGAAGAAGCCCGACCGCTTCCTGCGCGCGCGCGCCGCGGACCTCGGCATCAGGCTCGGCGCGAACTACAGCGCCGGCAACATCTTCCTGTCGCAGGACCCGGCACGGCGCCAGCGGCAGAAGGCCGTGCTGGCCGAGGCCTGCGCCTCCAACGGCCTGACGCTGGCGGGCTGGCGCCGGGTGCCGACCGACCCGAACGCCTGCGGCGCCGAGGCGCTGAAGACCCTGCCGCACGTCGAGCAGGCCTTCGTCGGCGCACCCGACGCGATGCACAAGTTCGAGTTCGAGCTGCGGCTGTTCAAGGCGCGCCGGCGCGCCGAGAAGCTGCTCGACGCCGACGGCGACTTCTACGTCACGCACCTGTCGTGCCGCGTGATCGTCTACAAGGCGCTGGTGATGCCCGAGCACCTGCCGCACTTCTACCTCGAGCTGCAGGACGAGTCGCTCGAGTCGTCGATCTGCGTTTTCCACCAGCGCTTCTCGACCAACACCGCGCCGGCCTGGCGCCTGGCGCACCCGTTCCGCTTCCTGGCCCACAACGGCGAGATCAACACGATCTCCGGCAACCGCAAGTGGGCGCAGGCGCGCGCGCGCAAGTACCAGTGCAAGGACCTGCCCGACATTGCCGCGATCGAACCTCTGGTGTCGATGTCCGGCTCGGACTCGCAGAGCCTAGACAACATGCTCGAGGTGCTGCTGGCCGGCGGCATGGACATGTTCGCCGCGCTGCGCGCGTTGATCCCGCCGGCCTGGCAGAACATCGAGAACCTCGACGCCGACGTGCGCGCGTTCTACGAGTACAACAGCCAGCAGATGGAGCCGTGGGACGGCCCGGCCGGCATCGTGCTGACCGACGGCCGCTACGCGATCTGCGCCACCGACCGCAACGGCCTGCGGCCGACGCGCTACGTGATCACGCGCGACCGCCACATCACGCTGGCCTCCGAGGTCGGCGTGTACGACTACGAGGCGCGCGACGTGGTCGAGAAGGGCCACCTGCGCCCGGGCCAGATCCTCGCCGTCGACACGGAAAAGGCCTCGCTGCTGCGGCCGGCCGACATCGACCGACTGCTGGCCGCGCGCGCGCCGTACAAGAAATGGCTCAAGGACAACGTGCTGCGGCTCGAGGCCAAGCTGTCCGACAAGCCCGAGCACCTCGAGCGCATGAAGCCCGAGGAGATCACCGTTCACCAGAAAATGTTCCTGCTGACCAACGAGGAGCGCACCGAAGTGCTGCGCGTGCTGGCCGAGGCCGGCGCCGAGGCGGTCGGCTCGATGGGGGACGACACGCCGTTCGCGGTGCTGTCGGCCAGGGAGCGGCCGCTGTACGACTACTTCCGCCAGCAGTTCGCCCAGGTCACCAACCCACCGATCGATCCGCTGCGCGAGAAGATCGTGATGTCGCTGGAGTGCTGCCTCGGCGCCGAGGGCGGCATGTTCGAGGAGAACGCCGAGCGCGCCAGCCGCCTGATGGTGGACTCGCCGGTCCTTTCCGAGGAGAAATTCAAGAAGCTGCTCGCCATCGGCCGCAAGGACCCCAAGTACGCGCACGAGGTCATCGACCTCAACTACGAGCCGGCGCTGGGCCTGCGCCGCGCCATCGAGATGGTGTGCGAGCGCGCGGTGGCCGCGGTCAAGGCCGGCAAAGTCGTGCTGGTATTGAGCGACCGCAAGCTCGACAAGAACAAGCTGCCCATTCACGCACTCCTGGCGACGGGAGCCGTTCAAAACCGCCTGATCCGCGCCGGCCTGCGCTGCGACTGCAACCTGGTGGTCGAGACCGCCACCGCGCGCGACCCGCACCACTTCGCCTGCCTGATCGGCTACGGCGCCTCGGTGATCTACCCGTACCTGGCCTACGCCAGCCTGTACGAGATGATCCGCGGCGGCGAGATCCAGAACCGCGAGGAGCAGCAGCTCTCGCACGCCTACCGCTACGGCATCAACAAGGGCCTGTACAAGATCATCTCGAAGATGGGCATCTCGACGGTGGCGAGCTACCGCGGCGCCGAGCTGTTCGAGATCGTCGGCTTGTCCAGCGAGGTGGTCGAGCTGTGCTTCGAGGGCACCGTCTCGCGCATCGGCGGCGCGCGCTTCGAGGACCTGCAGGCCGAGCAGCAGGCGCTCGCCGACCGCGCGTGGAGCGCGCGCAAGGCCGTCGCCCAGGGCGGCCTGCTCAAGTTCGTGCACGGCGAGGAGTACCACGCCTACAACCCCGACATCATCGGCACGCTGCACCAGGCGGTGCGCTCGGGCGATTGGAGCGACTACGAGGCCTTCGCGACGCTGGTGAACGAGCGGCCGCCGTCGATGCTGCGCGACCTGCTCAAGCTCAAGCTGGCTGAAAAGCCGCTGCCGCTGGCCGAGGTCGAGCCGGTCGAGGCAGTGCTCAAGCGCTTCGACTCGGCCGGCATGTCGCTGGGCGCGCTGTCGCCCGAGGCCCACGAGGCGCTGGCCACCGCGATGAACCGGCTCGGCGGGCGCAGCAACTCGGGCGAGGGCGGCGAGGACCCGAAGCGTTACAAAACCGAGAAGAACTCGAAGATCAAGCAGGTCGCCAGCGGCCGCTTCGGCGTGACGCCGGAGTACCTGCTCAACGCCGAGGTGCTGCAGATCAAGATCGCGCAGGGGGCAAAGCCCGGCGAGGGCGGCCAGCTGCCCGGCGACAAGGTGGCCGAGCACATCGCGAAACTGCGCTACGCCAAGCCCGGCATCGCGCTGATCAGCCCGCCGCCGCACCACGACATCTACTCGATCGAGGACCTGGCGCAGCTGATCTTCGACCTCAAGCAGGTCAATCCGCAGGCGCTGGTCTCGGTCAAGCTGGTCGCCGGCCCGGGCGTGGGCACCATCGCGGCCGGCGTGGCCAAGTGCTACGCCGACCTCATCACCATCTCGGGCTACGACGGCGGCACCGGCGCCTCGCCGCTGACCTCGATCAAGTACGCCGGCACGCCGTGGGAGCTCGGCTTGTCCGAGACGCACCAGACCCTGCGCCGCAACCAGCTGCGCCAGAAGGTGCGGGTGCAGACCGACGGCGGCCTCAAGACCGGCCTCGACGTGGTCAAGGCCGCGATCCTCGGCGCCGAATCGTTCGGCTTTGGCACCGCGCCGATGGTCGCGCTGGGCTGCAAGTACCTGCGCATCTGCCACCTCAACAACTGCGCGACCGGCGTCGCCACGCAGGCCAAGGTGCTGCGCCTCAAGCACTTCGTCGGCTTGCCGGAGATGGTGACGAACTATTTCCGCTTCGTCGCCGAGGAGACGCGCCAGTGGCTGGCGAAGCTGGGAGTGCGCTCGCTGGCCGAGCTGATCGGCCGCACCGACCTGCTCGAAGTGCTGCCGGGCGAGACCGCCAAGCAGCGCCATCTGGACCTGAGGCCCATCCTCGAGGCTTCCGGCGGCGCCGACGCGGGCCACCATTGCATCGCGCCGAACCCTCCGCACGACCAGGGCGTGCTGGCCGAGCAGATGGTCAGGGACACGCTGGCGGCGATCGAGGGAAAAACCGGCGGCACCTTCGAGTACCGCATCCAGAACAACCACCGCTCGATCGGCGCGCGGCTGTCGGGGGAGATCGCCAGGCGCCACGGCAACCTCGGCATGAGCGAGCACCCGATCACGCTCAAGCTCAAGGGCACGGCCGGGCAGTCGTTCGGCGTGTGGAACGCCGGCGGCCTGCACCTCGAGCTCGAAGGCGACGCCAACGATTACGTCGGCAAGGGCATGGCCGGCGGACGCATCGTGGTGCGCCCGCCGAAGGGTTCGCGCTTCAAGACGCAGGACTCCGCGATCATCGGCAACACCTGCCTGTACGGAGCGACCGGCGGCCAGCTCTACGCCGCCGGCGTCGCCGGCGAGCGCTTCGCCGTGCGCAACTCCGGCGCGCTGGCGGTGGTCGAGGGCTGCGGCGACCACGGCTGCGAGTACATGACCGGCGGCGTGGTGGTCGTGCTTGGGCGCTGCGGCATCAATTTCGGCGCCGGCATGACCGGCGGCTTCGCTTACGTGCTCGACGAGAAGCGCGGCTTCGTCGACCGCTACAACCACGAGCTGATCGACATCAGCCGCGTGCTGGCCGAGCACATGGAAGCGCACCAGCATTACCTGAAGTCGCTGATCCAGGACCACGTCGAGATGACCGGCAGCCAGTGGGGCCGGCAGATCCTCGACGACTGGCGCGACTACATCGGCAAGTTCTGGCTGGTGAAGCCCAAGGCGGCCGACATCGCCTCGCTGGTGCAGGCCATCCGGGCGGCGGCGTAATTTCGGGAGAACGGGCATGCCAAAGAACGTCATGCAGTTCCTCGACCTGCCGCGCCAGGACCCGGCCAAGGCCGACGCGGTGGTGCGCCTCAAGGATTTCCGCGAGATCTATGGCCACTACGGCGCCGAGGCCGCCGCGCAGCAGGCCGGGCGCTGCCTGGCTTGCGGCAATCCGTACTGCGAGTGGGAATGCCCGGTGCACAACTACATCCCCAACTGGCTCAAGCTGGTCGAGGAAGGCAACCTGTTCAAGGCCGCCGAGCTGTCGCACCAGACCAACTCGCTGCCGGAAATCTGCGGCCGCATCTGCCCGCAGGACCGGCTGTGCGAGGGCGCGTGCACGCTCAACGAAGGCTTCGGCGCCGTCACCATCGGCTCGATCGAGAAATACATCACCGACGAGGCGCTCAAGCAGGGCTGGCGGCCGGACCTGTCGAAGGTCGTCGCCACCGGCAGGCGCGTGGCGCTGGTCGGGGCGGGGCCGGCCTCGCTGGCCTGCGCCGACGTGCTGGCGCGCAACGGCGTCAAGCCGATCGTCTACGACAGGAACGTGGAGATCGGCGGCCTGCTGACGTTCGGCATCCCGCCGTTCAAGCTCGAGAAGGACGTGGTCAAGACCCGCCGCAGGATCCTCGAGGGCATGGGCGTGGAGTTCGTGCTCAACACCGAGATCGGCCGCGACATCCCGTTCGGCAAGCTGCTCGGCGATTTCGACGCGGTGTTCCTCGGCATGGGCGCGTACACGTACATGAAGGGCGGCTTTGCGGGCGAGCAGCTCGACGGCGTGCACGAGGCGCTGCCGTACCTGATCTCGAACGTCAACCGCGTGCTCGGCATCGAGAAGGCCGCGTCGGATTTCGTCAGCATGAAGGGCAAGCGCGTGGCCGTGCTCGGCGGCGGCGACACCGCGATGGACTGCGTGCGCACCGCGGCGCGCCAGAAGGCGCGCGAGGTCAGCTGCGTCTACCGGCGCGACGAGGCCAACATGCCGGGCAGCCGAAAAGAAGTGGCCAACGCCAGGGAAGAGGGCGTCGAGTTCCTGTTCAACCGCCAGCCGCTCGAGATCGTCGGCAACGGCAAGGTCGAAGGCGTGAAGCTGGTCGAGACGCGCCTGGGCCCGCCCGACAAGCGCGGCCGGCGCGCGCCCGAGGCGGTGCCGGGCTCCGAGCAGGTGCTCGAATGCGACCGCGTGATCGTCGCGTTCGGCTTCCGCCCCAGTCCGGCGCCGTGGTTCGCCGAGCACAGCCTCGCGGTGCACGACGACGGCAAGATGCGCGTGGTGAAGAAGCCCTCGTTCCAGACCGCCAACCCGAAAGTCTTCGCCGGCGGCGACATGGTGCGCGGCTCCGACCTCGTGGTGACCGCGGTGTTCGAGGGCCGTGAGGCGGCACAGGGAATCCTGGACTACCTGAAGCTGTGAGGCGGGCATAATGCACGCCGCATCCATTCCATTGGGGGCGCACATGGTTTCTCTCGCATCGCTGTGGCTGCCGATCGTGCTTGGCGCGGTTGCCGTGTTCTTCGCCAGCAGCCTGATCCACATGGTGTTCAAGTGGCACAACGCCGACTACCGCAAGCTGTCGAACGAGGACGAGGTGCGCGCCGCGATCCGCAAGGGCAGCGCCACGCCGGGCCAGTACTCGGTGCCGCACTGCCTCGGCCCGCAGGACATGGCCAAGCCCGAGATCCAGCAGCGCTTCGTCGAGGGCCCGGTCGCGGTCATGTGGGTGCTGCCCAACGGCATGCCCAACATGGGCAAGATGCTGGGCTGCTGGTTCGCGCTGAACCTGCTGGTGTCCTTCATGGTCGCGTACATCGCAGCGCACACGCTGGCGGCCGGCACCGCGCCGATGCAGGTGCTGCGCGTCACGGCCAGCATCGCCTTCCTCGCCTACGCGGTCGGCAGCGTTTCCGACGGGATCTGGATGGGCAAGCCTTGGGCAGCGGTCGCCAAGGACCTGCTCGACGCGCTGATCTACGGCTTCGCCGGCGGCGCGGTGTTCGCCTTCATGTGGCCGGGCCCGGCGGCCGGCTGAGATGACCCCCGCGCGCGACCGGCTGATCGTCGCCCTGGACGTGCCGGACATCGCGGCCGCCCGCGCGCTGGTGGGGCGTCTCGGCGAGGCCGTGGTGTTCTACAAGCTCGGCCTCGAGCTGTTCATGTCGGCCGGCTTCTTCGAGTTCCTCGAGGAGCTGCGCGCGCAGAAGAAGAAGGTGTTCGTGGACCTGAAGTTCTTCGACATCCCCGAGACGGTGGCGCGCGCGGTGAAGTCCCTGGCCGAGCGCGGCGCGGACTTCTGCACCGTGCACGGCAACCAGGCCATCATGGAGGCGGCCGCGAAGGCGAAATCCGGCGGCCTGCGCGTGCTCGCGGTCACGGCGCTCACCAGCCTCGATCGCGGCGACCTCGACGACCTCGGCTTCAAGTGCGAGGTCGGCGAGCTGGTGCTGTCGCGAGCGCGGCGCGCGCTCGCGGCCGGCTGCGACGGCGTGGTCTCCTCGGGGCTCGAAGTCGAGCGCCTGCGCAAGGAAATCGGGGCGAAGCTGGTCTGCGTCACGCCCGGCATCCGCCCGGTCGAGAACAAATCGGACTCCGACCAGAAGCGCGTCATGACGCCGGCCGCGGCGATGAAGGCCGGCGCCGACTACATCGTCGTCGGCCGGCCGATCCGCGACGCGAAAGACCCAAAGGCAGCGGCCGAGGCCATCCAGCGTGAAATCGCCAACGCCCTCGCTTAGGCCCGCCGCCGAAGGCGGCCTGAGATCGGAGCGTTTCCTGCGGGCGCTCAAGCGCCAGCCGGTGGACGTGACGCCGGTCTGGATGATGCGCCAGGCCGGGCGCTACCTGCCGGAGTATCGCGCGACGCGCAAGCGCGCGGGCGACTTCATGAACCTGGTGCGCACGCCCGACCTCGCCTGCGAGGTTACGCAGCAACCGCTGGCGCGCTTCCCGCTCGACGCCGCGATCCTGTTCTCGGACATCCTGACCATCCCCGACGCCATGGGCCTCGGGCTGCACTTCGTCGAGGGCGAGGGGCCGCGCTTCCGCGAGCCGGTGCGCACCCTTGATGCGATCCGCAAGCTCGCCGCGCCGGATCCGGAAACCGAGCTGCGCTACGTGATGGACGCGGTGCGCACGATCCGCGCGGCGCTCAAGGGCGCGGTGCCGCTCATTGGCTTCTCCGGCAGCCCGTGGACGCTGGCCACCTACATGGTCGAGGGCGGCGGCGGCCACGAGTTCGCCCTGGTCAAGAAGATGGCCTACGACGCGCCGGAAGTGATGGACACGCTGCTGCGCACGCTGACGCAGGCCGTGAGCCAGTACCTGGTCGCGCAGGCGCAGGCCGGCGCGCAGGCGCTGATGGTGTTCGACACCTGGGGCGGCGTGCTGGCGCCGGAAGCCTTCGCGCGCTGCTCGCTGGCGCCGATGGCGGCGATCGTCAAGGCGGTGAAGGCCGGCGCGCCCGGCGTGCCGCTGATCCTGTTCACCAAGGGCGGCGGCGCGCGGCTCGAGGCGCTGGCCGCGACCGGCGCCGATGCGCTCGGCGTGGACTGGACCGTCGAGCTGTCCGACGCGCGCGTGCGCGTGGGCGGCAAGGTCGCGCTGCAGGGCAACCTCGACCCGGCGATCCTGCTGGCGCAGCCGGAACGGATTCGCGCCGAGGCGGTCCGGGTCCTCGAGAGCTACGGCGCGGGGCCGGGGCACGTGTTCAACCTCGGGCATGGCATCCTGCCGGAGACGCCGCCCGAGCACGCCGCGGCGATGATCGAGGCCGTGCACCAGCGCAGCCGCGCGATCCACGGAACGCCGGCCTGAAACGAGGAGAAGCATGCTGTCACTGCTGATGCCGCCGACGCTGGCCGCCATTCTCGCCGGGGTCACGCTGATCTTGGCTTGCACGATCGCGGGCATCCTGTTCATCCCGTTCACGATCGCCAAGGCGCTGGTGCCGATCCCGGCGTTCCGGCACGCCTGCACCGACGTGATGTTCGCCATCGCGCGGCAGTGGGCCTCGTTCAACCGCCTGATCTACCGGCTGATGTTTCCGATCGCCTGGGAGATCGACGTGCGCGGCACGCTCGACCCCCACCGGAGCTACCTGCTGATCGGCAACCACCAGTCGTGGATCGACATCCTGCTGGTGTTTGACCAGTTCACCGGCCGCACGCCGCCGGTGTGCTTCTTCCTCAAGCGCGAGCTGCTGTGGGTGCCGGTGATCGGCTGGTCCTGCTGGGGCATGGACTTTCCGTTCATGAGCCGGCGCAGCCACCGCAGCGACGTCGAGACCACGCGGCGCTTCTGCGAGCGTTATCGCGACCGCCCCGTCACGGTGGTGAACTTCGCCGAGGGCACGCGATTCTCCGAGGCCAAGCGTGTGGCGAAGCATTCGCCGTACCGCCACCTGCTGCGGCCCAAGGCCGGCGGCATGGCGCTGACGCTCGGCGCGATGGGCGAGCAGTTCGCCGGCATCATCGACGTCACCATCGCCTACCGCCCCAGCCGCCACCAGCCGACGTGGAGCTTCCTGCTCGGCGAGCAGGCCGACCTCGCCATCCAGATCGATGTGCTGCCGGTGCCGCAGGAACTGCTCGGCGGCGACTATTCCGACCCGAAATTCCGCGAGCGCTTCCAGGTCTGGCTCAATGCGCTGTGGGCGCGCAAAGACGCCTGGCTCGAGCGGATGATCAACCGCCGTCCGGCGGCGGCGCCGCGGCCGCGGATGACTTGAGGCCGCGCGCCGTCGCGACCAGCGTCGGCTTCAGCAGCGCGTAGGCCAGCGCCGTCAGCACCGGCGCGACCAGGCACCACACGACGATCCCGTAGAGCCCGACCATCCCGTAGTCGAGGATGAATTGCCAGGGGCTTTGGCCGAAGCGCGCGATCAGCCCCGGCACGTCGACGATCGGCACCGGCTCGGCGCCGAACAGCCGCTCGCCGGCGCGATAGAACGGGATCAGCAGGACGATCTGCGCCGGGTACACGAGGTAATTCACCAGCTGGATGATCGGCTGGTTGAGTCGCAGCCAGACGCCGACGACGGCGCACAACAACATGGTCGTGCCGAGGATCGGGAAAATGCCGAGCACGCCGCCGAGCGCCAGCGTCAGCGCGATCTTCTCCGGCGTGATGCCCTGCCTGAGCTGCGCGACGACCGGCGCGACGACGCGCCGCTGCCAGAGCGAAGGCGGAGTTGCCGTAGGTCGGCAATCCTTTGCCGACATTTCTGGCGGCATGGGAATGCCGCCCTACGCCGTGCGCAGCAACAGGGCCTGCGCCGGCGCTCCGGGCGGCAGCTTGCGCAGCTGCAGCAACATATAGGTCGCCATCGCGATGTTGCCCAGCAGCAGCACGCCGACGAGCCAGCCGCCGCGCGCGAGGTTCGAGGTTTCCTTGTAGGCGATCCACGCCCAGAACCACAGGAAACCGAAGTAGGCGTCGAAGATCGTGGCGACGAACCAGGGATTGGTGCCGGCCCCCGGGTCGGCGAGCAGCGCCTGGATCGCCGGCACGATGCTGAGCTTCGTGGTCGCCCAGATGCTGACGCCGATGAGGGCGATCAGCGCGGCGAGCGCGAGCAGCGTGAGGTTGCGGCGCATGGTCAGGCTCCGGGTTTGGACAACGTGATCTGCATCAGGTCGCAGCTGCCGACGCGGAAGGCGCACTCGCAGTAGGCAAGGTAGTAGCGCCACAGCCGCAGGAAGCGCTCGTCGAACTGCGCGACGATGCGGTCGTGCGCGGCCAACACATTGCGGTGCCAGTGCGCCAGCGTGTCGGCGTAGTCCTTCGCATAGAACCTCACGTCGGACGGCGCCAGGCCGGCGCGGCGCGCCAGCTCCTGGAACAGTTCCGGCGGGCACAGCATGCCGCCCGGAAAGATGTACTTCTGGATGAAGTCGCGCTTGGTGCGGTAGTGGTCGAACAGCCTGGGCGAGATGGTGATGCCCTGGATCGCGGCGCGGCCTCCAGGCTTGAGCGCCTTCGCGATCGCGCCGAAATACGCCGGCCAGTACGCCTCGCCGACCGCCTCGTACATCTCGATCGACACGACGCGGTCGTAGGTCTCGTGCACGTCGCGGTAATCGCGCAGCTCGAACTTGACGCGATCGGCGACGCCGGCGGCGGCTGCGCGATGCTGCGCCTCGGCCAGCTGCTCCTTCGACAGCGTGATGCTGGTGACGCGGCAGCCCGAGTGCTGCGCGGCGTAGATGGCGAAGCCGCCCCAGCCCGAGCCGATCTCCAGGAGGTGGTGCTCCGGGCGCAGCTCGAGGCGCTCGTAGTTAAGCCTGAACTTGTTGAGCTGGGCGTCCTTCAGCGACTGGTCGGGCCGGATGAACATGGCGCTCGAGTAGGCCAGCGTCTCGTCGAGCCACATCTTGTAGAACTCGTTGCCGAGGTCGTAGTGGTATTCGATGTTGGCGCGCGCACCCGGCTTGCTGTTGGCGCGCATCTTGTGGCGCAGCCAGCCCCACAAGCGCGACAGCGGGTTCTTCTCGTACGGGCCCTTGTAGTGCGGCTCGTTGATGTGCATGACCGCGAGCAGCGCGGCCAGGTCCGGCGAATCCCACAGGCCGTCGAGGTAGCCCTCGCCGAAGCCGACCTCGCCGTGCTTGAGCACGTAGCGGATCAGGCGCTTGCTCCTGATGTGCAGCACGCCGTGCGGCCCGGGCTCGGTGCCGGTGAACTGGCGCTGTTCGCCGTTGGGCAGCGTGACGTCGAGACGGCCGATGCGCACGCCGCGAAACATGTACATGAGCAGGCGCAGGCCCAGGCCGACCCCGGACCGTGGCAGGTCGGGTGAAAACCCGTCGCGCGCGAAAAAGGGGTCAGGTTCACTTTTCACGAGCTCGGTAGCCCCGCCCGGATCCTTGGGAAAAAATGAACCTGACCCCTTTTTCGCGCTCACGTGAACTCCAGTTCGGGCGGCTCGGGCTTGCGGTGGAACCGGGCGCCGCGCAGCCACAGCTTGAGCGCCTCCCAGTGGATGCCGGCGACGACCTTCAACGTCATCCACGGCATGCGCAGCACCTGGCGCAGCAGCGCGCCGTCGGTCAGCGCGGCACGCTCGCCGGCCAGCGTGGCGTCGAGCAGCGGCGCGCCTTCGCGCGTCTCGTGGATCAGCACGCGCACGGTCTCGCCCGGCGCGGAGAAGCGGAAGGCGTAACGGCCGACCAGGTCCATGAACGGCGAGACGTGGAAGCACTTGTCCTTCTCATAAGTCCCTTCATGCGCCATCGGCTTGCCGCCGGCTGCGAGCAGGTAGCAGTGCTTCTCGCCAAAGGTGTTGCGCACCTCGGCGATCACCGCGCGCAGCGAGCCGTCGCGGTGCTCGCAATACCAGATCGCGATCGGATTGAAGGCGAAGCCGAGGATGCGCGGCAGGCACAAGAGGCGGATGCGCCCGCCGTCGAGGCGGATGCCTTCGGCGGCCAGCAGCCGCTCGGCCCAGGCGCGCAAGCCGCCGCGTTCGCCGCCGCCATGGTCGGCGTCGTGGAACGACACCAGGTTGAAGCGGTTGTGCGAGAACAGCTTGAGCTTGCCGTGCAGCTCGCCGATGCGGTCGACGTTCAGCAGCAGGTGGAAGAGCTTGTAGACGAAGCGGTACAGCGGCGCGACCAGGCGGCGGTGCATCACGCGCGTGGGGTAGAGGAATCCCGCGACATCGTCATTCCGGCGGAAGCCGGAATCCAGTGCGTCCTGGACCCCAGCTTTCGCTGGGGTGACGCGCGCCCACGCCGGCACGCAGGCCGCATCGAGCGACCGCACCGCGGCCAGCGCCGACTTCAATCCGTCCTCGTGGAAGCCGTAGCCGCACCAGGCGCCGGCCCAGGCGATGCCGTGGCGGTTCTGCACCTGCGGCAGCAGCTCGTGCGTGTCCACCGAGGCCGCGCCGTAGAACGGATGGTGATAGGTGGTTTCGTAGAGGATCCTGTGGCGCGGGATTTCGCGCGCGGGGTTCAGCGTGACGACGTAATTCACCGGCCCGGCGATGCCCTGCAGCAAATTCATCCAGTAACTGCCGCTGATGCGCTCGCCGTGGATCTCGTCGGACTCGTGCGTGTAGTTCCCGCTGGCCCAGGCCGCGCGGCGCCTGGGCAGGAACGACTCGTCGGTGTGCAGCACGCAGCGGCTCTCGGTGTAGGGGATGCCGCCGAGCACCCGGCGCTCGAGCGCATCGGCGTCGGCGAGCAGCGCCAGGGCCTGGTCGGAGTGCGTCGCGCAGATCACGCGGTCGTAGCGCTCCTCGCCCGCGTCGGTCAACACGGTCACGCCGCCGCCATCGCGCCGCAGCGCGCGCACGCGCGTGTCGAGCCGCAGGCGGCCCTTGAACGTCGCCAGGATCCTGCGCACGTAGGCGTCGCTGCCGCCGACCACGGTGCGCCACTGCGGCTGGTCCATGGTGGTGAACAGCCCGTGCGCCTCGAAGAAACGCATGAAGTCGGCGGCCGGATACTGCGCGGCCTGTTGCGGCGAGCAGCTCCAGATCATGCCGGCCATCGGCAGCAGGTAGCGGCTGCGCAGCTCCTGGCCGAAGCCTTCGGCATCGAGGAACTCGCCGAGCGAGCCCGCCGGCAGCTCGCCGCCGCGCAGGCGCGCGCGGCAGGTGCGGTTGAGCCGCAGGATGCCGAAGATCATGCGCCAGTGCGAAAGACTGAGCAGGTTCGATGGCTGGGCAAACACGCTGAGCAGGTTGTCGCTGCCCTTGTATTCGCAGGCGCCGCCGCCCAGCGACACGCCGAACGACATCTGCGTGGGGCGCGTCTCGATGCCGAGCTCGGCGAACAGCGCGCCCAGGTTCGGGTAGCAGGGCGCGTTGTAGACGATCCAGCCGGTGTCCACGGCCACCGTGCCGCCGGCGGCCGGCACGCGCACGGTATTGGTGTGGCCGCCGACGCGGCCGTCCTGCTCGTACAGGGTCACGTCGTGGCGCTGCTGCAGGAAATGCGCGCTCGCCAGCCCCGAAATGCCGGCGCCGATCACCGCGATCTTCAAGCAAGCCCCCGTCGTTCGATGCCGCACTGAGTCCGGCAGGGAGGATGAACCAGGGTGCCGGCGGCGTCCAGACCGTTATGATGAAAGCGCCTTGAAACAGACCTTCCCCGTCGCGCTGGCGCTGGTTTGCGCGGCGTGCAGCACGCACCTCGGCGCGCCGACGCAGCCCGGGCCGCCGCCGCTGCACACTTCATATGAGGTCACGCGCGACCTGGCCTACACGCCGGACGACTGGCCCCAGCGCCTGCTGGCCGACGTCTACCGCCCGGCCGGCGCGGGGCCGTTCCCGTCGGTGCTGCTGCTGCACGGCGGCGCCTGGAAGCAGGGCAGCCGCGACCAGGTCGACAGCCTGGCCGAGCGCCTCGCCGAACGCGGTTACCTGGTGGTGAACGCGACCTATCGCCTCGTGCCCAGGTACGTCTGGCCGGCGCAGCTGCGCGACGTGCAGCAGGCGCTGCGCTGGATGCGCTCGCCCGCCGGCGGCGCGCTCGGCATCGACTCCGCGCGCATCGGCGCGTTCGGCTATTCCGCCGGCGGCCACCTCGCCGCGCTGCTGGGTGGCATGGCCGACGAGCCGCAGTGGAGCGGGCCCGGGCTCGCGCTGCGCGCGGTCGTCGCGGGCGGCACCCCGAGCGACCTGACCGCGTTCTGCGACGGCAGCCTGACGCCGGCGTTCATCGGCAAGCCGTGCAGCGAGGCGCTGCAGTCGTATCGCGACGCCTCGCCGATCGAGCACGTGAGCCGCGGCAATCCGCCGGTGTTCATCTATCACGGCGGCTTCGACCAGCTGGTGCCGGTCGACCAGGCCGAGCGCTACCGGGCGGCGCTGGACGCCGCGGGCGTGACCACCGAGTACTTCGTGATCCGCGGCCACGGCCACATCACCGCGTTCCTCGTCGACGGCGCCGCAGTGGATGCGGCGCTGGATTTCCTCGACCGCTACTTGCGTTGATCGGGGCGCTGAGGCGCCTTCAGCGCCGGCAGCAGCGTTGGCCACACGGCGTCGAGCAACAGCGGCTGCGCGGCGACGGTCGGGTGGATGCCGTCTTCCATGAACCACTTCGGGTCGAGCGCGATCGAGGCGAGGAAGAACGGCACCAGGCGCGCCTGTTGTTCGCGCGCGACCTTGCCGAAGGCCTGCGTGAAGCCGCGCGTGTAGGCCTCGCCGTAGTTGGGCGGCACCGTCATCTCGAACACCAGCGCCTGCGCGCCGGCGGCGCGCGACTGCGACACCATGCCGCGCAGGTTGGCGCGCAGGTCCTTGAGCGGCAGCCCGCGCAGGCCGTCGTTGCCGCCGAGCTCGATCAGCACGATCGCCGGGCGGTGCGCCTTCAGCGCCGCCGGCAGCCGCGCCAGCCCGCCCGCCGTGGTCTCGCCGGACACGCTTCCGTTCACCACCCGGTGCGGATACCCTTGCTGGCGCAGCCGCTGCTGCAGCAGCTGCGCCCAGCCCGACTCGAGCGGGATGCCGAAGGCCGCCGACCGTCTGTGGCCCCAGCCCCGCAGCACGGGCGCCGCGACCGGCGCCGCGACCGCCGGCCCGAGGCAAAGCATCAATACCAGGAAGAGAACGCGCCGCATGAACGCCGCCGTATCCGCAATCGATGTCCGCAAGGAGATTAACAGCCTCGATGGGGACCGCCATGGCGGTCCCGCGCCGGCGCTGAAGATCCTGCGCGGCGCCAACCTCACGGTCGGCCCGGGCGAGACCGTGGCCATCGTCGGCGCCTCCGGCTCCGGCAAGACCACCCTGCTGTCGCTGCTGGCCGGGCTCGACTCGCCCACCGCCGGCGAGATCCACCTGGCCGGCACGCGCATCGACACGCTGGCCGAGGACGACCGCGCGGGCGCGCGCGCCGGCACTGTCGGCTTCGTGTTCCAGTCGTTCCAGCTGCTGTCCGGCTTCACCGCGCTGGAGAACGT
>JBQTJQ010000153.1:0-1819 GCA_052386975.1 Gammaproteobacteria bacterium | reverse complement strand
CGAAGCTGACGCTGACGCGCTGCCGAGGCGTGCGGATCAGCGGGGCCCGCATCGGTTCGCTGCAGGTCGTCGATTCCGACGTCGAGGTGGTGGATACCGAGATCGCCGGCGGCCTGCATGCGCAGGGCTCGAAGGTGCAGCTCACCGGCGGCTCGGTCGCCGGCGCGCCGCCGCTGGTGCTCGACACCCGCGACGTCGACGCGGCCGGCACGCGCTTCGCGGCGGACCGCCAACTGGCCGAGAACATCGGCAAGACGCCGGTCACGGTGCAGCTGTCGGTGGCGGAACTCAGGCGTGGCCAGTCGGCCCAGTACCTGCACCAGTCGCTGCGCGTGGAGCCGCGCGACTAGCCCTGGCGCTCGCCTTCGTCCTTCAGCGAGAACGGCGTGAAGTGGGTGCCGCGGTCGTAGGTGTCCACGCCCTCTGCGCGCTTGAGGCGGCCGACCACGAAGTAGGTCACCGGCGTGAACGCCGCCTCGACGCCGACCTTGAACAGGAAGTTGAAGCCCATGACCGCGAGCAGCGTGTCGTGGGTCCAGATGCCGTAGAACGCCAGCGGATAGAAGATCACCGAATCGATGCCCTGGCCGCAGATGGTCGAGCCGATGGTGCGCGTCCACAGGTGGCGGCCTTCGGTCCAGATCTTCATCTTGGCCAGCACGAATGAATTGACGAAGTCGCCGACCCAGTAGGCGGCGATGCTGGCGAGCACGATGCGGGTGGTGGTGCCGAACGCGGTCTCGAGCGCCGGCTGCAGCGCGCGGTTGTACTCGGTGTCGGCCGCGGGGATGTGGAGGATCACCCAGGCCATGAAGGTCGCGAACAGCATCGCGCCGAAGCCGGCCCAGATCGCGCGCCGCGCGCGGGCGTAGCCGTACACCTCGGTCAGCACGTCGCCGAAGATGTAGCTGATCGGGAAGAACAGGTTGCCGGCACCGAACGTGACCAGGCCGAGCACGGGCAGGGTGACGGCGCAGACCTTGGCCGGCCCGATCAGGTTCGAGCACAGGAGGACCGCAACCATCCCGGCCACGAGGAAATCGTAGTAGCGAAAGGCGCGCACGGGTTCCCAGGAAAAATGAATCTGTCCTATTTTATGCGCCATGGAGCCGACTCCCGCATCCGCCAACCGCTGGCACCGCCTGCTCGAGTGGCTGCACCGCTACCGGTATGCGCTGGCGCCGCTGTCGTTCTGTGCCGGGCTCGCCAGCTTCCTGCTGATCGAGCGCCGCGAATGGCTGGCGCAGTGGATCAGCGCGCTGCTGATCCTGGGCTGGGTGCTGATCCTGGCCGAGGAGGCGTGGGCCCGCACGCTGCGCCTGTCGCCCGGCGTGCTGCGCTTCGGCATCCAGGCCATCCAGCAGGAGACCTTCTTCTTCACGCTGCCGTTCTTCCTGCACACCACCACCTGGAGTACCGGCCAGGCCGCCTTCACCGGCGCGGCCCTGGCGGCGGCGCTGTGCTCGATGTGGGACCCGCTGTACTTCGGGCGGATCGCGAAACGCCCGTGGCTGCACCTCGGCTTCCACGCGCTGGCGGTCTACGTCGGCGCGTTGACGGTGGCGCCGGTGCTGCTGCACCTCACCACCACGCAGACGCTGGCGCTGGCCTCGGCCAGTGTCGCGGTGCTGGCGGTGCCGAGCCTGCTGAACCTGATCGACCGCGGGCGCGCGCTGCACTGGGCGCTGCTGGTGGGCGGCGCCATGGCGCTCGGCGGGCTGTCGTGGCTGGCGCGGCCGTGGGTTCCGCCGGCGACGCTGTGGATCCACGAGGGGCGGGTGACCGACGTGGTGGACGCGCCACGGCGCCAGCCCGGGCC
>JBQTJQ010000152.1:0-7437 GCA_052386975.1 Gammaproteobacteria bacterium | reverse complement strand
TGCCCCAGCCCTTGTCCGCGCTGATCTTCGTCAGCGCCGCCGTCGTCGTCGTCTTGCCATGATCCACGTGGCCGATCGTCCCGACGTTCACGTGGGGCTTGGTGCGCTCGAACTTTTCCTTGGCCATGACTTTTTCTCGTAGTTTGGTTTGTGATTAGGCTGCAACGGCTTCTTTCTTCAGCAGCGTCTCCGCGACGTTGCGCGGCACTTCCTGGTACTTCTTGAATTCCATGGTGTACGACGCGCGGCCCTGCGACATCGAGCGCAGCGTGGTCGAGTACTGGAACATCTCGGCCAGCGGCACTTCGGCGCGGATCGACTTGCCGGTCGGCGTGTCCTCGCTCGCCTGCACCACGCCGCGGCGCTTGTTGAGGTCGCCCATGACGTTGCCGAGGTAGTCCTCCGGCGTCACCACCTCGACGTCCATGATCGGCTCGAGGATGACCGGGTTGGCCTTCTTCGCGCCTTCCTTGAAGCCCATCGAGCCGGCAATCTTGAACGCCATTTCGTTGGAGTCGACCTCGTGGTACGAGCCGTCGGTCACCGTGACCTTGACGTCCACCACCGGGTAGCCCGCGTTGATGCCGTTCTTGAGCGCCTCTTCGACGCCCTTCTCGATCGCCGGGATGTATTCCTTCGGGATGCGGCCGCCAACGACCTCGTTCTCGAACACGAAACCGCCGCCGCTCTCGAGCGGCTCGAGCGTCAGCCAGCAGTGGCCGTACTGGCCGCGGCCGCCGGACTGGCGCACGAACTTGCCTTCCTGCTCGACCTTCTTGCGGATGGTCTCGCGGTACGCGACCTGCGGCTTGCCGACGTTGGCCTGCACGCCGTACTCGCGCTTCATGCGGTCGACGATGATCTCGAGGTGCAGCTCGCCCATGCCCGAGATGATCGTCTGGCTCGATTCCTGGTCGGTGTGCACGCGGAACGACGGGTCTTCGATGGCGAGCTTCTGCAGCGCCAGGCCCATCTTCTCCTGGTCGGCCTTGGTCTTCGGCTCCACCGCCTGGCTGATGACCGGCTCCGGGAACTCCATGCGCTCGAAGATGATCGGCTTGTCCGGATCGCACAGCGTGGTGCCGGTGATGATGTGCGAGATGCCGACGCACGCGGCGATGTCGCCGGCGCGCACTTCCTTGATCTCGGTGCGCTCGTTGGCGTGCATCTGGATCAGGCGGCCGATGCGCTCGTCCTTGCCGGTCAGCGGGTTGAACACGCTGTCGCCCGAGTTCAGCACGCCCGAGTAGACGCGGATGAACGTCAGCGAGCCGACGTACTTGTCGGACATGATCTTGAACGCCAGGGCCGCGAACGGCTCCTGGTCGTCGGCCTTGCGCTCGAGGTGTACCTCGGCCTTGTCCGGGTCGGTGCCCTTGGTGGCGCCGATGTCGCTCGGGGCCGGCAGGAAATAGACCACGGCGTCGAGCATCGCCTGCACGCCCTTGTTCTTGAACGCGCTGCCGCACAGCAGCGGCACGATTTCCTGGCGGATGGTGCGCGCGCGCAGGCCGGCGCGGATCTCGTCCTCGCTCAACGAGTGCGACTCGAGGTACTTGTGCAGCAGCTCGTCGTTGGCCTCGGCAGCGGCCTCGATCATCTTCTCCCGCCACTCTTCGGCGGCCTTCTTGAGGTCGGCCGGGATCTCGGCGTACTCGAACTTCATGCCCTGCGAGGCGTCGTCCCAGTTGATCGCCTTCATCTTGATCAGGTCGATCACGCCGGCGAACTTGTCCTCGGCGCCGATCGGGATGACGATCGGCACCGGATTCGCGCCCAGGCGATCCTTCATCTGCTTCACGACCTTGAAGAAGTCGGCGCCGGCGCGGTCCATCTTGTTGACGAAGCCCAGGCGCGGGACCTTGTACTTGTTGGCCTGGCGCCAGACCGTCTCGGACTGCGGCTGCACGCCGCCCACGGCGCAGTACACCATGCAGGCGCCGTCGATCACGCGCATCGAGCGCTCGACTTCGATGGTGAAGTCGACGTGGCCCGGCGTGTCGATGATGTTGATGCGGTGCTCGGGGAACTGCAGCCCCATGCCCTTCCAGAACGCGGTGGTCGCGGCCGAGGTGATGGTGATGCCGCGCTCCTGCTCCTGCTCCATCCAGTCCATGGTCGCGGCGCCGTCGTGAACCTCGCCCATCTTGTGGTTCACGCCGGTGTAGAACAGCACGCGCTCGGTCGTCGTCGTCTTGCCCGCGTCGATGTGGGCAGAGATGCCGATGTTGCGGTACCGCTCGATGGGAGTGTTGCGCGCCATGACTGTGCTCGAATGCTCTCGGGGATTACCAGCGGAAATGGGCGAAGGCCTTGTTGGCCTCGGCCATCTTGTGGGTGTCCTCCCGCTTCTTCACCGCGGCGCCGCGATGATCCGCGGCGTCCATCAGCTCGGCCGCCAGGCGCGCGGCCATGCCCTGCTCGCCGCGCGCGCGCGAGGCCTCGATGAGCCAGCGCATCGCCAGCGCGTTGCGGCGCACGGTGCGCACTTCGACCGGCACCTGGTAGGTGGCCCCGCCGACGCGGCGCGACTTGACCTCGACCGACGGCCGAACGTTCTCGAGCGCCTGCTCGAGCACGGTCAGCGGCGCGTCGGTCTTCTTCTTCTCGGCGATGGTCGCGAGCGCGCCGTACACGATCTCTTCGGCGCGCGACTTCTTGCCGCGCTCCATGATCTTGTTGATGAACTTGGCGAGCAGCTCGGACTTGAATTTCGGATCCGGCAGGATGGTGCGGATCTCGGGCTTGCGGCGACGAGACATGGCTTAGTTACCCTTGGGGCGCTTGGCGCCGTACTTGGAGCGGCCCTGGCGGCGCTTTTCGAGGCCGGCGCAGTCCAGCACGCCGCGAAGCGTGTGGTAGCGGACACCGGGGAGATCCTTGACGCGGCCGCCGCGAATCATGACGACCGAGTGTTCCTGCAGGTTATGGCCTTCGCCGCCGATGTACGAAATGACTTCGAAGCCATTGGTGAGACGTACTTTGCAGACCTTGCGCAGGGCCGAGTTCGGCTTCTTCGGCGTGGTCGTGTAGACACGAGTGCACACGCCGCGCTTCAGGGGATTGCCCCCCAAGGCCGGCACCTTCGACTTCGCCGTCGGCGACAAACGGCCGCGGCGCACAAGCTGGTTGATCGTAGGCACAGTACGTCCCGGATTTGGAAAGAAATAGCGGACCGGCCAAGGGCCAGCCCGCCATGAAAGGGCGCGCATTATCGTGACCTCGGGTGCCTGTGTCAACAGGCGTTTATTCGCCCTTTTTCAGGTGCCGGCGGGCAGCGTCAGGCACCCCGGCCCGACGGTTAAGTTGACGCTGGCGTCACCGTTTAGCAGGCTCCCAAAGGCGCCTGTAATCCAGCCTTTCCAGGTCCGGAAACGGCAGTTCGTCCCACTGCCCCGCCCGAAGCGCCACTTCCATGCGGGCCGCCAGGATCCAGGCCTGGTCGCGCTCCCGAACTGGGGCGGAAAACCAGTAGTGCTCGAGCGCCGACCGGCCTTCGGTGCAGCCGTACCCCTGCAGGCAGGCAAACCCCCGGTACCAGCGGGCCTGCTCGGAGCAGTCCTGGCCGGACCGGCAAGCAACGATCAGCCAGGCCAGCGACGGCACGCTGGCCTCGCCCGAGGGCACGTCGGCGCTGTGCGCGAACAGCAGCCAGTAGACGTCGGGCCCGCCGCTGGCCAGCGCATCGCGCAGCATCGCCTCGCGCTCGGGGGCGCCGATCGGGCTCGGCCGCAGCGCGAGTTCGGCCAGCGCGGTCGGATAGCCGGCTTGCCCGGCGCGCTCAAACCAGAGCGAGGCGTATTCGGCTTCCGATCCGGGCTCTTCCGCACCGAGCGCCTGGCCGATGGCGTCCCAGCCGCCGAGCCCGAAGCCGCGGCAGCGCTCGTACTCGTTGCGCCAGGCGACGCGCTCCTCGCCGGCGAGGTCCTGCACGTTCAGCATGTTCTCGAGGTTGAGGCGCGCGCTCTCGAGGTCGCGCCGCAGGTAACCGCGGCATTGCTCGAGCGCGAGGTAGATGAAGTACTGGCTGGCGCCGTCGCCGGCGATCGCGCGCGGCAGGCGATCCATGGCGAATTGCGTGAGGTTCGGCGCGTCGAGGAAGGCCCGGCGCAGCGGCTCGAGCCGCGGCGCGGCCCGGCCCATGCGCGCGATCTCGCCGTCGAGCGCCAGCACCACCGGCAACCCGGAGCGGCCGGTGGCCATCCGCATGCGCGGTGCCGGCGGGAATTGCGCGTGCTCCGGGCCGGTGCGGGGCAGCGGCAGCGGCGCCGGGCGCAGCGCCAGCGTGGCCGCCACCAGCAGCCCCGCGATTCCCAGGCCCAGCGCGAGCGTCTCGGCGCGCATGCTGCGAGTGTAGCGCCGCCTATCCCCGGATGGCGCCTAGAACCGGACCGCGTGTCGGCTTGAAAAGAAAAAGCCCCGGAGGTCCGGGGCTCTCTCTTACCGCATCAGCCTCACTCTTCCGATGCCGCGGACTTCTCCTCGGACTCCGACTCGGCCGCGCCGCCGCCGGTGATCGGCGACTCGCCGCCCACGGCCTCGAACGCGCCGGTGCCCGAGGGCATCTGCAGCTCGGCCAGCAACGAGCCGCCGCGCTGCTTGCGCCGCTGCTCGTGGTAGGCCAGGCCGGTGCCCGCCGGGATCAGGCGGCCGACGATGACGTTCTCCTTGAGGCCGCGCAGCTCGTCGCGCGAGCCGCGCACCGAGGCTTCGGTGAGCACGCGCGTGGTCTCCTGGAACGACGCCGCCGAGATGAACGACTCGGTCGACAGCGAGGCCTTGGTGATGCCCAGCAGCAGGCGGTGGTACTTCGCGCCCCGGCCGTTGTCCTTGGCCTTGACCTTGGCGTTCTCCGCCAGCACGCCGAAGATCTCCACCTGCTCGCCCTGCAGGAAGCGGGTGTCGCCCGGCTCGGCGATCTCCACCTTGCGCAGCATCTGGCGAATGATCGTCTCGATGTGCTTGTCGTTGATCTTCACGCCCTGCAGGCGGTAGACGTCCTGGATTTCCTTGACCAGGTAGTTCGCCAGCGCGGTCACGCCCTCGAGGCGCAGGATGTCGTGCGGCGAAGGCTCGCCGTCCGAGATCACTTCGCCTTGCTGCACGTGCTCGCCCTCGAACACCGTGATCTGGCGCCACTTCGGCACCAGCAGCTCGACTTCCTCGCCCTCGCTGGTGACGATCTTGAGGCGCTGCTTGCCCTTGGTGCCGACGCCGAAGCGCACCGTGCCGGTGGCTTCCGCGAGCACCGCGGGATCCTTGGGCTTGCGCGCCTCGAACAGGTCGGCCACGCGCGGCAAGCCGCCCGTGATGTCGCGCGACTTCGAGGCTTCCTGCGGGATGCGGGCGATGACGTCGCCGACGCGCACTTCGCCTTCGTCCTCGACCGTGACGATGGCCTTGGGCGGCAGCGTGTAGGCGGCCGGGATGTCGGTGCCCGGGAAGCTCAGCTCGCGGTTGCGGCCGTCGACCAGCTTGATCAGCGGGCGCAGGTCCTTGCCGGCGCTGCCGCGGGTCTTGGGCTCGGTGACGACCAGCGTGGCGACGCCGGTGATGTCGTCGGTCTCGCGGTTGACGGTGACGCCATCCTCGAAGTCCTCGAACTTCACGCGGCCGGCGATTTCCGTGACGATCGGGTGCGTGTGCGGGTCCCACTTGGCCAGGCGCTGGCCCGGCTTGACTTCGTCCTCGTCCTTCACCGTGATCATCGCGCCGTACGGGATCTTGTAGCGCTCGCGCTCGCGGCCATTGGCGTCGATGACGCCGATTTCGCCGGAGCGGGAGACCGCCACCAGGTGCCCGTCGCTGTGCTTGACGGTCTTGAGGTTGTGGAAGCGGGTGGAGCCGGCGCCGCGCGCATCGACGCCGTCGGCCGCGACGGCCCGCGAGGCCGCGCCGCCGACGTGGAACGTGCGCATGGTCAGCTGCGTGCCCGGCTCGCCGATCGACTGCGCGGCGATGACGCCGACCGACTCGCCGATGTTGACGACGTGGCCGCGCGCGAGGTCGCGCCCGTAGCACTTGGCGCAGACGCCGAACGGCAGCTCGCAGGTGATCGGCGAACGGACCCAGACTTCGTCGACCGACTCGGCTTCGAGCTTGTCGACCAGGCGCTCGTCGAGCATCGTGCCCGCGGACACCAGCACGTCATCCTTCTTGCTGCCCGGCTTGAGCACGTCGCGCAGGACCACGCGGCCCAGCACGCGATCGCGCAGCGGCTCGAGCACGTCGCCGCCCTCGACGATCGGCATCATGGAAAGCCCGTTCTCGGTGCCGCAGTCCTCGCCGGTCACGACCATGTCCTGGGCGACGTCGACCAGACGGCGCGTCAGGTAGCCGGAGTTGGCGGTCTTCAGCGCGGTGTCCGCGAGGCCCTTGCGGGCGCCGTGGGTCGAGATGAAGTACTGCAGCACGTTGAGGCCTTCGCGGAAGTTCGCCGTGATCGGCGTCTCGATGATCGAGCCGTCCGGCTTGGCCATCAGGCCGCGCATGCCGGCCAGCTGGCGGATCTGCGCCTGCGAACCGCGCGCGCCCGAGTCGGCCATCATGAACACCGAGTTGAAGCTCGGCTGCTTGACCTCGACGCCCTTGCGGTCCTTCGCGGTCTCCGTGCCGATCTTGGCCATCATGGCCTTGGAGATGTCGTCGTTGGCGCGCGACCAGACGTCGACCACGCGGTTGTAGCGCTCGCCGGACGTGGTGAGGCCGGTGGCGTACTCGGTGTTGACGTCCTTCACCTTGCCCTCGGCGTCGGCCACGATCCTGGCCTTCTGCTCCGGGATGACCATGTCATCCACGCAGAACGAGATGCCGGCCTTGGTCGACATGCGGAAGCCCATGTACATCATCTGGTCCGCGAAGATCACCGTTTCCTTGGTTCCCGCGCGGCGGTACACGTGGTTGATGACCTGGCTGACTTTCTTCTTGGTCAGCGTCTGGTTGAGCAGCGCGAACGGGATGTTGGTCGGCAGCAGCTCGGACAGCAGCGCACGGCCGACGGTGGTGTCGGTCAGGCGGAACACCTCCCTCACTTCGCCCTTGCCGGCCTTGTCGAAATGCTCCTCGACGTCACGCAGGCGCACCTTGACCTTGGCCTGCAGGTCGACCTGGCCCGACTCGTAGGCGCGGTGCACTTCCGAGACGTCGGCGAAGCGCATGCCCTCGCCCTTGGCGCCGACGCGCTCGCGCGTCATCCAGTACAGGCCCAGGACCACGTCCTGGGTCGGCACGATGATCGGCTCGCCGTTGGCGGGCGACAGGATGTTGTTGGTCGACATCATCAGCACGCGCGCTTCCAGCTGGGCCTCGAGGCTCAGCGGGACGTGCACGGCCATCTGGTCGCCGTCGAAGTCGGCGTTGAACGCCGTGCAGACCAGCGGATGCAGCTGGATGGCCTTGCCTTCGATCAGGATCGGCTCGAACGCCTGGATGCCGAGG
>JBQTJQ010000151.1:0-5513 GCA_052386975.1 Gammaproteobacteria bacterium | reverse complement strand
CATCGCCTACGTCGTGTTCAACGGCTTCCAGGTGTCCGGCCTGAACTTCCAGACCTTCAGCCAGGTCGCGTTCCAGTTCGCGGTCACGCCGGAGCTGATCGGGCGAGGCATCAAGTGGGCCCTGGTGATCGGCTTCTTCGGCGGCCTGTTCCCGGCGGTGCGCGCGGCGCGCATGCCGGTGGTCGACGCGCTGCGCGCCGCGTAAGAAAAAAGGGGTCTGACCCCTTGTTTCTTTACAGCCAGTAAGCGCTGCGCGTCATCACGCGCGCGACGGCGCGCATGAGGTCCCGGACCGGCCGCGGCAGCGGCTGCGCTCCGGCGGCCACGGCTTCGGCGCCGTGGCGCTCCTCGTCGGCGCGCATCGCTTCGATGATGACGCGGCTCTTCACGTCCTCGTCGGGAAGTTTCTCGAGGTGACCGGACAGGTGTTCCGATACCTGCTTCTCGGTCTCCTCGACGAAGCCCAGGCTCCAGCGGTCGCCGGCCAGGCCGGCCAGCGCGCCGATGGCGAACGAGCCCGCGTACCACAGCGGGTCGAGCCGGCTCGGCGCCGAATCGAGCTCGCGCAGGCGCTCCTCGCACCAGGCCAGGTGTGAGCGCTCCTCGGCCGCGGCCTCGAGCATGTGCTCGCGCACCGCGGCCGAGCGCGCGGCGAGGGCATGGCCCTGGTACAGGGCCTGCGCCGCGACCTCACCGGCGTGGTTGACGCGCATCAGGCCGGCGGCGTGACGCCGGGCGGCGTCATCGAGCTCGGGCGGCGGCAGGCCGGCGGCGGGATTCGGCCGCGTCCCCTCGGCCGGCGGCGGCGCCACGCCGGACAGCGCCTGGTGCAGGCGCATCAGCAGCTGGTCGACGGGGGTATAGTCACGGTCCACACCGCCGATTTTACGACGCGGAACGGCGTGGGGGGCCTCATGCGATTGGCACTGGCGGTTCTTCTGCTTGCGGCAGACCTGGCCGCGCCCGCGCGCGCCGAGATCCCGGTGCGCGATTTCGCGCGCCACGCGGTTTACAAGGACATCAAGCTCTCGCCGGACGGGGAGTACGTGGCGATGGTCCAGCGCCTCGAGAAAACCGAGGTCCTGCACCTGCTGCGCCTGGCGGACAGCCAGGTCACCGGCAAGCTCGAGCTCGACGTCCACAGCGCCGTTGCCGAATACGGCTGGGTCGGCCCACGGCGCGTGGTTGCGCAGATCGGCCGCGACATCAGCTTCTTCGACCGGCCGCAACTGACCGGCGAGATGATCGGCATCGACGTCGATGGCCGGCGTCGCAACTACCTGTTCGGCATCAACGGCATCGTCCGCAGGGACACGCGCATCACCATCTGGAACACGCTGGCGATGCAGCGTGCCTCGATGGTGGACCCGCTGCCGCGCGACCCGAACTGGGCGCTGATCATGGTGACCAGCTTCGGCAGCCACGTGCCCTTCCACGATCTGTACCGGCTCAACGTCTACACCGGGGAGCGGCGCCGCGTCATGGCGTCGCCGACGGAGCACCTCGAGTACTACCTGACCGACACCCAGGGCCGCGTGCGCTTCGCCGCCGGCGCGCCGCCGCCGAAGTATCGCTGGAAGTCATACGCGCGCGACGTGGCCAGCGACACCTGGAAGTCGGTGCAGGAAGGCGCGCTGGCCGAGGCCGAGCTGTTTCCGCTGACCTACTCCGAGCGGGAGGACGCGGCGTATTTCGGCTCGGACGAAGTGACCGGCGACCGCCTGTGCCTGGTGCGCCTGCACGTCGCCTCCGGCCAGCGCAGCGTGGTGTCCTGCGACGAGCAGCAGTCGCTGGCCGGGACGCTGGACTCCGCGGATCGCTCGACTCCGATCGCGGCCCTGTACGAGGCCGGCATCCCCGACATCCGCATCGTCAACGCCGAGCTGCCCGAGGCCCGGGCCGTGGACGTGGTGCTGAAGGCCAATCCCGGCATGCGGATCGACAACCTCAGTTTCTCGCTCGACCACAAGCGCATGGTTTATCGCCTGTACAGCGACCGCGATCCCGGCACCTACTACGTCCTCGACCTGGCCGACGGCGCGCCGAAGCAACTGCTGACCACGCGGCCCTGGATCAAGCCTGAGCAGCAGGCCGAGCGCAGGCCGATCCGCTTCGCGGCCCGCGACGGACGCCCGATCCATGGCTACCTGACCGTGCCGCCGGGGCGCGAGGCGAAGAACCTGCCGATGGTGGTGTACCCGCACGGCGGCCCGTTCTACGTGCGCGACAACTGGGAATGGACCTCCGAGGCGCAGCTGCTGGCCAGCCGCGGCTACGCCGTGCTGCAGGTCAACTTCCGCGGCTCGATGGGCTATGGCAACGCCCATATCGACGCCGGCAAGAAGAACTGGGTCGGCATCGTCGACGACGTCACCGACGGCATGCGCCACGCGGTGAAGGAGGGCTACGCCGACCCGGCCCGCATCTGCATCTACGGCGGCAGCTTCGGCGGCTACGCGGCGCTGATGAGCGTGGTGCGCGAGCCCGACGCGTACCAGTGCGCGGTCACGTTCGCCGGCGTCTGGGACATGCGCTGGTTCATGGCGCTGTCGGACATCTCGTTCATGGAGCACGGCGACGACTACATGGCCGACTTCATCGGCAGCACGCGCGCCGAGCAGGTGGCGCAGTCGCCCAGCACCTACATCGACCAGCTCAAGGCGCCGATCATGATCGTGCACGGCGGCAACGACCGGCGGGTGCCGCCGTCGCAGGCGCGGCTGCTGCGCTCCGCCCTGAAGGCGCGCAAGCACCCCCACGAATGGCTGTTCAAATGGTGGGAGTGGCACGGCTACTACAAGGAAGATAACCGCGTCGAGTTCTACGACAGGATGCTGGCGTTCCTCGAGAAGTACATCGGGCCGGGAGTGCCGCCGCCCCCAGCGCCCCCGTCGAACCCGGAGGCGAAGGTCGTCGCCGAAAAGTAGTCGCAAGACGCCGTCCGGTTCTGGGAGAATGCGCGCTCTCCCGAGAGACCCTGAGTCCATGAAAGCCCTCCTGCCGCTGGCGCTGCTCGCCGCCGCCGCTGCCACGCCCGCCGCCGCCGAGGTCGTCCCGGTGCGCGATTTCGCGCGCGATGCCGAGTGGGACGAGGTCAAGTTGTCGCCGAACGGGGATTATGTCGCGACGACCAAGCGCGTCGGACAGCACTGGACGCTGGGCTTCTTCCGCATCAGCGACTCGAAAGTGACCGGCGCCCTGAACTTCGGCACGTTCAACCACATCCTGGATTTCTGGTGGGTCGGACCCGCGCGCGTTGTCGTCGCGATCGGCCACAGCGACAGCTACTTCGATCAGCCCCACGGCACCGGCGAGTTGTACGGCGTCGACGTCGACGGCGGCGGCAAGGGGTACCTGTTCGGCGCGCGCGGCAACGCCTCGACGGGGCGGTGGGCCGACGCGGAAATGGTGGATCCCATGCCGCGGGATCCGGACTGGGCGCTGATCAAGATCGTGGAGTGGGGCGACAAGGTGCCGACGCACCAGCTGTTCCGGCTCAATGTTCACACCGGTGCGCAGATCCGCCAGCCCCGAGCCCCGGCGGACTTCGTCGACTATTACCTGACCGACAGCCAGGGCCGGCCGCGATACGCCGTCGCGACCGGCGACAAGTTCAAGACGCGCTCCTTCGTCCACCATCTCGACACCGATTCCTGGTCCGAGCTCACGCAAGGGACACTCGAAAAAGCGACGGTCCATCCGGTAAGTTTCTCGGAGCAGGAAAGCGCGGTGTATTTCGATTCGGACGAGCTCGATCTCGACCGGGCCTGCCTGATTCGCGAGGACCTCGTCACGGGCAAGCGCACGGCGGTGATGTGCGATGCGACGCAGTCGCTGTCGTGGGTCCTGCGTTCCGCCGACCGGTCGCGCCCGATCGCCGCCGTGTTCACCGCGGGCAAACCTGAGATGCGCGTGCTGGCGCCGGACTCGGCCGAAGGAAAGGTTCTGACGACCCTGCAGAATACGTTCCCGGGCAACTCGCTCGGCGGCTTCTCCTGGTCGCTCGATGGCACCAAAGTCGTGTTCCTGGCCTACAGCGACAAGGACCCGGGAACGTACTACCTGCTCGACTCCGCCAAGGGCAAGATTCGGCGGCTGCTCTCGCGCCATTCGTGGATCAAGCCCGAGCAGATGGGCGAGCGGCGCCCCATGAAATTCCGGGCCCGCGATGGCCGCACGATTCATGGTTACCTCACGCTACCGCCTGGACGCGAGCCGAAGAACCTGCCGCTGGTCGTGAACCCGCACGGGGGTCCCTTCGGCATCCGCGACCGGTGGGCCTGGGACGCCGAGCCGCAGCTGCTGGCGAGCCGGGGGTACGCCGTGGTCCAGGTCAACTTCCGCGGGTCGGGCGGCTACGGGAACGCGCTGCACGACGCCGGCAAGAAGAACTGGGTCGGGATGATCGACGACATCACGGACGGGCTGCGGCACGTCGCCAAGGAAGGCTTCGTCGATCCGCAGCGCGTCTGCATCTACGGCGTGAGCTTCGGCGGCTACGCGTCGATGATGAGCGCCGTGCGCGAGCCCGATTCCTACAAGTGCGCGATCCCGTTCGCGGGGCCGTATGACCTGGCGTCCCTCAAGCGGCGCTCGGACATCAAGAACATCCGCGACGGCAAGTACTACATGTCCGAGTTCATCGGCGACACGCCCGAGATCGAGCGAGAGCAGTCGCCGCTCACGCACATCGACAAGCTCAAGGCGGCCGTGTTCATCGTGCACGGCGTCTGGGACCGGCGCGTGCCGTTCGAGCAGGCGAGAAAGCTACGCGCCGCCCTCGATGAGCGCAAGCATCCGTTCGAGTGGCTGGCGATGCGCGACGAAGGTCATGGCTTCGCCAACGAGAATAACCGCGCCGAGCTCTACGAAAAGATGCTGGCATTCCTCGAGAAGCACATCGGCCCGGGGGCTCCGCCGGCGGCCGCGAAATAGTCGCAAAGGGCGGCCCGGTTCTGGGAGAATGCGCGTTCTCCCGAGGATCCGTCCAAGCCAATGAAAGCAACCCTGTCCCTGGCGCTGCTCGCGGCACTTGCCGTTGCGCCCGCCGCCGCACAAGTCGTCCCGGTGCGCGATTTCGCCCGTCCCGCCGCGTTCGAGGAAGTGAAGCTGTCGCCCAACGGCGACTACATCGCGACCAGCAAGAGGATCGGGAATCAATACGCGATGGGCTTCATCCGCTTGTCTGATTTCGCAGTGACTGGCGGGCTGAACTTCGGCCAGTCCGAGAGTGTCGTCGACTTCGACTGGGTCGGGTCGGAGCGCGTCGTCGCCGAGCTCGGCATGGATTTCGGTTACTTCCTGGCGCCCCGGAGGACCGGCGAGCTGGTCGGCGTGGATTTTGACGGCAAGCGCAAGCAGTACCTGTTCGGCCAGCGCGGCAAGGCCGCGTCGAACACCACCATCACCGTGTACAACACCCTCATGGATGCTGCGGGTCGGATCGTCGATCCACTGATCCGGGATCCGGAGTGGGCCCTGTTCGAGGTGTCCAGCTTCGGCTAGAACTCCGA
>JBQTJQ010000150.1:0-1777 GCA_052386975.1 Gammaproteobacteria bacterium | reverse complement strand
ATGGCCGCGCTCGAGCAGCGCATCCAGTTGCGCTACACCGACTCGCGCATGATCGGGCCGGACCTGCGCATCACCGCGGTTCCTTCATAGGCTCCGTCCGGATGTTCACCGGCATCGTCGAGTCGCTCGGCAAGGTGGTCGCGGCATTGTCCGCTGGCGGCGACCGGCGCCTGGCGATCGAGGCCGACGCGCGCTTCCTCAAGGGCGTGCGCATCGGCGACAGCATTGCCTGCAGCGGCGTGTGCCTGACCGTGGTCTCGCTGCGCGGCAGGCGCTTCAGCGCCGATCTGTCGGTGGAGACGCTCGACACCACGACCGCGAACCGCTGGGCCGTGGGCAGCGCCGTGAACCTGGAGAAGGCCCTGACGCTGGCGCAGCCGCTGGGCGGCCACCTGGTGTCCGGGCACGTCGACGGCATCGGCAAGCTCAAGTCGCGCTGGCCGCAGGGCCGCAGCCAGCGCCTCGGCTTCTCGCTGCCCAAGGGCCTGTCGCGCTACGTCGCCAGGAAAGGCTCGATCTGCGTCGACGGCGTCAGCCTGACCGTCAACGAGGCGGGGTCCGGGGAGTTTGGCGTTAACATTGTTCCCCACACGCTCCGGCAGACCACGCTGGGGCGCCTGAAGCCCGGCGACCCGGTGAACCTCGAGGTTGACCTGGTCGCACGTTACCTGGAAAAGTTGATAAGAAAGTGAACAAAGTCAGCCACTTGGGGCAAGCTCGGCGAGCCGCCCTCGACCCCACTGAAGACATCGTCGCCGACCTCAAGGCCGGCAAGATGGTCGTGATCATGGACGACGAAGATCGCGAGAACGAGGGCGACCTCGTCATGGCCGCCAGCCTGGTGCGTCCCGAGGACATCAACTTCATGGCGCGCTACGGGCGCGGCCTGATCTGCCTGACGCTGACCGCCGAGCGCTGCCGCCAGCTGCGCCTGCCGCCGATGGTGGCTTACGGCGACGACAAGCACCGCACCGCGTTCACCGTGTCGATCGAGGCGGCCGAAGGCGTCACCACCGGCATCTCCGCCTTCGACCGCGCGCACACCGTGCGCACCGCGGTGAAGCCGACCGCGCGTGCCGACGACCTGGTGCAGCCGGGGCACGTGTTCCCGCTGATGGCGCAGCCCGGCGGCGTGCTGACGCGCGCCGGCCACACCGAGGCCGGCTGCGACCTGGCGCGGCTGGCGGGCCTCGAGCCCGCCGCCGTGATCGTCGAGATCCTCAACGAGGACGGCACCATGGCGCGCCGCGGCGACCTCGAGAGGTTCGCGCGCGAGCACGACCTCAGGATCGGCACCATCGCCGACCTGATCCGCTACCGCTTGCAGAACGAGCACACCATCGAGCGCGTCGCGGAGACCAGGCTCAGCACCGAGTTCGGTGAGTTCCGCCTGGTGACCTACCAGGACTCGATCGACAACACCGTGCACCTGGCGATGGTGAAGGGCGAGATCGACGCGAAGGCGCCCACGCTGGTGCGCGTGCACCTGCGCAACACGCTGAGCGACGTGCTCGGCGCGGAGCACCCGCAGTTCGGCTGGCCGCTGCGCCGCGCCCTGCATCGCATCGGCACCGAGGGTGGCATCGTCGTGCTGCTGCGCAAGCCCGAGACACCGAAGAGCCTGGTCAAGCAGATCGTCGCGCTGGAGGAGCCGCCGCGCGCGGAGGACCCGCACGACAACGACGAGCATGCGTCAGAAGAGGGGCAGGTGCGGCGGACCTACGGCCTCGGCGCGCAGAGCCGGTCGGTCCTGGGCGTGCGCCTCTTGCGCGTGCTG
>JBQTJQ010000149.1:0-3144 GCA_052386975.1 Gammaproteobacteria bacterium | reverse complement strand
TTGATCAACCGGGCAGGTAGAGGAAGTTCTCCGGCGAGCCCGGTGTCCCGGTCAGGTCCTCCAGCCGCCGCTCGGCGTAACCCAACTCGCGGAAGAAACCGGCGACCGCCGCGCGGTTCGCAGCCTTTACCTCGATCAGCACGACCGGACGGCAGCGACCGATCGTTTCCCGCGCGCCGGCCAGCAACTGCGGCTCGTGGCCCTCGACGTCTGCCTTGAGGAAGGTGACGTCCTCGAGGCCGAACGAATCCAGCGTGCGCACCGTCACCGGCAATTCGAGGTGCGAGTCGGCATCGGGGAGGTTGCCGGCGCGCAGGCTGGCCCAGCCGTGCAACGCCTGGCCGTGCTTCACCGGGACGTACAGCGTCCTGCTCCCTTCCGCGTCCGACAGCCCGACGCCGTGCACCTCGACGTTTCGCCCGACAGCGTACGCCCGCAGCGGCGCGGTAAGGCTGTCGTTGATCTCGAACGCCACGACGCGGTCGTAGAGCCGGGCCAGGCGGCACGAAAACTGCCCCTCGTTCGCGCCCACGTCGAGCGCGGTGCCGCGATTCGGGCCCAGGCGATGGAGCTGGCGCAGCTCCGGCTCGACGCCGCCGTCGAGGCGGGCGAGCCCGTAGGCCAACGGCAGGCGCCAGCCCGGCGGCAGCAGCGGCGTCACGGCGCGGCGCAGCGCGCGGGCCAGCAGCTTGCGGCCTAGCCCACCCACTTGCGGGCGTTGCGGAACATCTGGATCCAGGGGGTGAACTCAGTGTAGTCGCGCGGCCACCACGATCCGGTGACGCCGCGGATGGTGCGCTCGGGGTGCGGCATCAGCGCCGTCACGCGGCCGTCGTCGTTGCACAGGGCGGTGACGCCTTCGGGCGAGCCGTTCGGGTTCTGCGGATAGCGCGCGGCGGCCTTGCCGCGGGCGTCGATGAAGCGCATCGCGACCTGCCCGTCCTTCTTCAGCGCGGCGAGGTCGGAGCCGCCGGCGAACTCGGCGCGGCCTTCGCCGTGCGCGACCGCGATCGGCAGCTTGCTGCCCGCCATGCCGGCGAAGAACAGCGACTTGCTGTCGAGCACCTCGACCTGGGTCCAGCGCGCCTCGAACTGCTCGGACTTGTTGCGTCGGAACATCGGCCAGTGCTTCGCGCCGGGCACGATCTCCTTCAGCGCCGCGAACATCTGGCAGCCGTTGCACACGCCGAGCGCGAAGCGGTCCTTGCGCGCCAGGAACTCGGCGAACGCGGCGCGCGTGCGCTCGTGGAACAGGATGGACTTGGCCCAGCCCTGCCCCGCGCCGAGCACGTCGCCGTAGGAGAACCCGCCGCAGGCGACCACACCGCGGAAATCGTCGAGCTTCACCCGGCCCTCGATCAGGTCGGTCATGTGCACGTCGACGCTGTCGAAGCCGGCGCTGTGGAAGGCCCAGGCCATCTCGACCTGGCCGTTGACGCCCTGCTCGCGCAGGATCGCCACGCGCGGCCGCGCCTTCAGCACGACGGGCGCCTTCGCCGCATCGAAGCTCAGCGAGACGCTCAGCCCGACGTCGCCCGCATCGCCGGCCGACTCGAACTCCTCGCGCGCGCACTCGGGGTTGTCGCGCTGCGCGGCGATCCGGTACGAGGTCTCGGCCCAGATGCGGTACAGCACGGCGCGCGGCTCCTCGAGCAGCACGCGCTCGCGGTAGCTGAAACGCACGGCGTCGTGGTCGCCGATCGTGCCCAGGTCGGCCACCGTCAGGCCCGAGGCCGTGAGGCGCTTGCGCACGCCGGCAAGGTCCGATTGGCGCACCTGCGCCACGATGCCGAGCTCTTCGGTAAACAGCGCCGCGACCGGGTCGTCACCGACCTCGTCGAGCGCGATGTCGATGCCGCAGTGGCCGGCGAAGGCCATCTCGCACAGCGTCGCCAGCAGGCCGCCGTCGGAGCGGTCGTGGCAGGCCAGCAGCTTGCCCTGCTCGTTCAGCGCCTGCACCGCCTCGAACGCGGCCTTGAGCAGCGCCGGATCGTCGAGGTCGGGCGGCACCTCGCCGAGCGCGCCGTGCACCTGGGCCAGCACCGAGCCGCCGAGGCGGTTCTTGCCGGCGCCGAGGTCGATCAGCAGCAGGCGCGTCGGCTCGGCGACCGTGCGCAGCTGCGGCGTCAGCGACGTGCGCACGTCGGCGACCGGCGCGAAGGCCGAGACGATCAGCGACAGCGGCGCGGTCTGGGTCGCGCTGCCCTGCTCGCCCTTCCACATCGCGCGCATCGACAGCGAATCCTTGCCGACCGGGATGGCGATGCCCAGCGCCGGGCACAGCTCGGCGCCGACCGCACGGACGGTGTCGTACAGGCGCGCGTCCTCGTCGCCGTGGCCGGCGGCCGCCATCCAGTTGGCGGAGAGCTTGACGTCGCCGAGCCTGGCGATGCGGGCCGACACGATATTGGTGATCGCCTCGCCGACCGCCATGCGGCCCGAGGCGGGCGCGTCGAGCAGCGCCAGCGGCGTACGCTCTCCCATCGCCATGGCCTCGCCTGCGACGCCGGAGAATCCGGCCGCAGTCACGGCGCAATCCGCCACCGGCACCTGCCAGGGCCCGACCATCTGGTCCCGCACGGTCAGGCCGCCGACGGTGCGGTCGCCGATGGTGATCAGGAACTGCTTGGACGCAACCGCCGGGAAGCGCAGCACGCGCGCGGCGGCGTCGGCCAGGTCGATCGAGCGATGATCGAAGGCGACGCCGGGCGACGGCGCGCGGCGCGCATCGCGGTGCAGGCGTGGCGCCTTGCCCAGCAGCACCGGCATCGGCATGTCGACGGCGGCGCTGCCGTCGTCGTCGGCAACGCGCAGCGTGCGCTCGGCGACGGCGCGGCCGACGATCGCGATCGGGCAGCGCTCGCGCTCGCAGGCCTCCTCGAGTGCCGGCACGTGCTCGGGCAGGACGGCCAGCACGTAGCGCTCCTGCGCCTCGTTGCACCAGATCTCCATCGGTGACAAGGATGGATCGGCCGAGGCGATGGCGCGCAGGCGGATCTCGCCGCCACGATCGTCGGCATGCACCAGCTCGGGCAGCGCGTTCGACAAGCCGCCGGCGCCGACGTCGTGGATGGAGAGGATCGGATTGTGGTCGCCCTGGGCGGAAGCCCAGTCCACCACTTCCTGGCAGCGGCGCTGCAATTC
>JBQTJQ010000148.1:0-3156 GCA_052386975.1 Gammaproteobacteria bacterium | reverse complement strand
GCAGCGCGACCGCGCCCGCGCGGCCAGCAGCTTCAAGGCCGGCGAGGAGCTGAAGTACGACGGCGCGGCGAGCTGCTTCATCGGCTACGAGCACCTGGTCGCCGACAAGAGCAAGGTGCTGGCGCTGTACCGCGACAATACGCCGGTCAAGGAACTGAAGTCCGGCGAGGCCGGCACCGTCGTGCTGTCGGACACGCCGTTCTACGCCGAGTCCGGCGGCCAGGTCGGCGACAAGGGTGTGATCACGGGAAATGGGGACAGACTCAAGTCTGTTCCCAGTTCCCTGTTCGAGGTTGCCGACACGCAGAAAATCGGCGCCAACGCCTTCAGCCACCACGGCACGCTCAAGTCCGGCGCTCTCAAGGTCGGCGACACGGTGAGCGCGACGGTCGGCGAATCGGTGCGCCGCGCGACCATGCGCAACCACTCGGCCACGCACCTGATGCACCGCGCCCTGCGCGACGTGCTCGGCGCGCACGTCACCCAGAAGGGCTCGCTGGTGGACCACGAGCACACGCGCTTCGACTTCTCGCACCCGCAGCCGGTGACGCCGGCGCAGATCGCGCAGATCGAGGACCAGGTCAACCGCGCGATCCTCGCCAACGTGGCGGCGACGGCAACGCAGATGAAGTACGACGCCGCGATCAAGGCCGGCGCCATGGCACTATTCGGCGAGAAGTACGGCGACACCGTGCGCGTGCTGCAGATGGGCGAGCATTCGACCGAGCTGTGCGGCGGCACGCACGTCGCGCGCACCGGCGACATCGGCCTGTTCAAGATCACCAGCGAAGGCGGCGTGGCCGCCGGCATCCGCCGCGTCGTCGCGATCACCGGCGAAGGCGCCCTCGCCTATTTGCGCGACACCGAGCACAAGCTCGCCGGCGCGGCCGCGCTCGTTCGCGGGACGGCCGATGACCTCGCCGCCAAGGTCCAGCAGTTGCTCGACCGCACCAAGGCGCTCGAGAAGGAACTGGCCGCGACCCGGCAGAAGCTCGCCTCGGGCGGCGCGCAGGACCTCAGCTCGCAGGTCAAGGATGTCAAGGGCGTGAAGGTGCTGGCCGCTGCGATCGACGGCATGAACGCGGCCGACCTGCGCACGCTGATGGACCAGCTCAAGAACACGCTCGGCAGCGGTGTGGTCGTGCTGGGCACGGCAGCCGACGACAAGGCCGCGCTGATCGCGGGCGTCACCAGCGACCTCACCGCCAAGGTGAAGGCCGGCGAGCTGGTGAACTACGTCGCCCAGCAGGTCGGCGGCAAGGGCGGCGGCCGGCCCGACATGGCGCAGGCCGGAGGCACGCAGCCGGAGAACCTCTCAGCCGCCTTGGCCTCCGTGTACTCGTGGGTGGAGGCCAGACTGTAGGTCGGCAATCCTTTGCCGACTTCGATGGCGGGAAAGGATTCCCGCCCTACGAAAAAGCCATGACCCTGATCGTCCAGAAATACGGCGGCACCTCGATGGGCTCGGTGGAACGCATCGAGCACGTGGCCGGCAAGGTCGCGGCCACGCGCGCGCAGGGCCATCAGGTGGTGGTGGTGGTGTCGGCGATGTCCGGCGAGACCGACCGCCTGATCAAGCTGGCCAAATCGGTGAATCCTCGCGGCAGCACGCGCGAGTTCGACCAGATCGCCGCCACCGGCGAGCAGGTCACCATCGGCCTGCTGGCGCTGGCGCTCGAGAAACGCGGCCTGCCGGCGCGCTCGTACACTGGACCGCAGGTCGCGATCAAGACCGACAGCGCCCACGGCAAGGCGCGCATCCAGAAGATCGATGAGAAGAAACTGCGCGCCGACTGCGCCGCGGGCATCGTCCCGGTGGTCGCCGGCTTCCAGGGCATCGACGACACCGGCAGCACCACCACGCTCGGCCGCGGCGGCTCGGACACCACCGGCGTGGCGCTGGCCGCGGCGCTCAAGGCCGACGAGTGCCAGATCTACACCGACGTGGACGGCGTCTACACCACCGATCCGCGCGTCGAGCCGAAGGCCCGCCGGCTCGACCACATCACTTTCGAGGAAATGCTGGAGCTGGCGTCGCTCGGCAGCAAGGTACTGCAGATCCGCTCGGTCGAATTCGCCGGCAAGTACAAGGTCCCGCTGCGCGTGCTGTCGACCTTCGTCGAAGGCCCCGGCACGCTGATCACGCTGGATGAGAGCAATGGAGGCAACGTGGAAGAGCCGCTGATTTCAGGCATTGCGTTCAATCGCGACGAAGCGCAGATCACCGTCGTCAACGTGCCCGACCGCCCCGGCATCGCCGCGGCGATCCTCGGCCCGATCGGCGAGGCCAACATCGAAGTGGACATGATCGTGCAGAACGTCGCCGGCGACGCCAGCACCGACTTCACCTTCACCGTGCACCGCAACGACTTCGACCGCGCCCACGAGGTGATCAAGCGCGTGGCCAGGGACCTCGGCGCCAAGGGCGTGCGCACGGCCAACGACATCTGCAAGGTCTCGCTGGTCGGCGTGGGCATGCGCTCGCACGCCGGCATCGCCAGCAAGATGTTCAAGGCGCTGGCGGGCGACGGCATCAACATCAAGATGATCTCGACCTCCGAGATCAAGATCTCGGTGGTGATCGACGACAAGTACCTCGAGCTGGCGGTGCGCACGCTGCACAAGGCGTTCGGCCTCGACCAAGCCCGGTAACGTCATGCCAGCGAAAGCTGGCATCCGGTGCCTTTCCAAGGAGCTCTCATGTTGCTGCTCACGCGCAAGCCCGGCGACGCCATCGTCATCGACGGCCGCATCGTGGTGAAAGTGCTCGACATCCAGGGCGGCCGCGTGCAACTGGGCATCGAGGCGCCGAAAGAGGTCAAGATCGGGGATGCACCCCCCGGACCGGCGGAACCCCCGAAGAAATAGGGTATCCTCCGCGTCCGCGAAAAGTACCTGTCCACGGAGAGATGGCCGAGTGGGTGAGCGCCACCGGCTTTCGCGAGCGAAGCTCGCGAGGCGGTGCGAACGACGGAGGCCGAAGGCCGAGGGCTGGACGGACACGAGGCAGCGGTGACGGTAGTTCGGTAGGGCATCGGTACAATTCGCAGCAAAGATGTCCACGGAGAGATGGCCGAGTGGACGAAGGCGCGCCCCTGCTAAGGGCGTATAGGCTCAAAAGGCTTATCGAGGGTTCGAATCCCTCTCTCTCCGCCA
>JBQTJQ010000147.1:0-8293 GCA_052386975.1 Gammaproteobacteria bacterium | reverse complement strand
GCCACCTGATCAAGCACCTCGGCCACGAGAAGTGCGTGCTGGTCGCGCACGACTGGGGCGGCGCGGTGGCATGGAACTTCGCGGTCCAGCACCCGGAAATGGTCGACAAGCTGGTGATCATCAACGCACCGCACCCGGTGATGTTCGCGCGCGAGCTCAGGCACAACCCGGCGCAGCGCGCGGCCAGCGATTACATGCGGCTGCTGCGCCTGGACAAGGCCGAGCGCGTGCTGGCCGAGGACGGCTTCCGGCGCCTGGCCGGGTTCTTCCGCGAGTGGGGCCACGCCGGCGGCACGCGCGCCGACCTGGCGACGATCGAACTGCACAAGCAGGCCTGGGCGCAACCCGGCGCGCTGACCGCTGCGCTCAACTACTACCGCGCCTCGCCGCTGTACCCACCGGGGCCGGGCGAGCCCGATCACATCCCGGAGCTGCGCGCGGCCGACTTCACCGTGCGCGTGCCGACGCTGGTGATCTGGGGCGGCAGCGACACCGCGCTGCTTCCCGGCCTGCTCGACGGGCTGGAGGAAGTCGTGCCCGACCTGCGCCTGGAGAAGATCCCGCAGGGCTCGCACTGGGTGGTGCACGAATTTCCAGACACAATAACGGCCCTGATCCGCGACTTCCTCGGAAAACGAAAACCATGACCAGCAAGGACGCTGCCTTCAGCGGCTCGGTGCCGCTGACGTACGAAACGCACCTGGTGCCGCTGATCTTCGAGCCGTACGCCGAGGACATCGTCAAGCGCCTGGCGCCGCGCAAGCCCAGGCGCATCCTCGAGGTCGCCGCCGGCACCGGCGTGGTCACGCGCGCCATGTCCGCGGCCCTGCCGGGAGTTGCGATCGTCGCCACCGACCTGAACCCGGCCATGCTCGACCAGGCCAGGGCCGTCGGCACCAAGGGCAAGGTCGAATGGCAGCAGGCCGATGGACAGCAGCTGCCCTTCCCGGACGCGAGCTTCGACGCGGTCGTTTGCCAGTTCGGCGTGATGTTCTTCCCCGACAAGGCCAGGGGCTACGCCGAGGCGCGGCGCGTGCTGAAGCCGGGCGGCAGCTACGTCTTCAACGTGTGGGACCGGATCGAGGCGAACGAATTCCCGGACGTCATCACCCAGGCGCTCGCGCGGCATTTCCCGAAGGACCCGCCGAAGTTCCTGTCGCGCACGCCGCACGGCTATCACGACCGCGCCGCCATCGCGCGCGAAATCACCGCGGCGGGATTCAAGGCGCACGAGATCGCCACGGTGGCGGTGCGCGCCTACGCCTCGATGCCCTCGATCGCCGCCGTCGCCTATTGCCAGGGCACGCCGCTGCGCGCCGAGATCGAGGCGCGCGACGCCAAGGGCCTGCAGGCGGCGACTGCCGCCGCCACCGCGGCGCTCGCCCAGCGCTTCGGTAGCGGCGCCATCGACGGCAAGCTGCAGGCGCACGTCATCACCGCCACGCCCTGACTTTCAAGGGTGTCAGACACCTTTGAAGCGGCTACGCGGCGAGGCGGCGCTCGGTGGCCTTGAGCATCGCGCCGAACGCCTGACCGAGCTTGCCGGCCAGGATCCGCGTCAGCAGGCCGCCGATGACCGGAACCTTCACCCGCATCACCGAGGTCCAGGTGACCTGGGTCGCGTTGCCGGCGCTCTCGAAACGGATGCTGCCGCCCTGGTGCTCGAGCGGCGCGCTGCACCTGGTGATGAGGTAGTCGTAGCGCCGCGGCCGGTCGTAGTGCGTGATCTCCTCCTCGAACTGGATCGGCCCGGCGTCGATCCAGCGCACCGCGCCGAGGCCGTTCCGGTCCGGCTTTCCCTCGCGGAGCAGCTTCGAGTCCTTCACGCCGAAGTTCTGCTTGTAGTTGCCATGGTCGGCCAGCAGGTCGAAGACTTTCTCGATCGGCGCCGGGATGGTGCGCGTGACGGTGATGGTCTTCACCTCAGTTGTCCGCCACTTTCAGGACCAGCTTGCCGAGGTTCTCGCCCTTGAACAGCTTGAGCAGCGTCTCGGGGAAGGTCTCGAGCCCGTCGACGATGTCCTCCTTGCTCTTGAGCTTGCGCTGCGCGAGGTACCCGCCCATCTCGATCGCGGCGTCCTTGTAGCGCGCCGCGTAGTCGAACACCACCATGCCCTTCATGGTCGCGCGGTTGACCAGCAGCGACATGTAGTTGCTCGGGCCCTTCACCGGCGTGGTGTTGTTGTACTGCGAGATCGCGCCGCAGATGACGATGCGCGCGTGCATGGCGAGCTGCGTCAGCACGGTGTCGAGGATCTCGCCGCCGACGTTGTCGAAGTACAGGTCGACGCCGTTCGGGCAGGCCTGCTTCAGCGGCTTCTTGATGTCGCCTTCCTTGTAATCGACGCAGGCGTCGAAGCCGAGCGTGTCGACCACGTACTTGCACTTGTCGGCGCCGCCGGCGATGCCGACCACGCGCCCCGCGCCCTTGATCTTGGCGAGCTGGCCGACCACCTGGCCGACCGCGCCGGCCGCACCCGACACCACCACGGTGTCGCCGGGCTTGAACGCCCCGACGTCGAGCAGGCCGAAGTACGCCGTCATGCCCGGCATGCCGAGCGTGGACAGGTACACCGGCAGCGGCGCCAGCTTGGGATCGACCTTGGTCAGCCCCTTGCCCTTGAGCACGGCGTAGTCCTGCACGCCGGGCATGCCGACCACGTGGTCGCCGACCGCGAACTTCGGGTCCTTCGACGCGACCACCTTGCCGACGCCGCCGGCGCGCATCACTTCGCCGATGCCGACCGGCGGAATGTACGACTTGCCCTCGTTCATCCAGCCGCGCATGGCCGGGTCGAGCGACAGGTACAGCACCTTGACCACGACGTCGCCGTCGGCGGGCTCGGGCACGGGCGCGGCTTTGACGAACTCGAAGTCCTCGCGCTTGACCATGCCCATCGGGCGCCTGGCGAGCTTGAATTGGCGGTTGTTCATGCGGTTCTCCTCTTATCGAAGGACTTCATGACTTCTTTCGGCACGTACTTGCCGAGCTCCATCTTGCCGATGGCGTTGCGGTGCACTTCGTCGGGTCCGTCGGCCAGGCGCAGCGTGCGCGCCTGGGCATACGCGTACGACAGGCCGAACTGGTCGGTCACGCCGCCACCGCCGTGCGCCTGGATCGCCCAGTCGATCACCTCGCAGGCCATGCTCGGCGCGGCGACCTTGATCATGGCGATCTCCTTGGCCGCGACCTTGTTGCCGACCGTGTCCATCATGTACGCGGCCTTCAGCGTCAGCAGGCGGGCCTGGTCGATCTTGATGCGGGCCTCGGCGATGCGCTCGAGCGTGACGGTCTGCGCCGCGACCGGCTTGCCGAACGCCACGCGCTCGAGCGCGCGCTTGCACATCTTCTCGAGCGCGCGCTCGGCCAGGCCAATGAGGCGCATGCAATGGTGGATGCGCCCGGGCCCCAGGCGGCCCTGCGCGATCTCGAAGCCGCGGCCCTCGCCGAGCAGCATGTTCGACGCCGGCACGCGCACGTCCTTGAACTCGACTTCGGCGTGGCCGTGCGGCGCGTCGTCGTAACCGAACACCGGCAGGTGCCGCAGGATCTTCACGCCTTTGGCGTCGCGCGGCACCAGGATCATCGACTGCTGGCTGTGCCGGCTCGGATTGTCGGGGTCGGTCTTGCCCATGAAGATGAAGACCTTGCAGCGCGGATCGTTGGCGCCCGAGCTCCACCACTTGCGGCCGTTGATGACGTACTCGTCGCCGTCGCGCACGATGCGCGCGGCGATGTTGGTGGCGTCGCTCGAGGCCACCGCCGGCTCGGTCATGGCGAAGCAGCTGCGGATCTTGCCCTCGAGCAGCGGCTCGAGCCATTGCTTCTTCTGCTCCGGCGTGCCGTAACGCTCGAGCACTTCCATGTTGCCGGTGTCCGGCGCCGAGCAGTTGAACACCTCGGACGACCAGATCACCCGCCCCATGACTTCGCACAGCGGCGCGTACTCGAGGTTGGTCAAGCCGGCGCCGCGCCGACTCTCCGGCAGGAACAGGTTCCACAGGCCGGCGGCCTTGGCCTTGCCTTTCAGCGTCTCGATGATCTCGGTCGGCTGCCAGCGGTCGCCCTCGGCGACTTCGGCGAGGAAGCGGTCCTCGTTCGGATAGATGTGCTCGTCGAAGAAGGCGTTGAGCCGCTTCAGGAGGTCCTTGGTTTTCTGCGAGTACTCGAAGTCCATGTGCTGCTCCTTGTCTTAAATGGGGTCAGGTTCACTTAATAAATGAACCTGACCCCTTTATTTGCGCGCCAGAATTCTTTCGACTTGCTGCCAGGCCAGCTCGGCCATCGGCCGCGCCGCGCGTCCCGCCTCGAGCGCCTGGCGGCTCGTGGCGGTGCCGTCCTTCACCCGGCCCATGATCCCCTGCAGGATCGCGGCGCCGCGGAACAGGTTGTAGGCCAGGTAGAAATCCCAGTGATCCGGATCGATCGCCGCGCGGCCGGTGTTGCGGCAGTACATCGCGACGTACTCGTCCATCGTCGGGATGCCGAGCCGCGCGAGGTCGAGCCCGCCGACGCCGCGGAACATGCCGGCCGGGATCAGCCAGGCCGTGCAGTGGTAGGCGAAGTCGGCCAGCGGATGGCCCAGCGTCGACAGCTCCCAGTCGAGCACCGCGACGATGCGCGGCCCGGTCGGGTGGAACATCAGGTTGTCGAGCCGGTAGTCGCCGTGCACGACCGAGGTCTGCTCGTCCGGCGGCACGTTGGCCGGCAGCCAGGTGATGAGCCGGTCCATCGCGTCGATGGTCTCGGTCTCGGAGGAGCGGTACTGCTTGGTCCAGCGCGCGACCTGGCGCTCGATGTAGCTGCCGGTCCTGCCGTAATCACCGAGCCCGGCGCTCGCGTAGTCGACTTTGTGCAGCGCCGCGATCACGCGGTTCATCTCGGCGAACACCGCGCCGCGCTGCGCCGGCGTGAATCCCGGCAGCGCCGGGTCCCACAGCACGCGCCCGTCCACGCAATCCATCACGTAGAACGCCGTGCCGATGACGGACTCGTCGAGGCACAGGCAGTACGCGCGCGCCACCGGGATGCCGGCGCGCCCCAGCGCGCTGATCACGCGATACTCGCGGTCCACCGCGGGCGCCGAGGGCAGCAGCTTGCCGGCCGGCTTGCGGCGCAGCACGTACTGCTTGTTGCCCGCGGTGATCCTGAAGGTCGGATTCGACTGCCCGCCCTTGAACTGCTCGACCTCGATGGCGCGGCCGCCGTCGTCGAAGCCCTCGACGTGCGCGCGCAGCCAGGCTTGCAGCCGCGCCGTGTCGAAGCGCTGGCGCTCGGCCACCGGCATCGTGCCGGAGAAGACGTCGCCGACGCTGGCGGCGGGCTGGCTCATGGCCCGGGCACCATGTTGGTGGGCAGCCGGTCGTCGAGAATGTCGCGCAGCCGTTGCTCGATCGAGTTCTTGATCTTCGGGTGCGTGAGGATGTAGAAGCGCCCGGCTTTCACGCCGTCGAGCGTGATGCGCGCGACGTCGGCGGCCGAGATGCGGCCCGACTCGATGGCCTTGCGCAGCTGCTTCTCGAACGGCTTGGCCAGCGGATTGCTGCCGGCCAGCTCGGCCGGCCGGTTGCGCTCGGAGTCCTTGATGCCGGTGTTGACGAAGGCCGGGCACAGCACCGACACGCCGACGTTGGCCTTGAACAACTGCAGGTCGAAGTGCAGGCACTCGGACAAGGTCACGACGCCGTGCTTGGTCACGCAGTACACGCTCGAGGCGGGCACCGAGATCAGGCCGGCGACCGAGGCGGTGTTGACGACGTGGCACTCGTCCTTCTGCTCGAGCATGCGCGGCACGAAGCTCTTGATGCCGTGCACCACGCCCATCAGGTTCACGCCGAGGGTCCACTGCCAGTCGGCCAGCGTGTTGGTCCAGGTCGGGCCGACCGGCGACACGCCGGCGTTGTTGAACAGCAGGTGCGCGGCGCCGAACTTCGCGTAGGTCTCGTTGGCGAGCGCGTCCACCGCTTCCGGCTTGCTGACGTCGCACTTCACGCTGATCGATTGCGTGCCGGCCGGCAGCAGCGCCACCGTGCCCGGCAGGTTCTTGTCGTCGATGTCGGCCAGCACCAGCCTCATGCCCTCGGCCGCGCACAGGATGGCGAGCTCACGGCCGAAGCCGCTGGCGGCGCCGGTTATGACTGCAACCTTTCCCTTCAAGTCCTTCATGACATCTCCAAAAATGGGGACGCACACCTTTTTCCAAAAATGGGGACGCACACTGTGTGTGTCCGTCCCCTTTTTCCAAAAAAGGTGTGCGTCCCCTTTTTCACTTTTTCACCCGATCAGCATGCCGCCGTCGACGATCATCGCCGTGCCGGTGGTGTAGCTCGCCGCCGGTGACACCAGGTACAGCACCGCGCCGGCCATCTCGTCGGGCTGCGCCACGCGATGCAGCGCAATGCGCTTCTCGGCCTCGCCGCGGATCTGGTCGTTCTTGACCAGCGCGCCGGCGAACCGGGTCGCGGTCAGGCCGGGGCAGAGCGCATTCACGCGGATGTTCATCGCGCCGAGCTCCTGGGCGAAGGCCTTGGTCATCGAGATCACCGCCGCCTTGGTGACCGAATAGATACCCATGAACTGGCCCGGCACGATACCGCCGATCGAGGCGACGTTGACGATCGCGCCGCCGCCCTTCTTCTGCATGAGCCTGGCGCCCTCGACCGACATGAAGAAGAAGCCGCGGATGTTCACGTCGATGGTCTTGTTGAAGGCACCGAGGTCGGTGCCCAGGATCGGGCCGAAGTACGGATTCGCCGCGGCGTTGTTGACCAGGATGTCGAGGCCGCCGTGCGCGGCGCCGATGTCGCGCATCAGGCCGTGGATCTGGTCCATGTCGCCGATGTGGCAGGCGCGCACCTCGGCCTTGCCGCCGGCCTTGCGGATCTCGTCCGCGACCTTCTCGCAATCCTCGGCCTTGCGGCTCGACACGATCAGGTGCGCGCCGTGCGCGGCGAGCGTTTTGGCGATGGCCTCGCCGATGCCGCGGCTGGCGCCGGTCACCAGCGCGACCTTTCCGGTCAGGTCGAACATCCTCTTGGGCTCTGCGGTCATGGGACTCACCTGTACGTGATGGACCGCGCCTGGCCGGTCTGCTCCAGGTGCGCGAAGTTGTTGAGATAAGACAGGCTCACCCGCCCCTCCGAGTTGTACAGCAGCTTGGTGACGGCGCTGTTGACCAGCGAGAAGTTCAGCTCGGCCGCCTTGCGGTCGGCGACGCCGAGCAGGTCCTGGCAGATCGCCGCGATCGGGCCCCCGGACGTGAACACGATCGCCGACTGCGCGGCGCCGGCGGTCCCGACCACACGGCCGAGCGCGGCGAGGCAGCGCGCGCGGAACATGCCCCACGACTCGCGGTAGTCGGCGTCGTGCTGGCCGCCCATCCAGCGCGCCATGGCTTCGGCGAACACGCGCTGGAACGCGCGCTTCGGGTTGGGGTCCCTGCCCAGGAAGTCCTTGGCCGCAATCGGGTCGCCGAACTCCGGCCGGTGCCGCACCAGCACTTCCTCGTGGTCGTACTCGTCGAAGCCCGGGTCGGTGTGCCAGTCGCCCGCGGGCCGTGCGGCCTCCGGCAGAGCGCCGACACAGGCCTCCGCCGTCTGGCGGTGCCGCTTCAGGCTGCCGGTGACCACGCGGCCGAAGCGCTGGCCGGCGCTCCCGAGCCACGCGCCCAGCAGCCGCGACTGCTCGACGCCCGCCGGCGAGAGCTGGTCGTAGTCGGCCGCGCCGAACGAGGCCTGGCCGTGGCGGACGAGGAATATCTGTCCCATTGCCGCACGTTAGGCCTCCTGGCTCAATCATTCCAATGAATAATATGCATCGCGTAGCATAAGCACCATGCATATCAGCCGCATCGACCTCAACCTGCTGGTGGTCCTCGACGCGATCTACACCGAGGGCGGCATCACGCGCGCGGCCGAGAAGCTGCATCTGACCCAGCCGGCCATCTCGCACTCGCTCGGGCGGCTGCGCGAGCTGTTCCGCGACGAGCTGTTCGCGCGCGAGGGCCGCGCCATGGTGCCGACGCCGCTGGCGCGCAGCCTGATCGACCCGGTGCGCCGCGCGCTGCGCAGCCTCGAGGTCACGCTCAACGAGCTCGAGTCGTTCGACGCGGCGACCACCCAGAAGCGCTTCACCGTCGCGGTGCGCGACGTATTCGAGAGCACCCTGCTGCCGCCGCTGCTCAAGCGCATCAGCCGCGCCGCGCCGTCGGTGGACGTGGCCGCCGTGCAGATCGGCCGGCGCGAGTTCGAGCCCGAGCTGGCCGCCGGCACGCTCGACGCCGCGCTGGACGTG
>JBQTJQ010000146.1:0-1762 GCA_052386975.1 Gammaproteobacteria bacterium | reverse complement strand
GCCATGCGCACCTCGGTGTAGCGCATCGCCGCCGGGGCGTCGCCGTCCACCGAGCCGAAGTTGCCCTGGCCGTCGACCAGCACGTAGCGCATGGAGAATTCCTGCGCCATGCGCACCATGGTGTCGTACACGGCGGTGTCGCCGTGCGGGTGGTACTTGCCGATGACGTCGCCGACGATGCGCGCGGATTTCTTGTACGGCTTGTTCCAGTCGTTGCCCAGTTCGCGCATCGCGAACAGCACCCGGCGGTGCACCGGCTTGAGGCCGTCGCGGGCGTCCGGGAGGGCTCGTCCGACGATCACGCTCATGGCGTAATCGAGGTAGCTGCGCCGCATCTCGTCCTCGAGATTGACGTTCAGCAATTCTTTAGCGATTTCAGGCATTTGGCAGGTTTTGGAAAAAGACAATGCGCCCCCCGGCGCATGTCCAAATTCTACCGGAACCGGCTCGAAAAAGGGGCGGTTTTTGGGACTTTTTTTTAGCGGTTTTTGCGCGTTGACAGCAGGCGGCGGATGGACTGCCGGGAGGGCCGCTTGAGGGCGCCCTTTTCGCACACCAGGGCGCTGATCAGGGCCGCAGGAGTGACGTCGAACACCGGGTTGAAGGCGTCGGTGTTGGCCGGGGCCACGGCGGCACCCCGGAATTCGGTCAGCTCGGCCGCCGCGCGCTCCTCGATGTGGATGTCCTCACCCCGGGCACAGCGCAGGTCGAAGGTGCCGGTCGGCGCCACGACCATGAATTTCACCTTGTGGCGCCGGGCCGCCACCGCCAGCGCATAGGTCCCGATCTTGTTGGCGGTGTCGCCGTTGGCGGCGATGCGGTCGGCGCCGACGATGACCCAGTCGATGTCGTGCTTCGCCATCAGCCAGGCGGCGGCGCCGTCGGCGATCAGCCGCGCCGGGATCCGTTCCTTCTGCAACTCCCAGGCCGTCAACCGCGCGCCCTGCAGCCAGGGCCGGGTCTCGGTGGCGAACACCTGCGCGATCTTCCCCTGCTCGTGCGCGGTGCGGATCACGCCCAGCGCGGTGCCGTGGCCGCCGGTGGCCAGCGCCCCGGTGTTGCAGTGGGTCAGCACGCGCGCGCCGCGCGGCAGCAGCTGCGCGCCGAACGCCGCCATCCGCAGGTTCTGCTCGAGGTCCTCGGCGTGGATGCGCAGCGCCTCGGTGAGCAGGCCGTCGGCCGACTTGTCCTCGAGCCGGCGCATGCGCTCGAGCACCCAGCGCAGGTTGACCGCGGTCGGCCGCGACTGCGCCAGCACGCGCTCGGCGGTCTCGTAGGGCGCGTTGCGCGCCCCGTCGAGCGCCAGGCCGTAGGCGGCGGCGATGCCGATGGCCGGCGCGCCGCGCACCGCCATGTCGCGGATCGCACGCGCAACCTCCTCGGCCGAGCGGCACTCGAGGTACGCCTCCTGCTGCGGCAGCACGCGCTGGTCGAGCAGGCGCACGCGGTCATTGGCCCAGACGATGGGCTCCACGGCCTTTGTCATAATGCCGCGCATTCTAGGGCCTGTTAGCACTCATGCGATCACTGCGTTGCTGCCCCCAAACGCGCCGCGCTAGGCGCGAGGCGCGACGCTTGGTGACTCCAAGCGAGTGCCGAGCAACAACGCGCGGCGCGTTTAGGGGCGCAACCCGAAGGGACGGGGCCGGGTTGGCGGCGGGGGGTTCCACACGCCCCACGCGTAGAGTGAAGAAGCATAGGAGCGAGTTGCAAACCCAGCGCCCAAACCGCCCCCCACCCCCTGACCCGCAGAGGTCGAACA
>JBQTJQ010000145.1:0-3298 GCA_052386975.1 Gammaproteobacteria bacterium | reverse complement strand
CTTCACCGTCTCGTGGGTCTCGTAGACGTAGAACTCCATGCGGTCGAGCTCGCGCAGCAGGTCGTTGGGGAACTCGATGTCGGCCTTGTCGATCTCGTCGATCAGCAGCACCGGCGGGGTGGCGCTGTCGAAGCACTCCCACAGCTTGCCCTTGACGATGTAGTTGCGGATGTCCTTCACGCGCGCGTCGCCGAGCTGCGAGTCGCGCAGGCGCGACACGGCGTCGTACTCGTACAGGCCCTGCTGGGCCTTGGTGGTGGACTTGATGTGCCACTCGAAGTACGGGCGCTTCAGCGCCTTGCTGATCTCGATCGCCAGCTGGGTCTTGCCGGTGCCGGGCTCGCCCTTGACCAGCAGCGGGCGCTGCAGCGTGACGGCGGCGTTGACCGCCATCATCAGGTCGTCGGTCGCGACGTAGGTCTCGGTGCCTTCGAAGCGCATGGCTACGGCTTCCGCTCTCCGCCGGACGCATCGTAAAGCTCCGCCTTGCGGCGCAGCTCCTTCACGCCGACCATCATGTAGCAGAGCAGGAAGCCGATGGCCACGCCCGAAAACACCAGCAGCACGTAGAACAGCATCACGGCTTTCCATCCTTGCCGAGCTGGAGGATCAGGCCCGAGCCGCTGCCCGTGACCTGCGGCACCGAGCCGTTCCACTTCTCGATCTGGTTCTGCTGCACCAGCAGCGGCGTCAGCGACTCGGAAAGCTTGCGGTTGGCCTTGGACTGCGCCTCGGCGCGCGTGAGGGTGGCCTCGGCGTCGGCCTGGGCAGCGATCACGATCTTGGCCTTCTCGGCCTCGGCATTGGTGATGGTGATGGCCTTCTGCTGCTCGGCCTGGCGGTTGACGATCTTGAGGCGCTCCTCTTCCTGCTTGGCCTCCTGCACCGCTGTGATCTTGGCCATGATGTTGGACGGCAGCGAGATCTTGCGCAGCACCGCGTTGTCGAAGGTGAACGGCAGCGCCTCGAACTCCTTGGCGAGCCGGTCCCGGATCTCGGTGTTGATGGCGTCGCGGTGGTCGGCGATGGTCTCGACGTTGTACTTGCCGCCGACGTCGCGCACCACGTCGCGCACGATCGGGTTCAGGCGCTTGTCGTAGTAGTTGTGCCCGTAGGCCGTCAGGATGAATGGCATCTTCTCGGCCACCGGCGTGAAGGTCAGCGTGGCCTCGATGTCGTAGGCAACGTTCTTGGCATCGAGCACGTCGAGGTGCGGCTTGTTGATGATGCCGTCCTGGTCTTCCTCGTCGCTGGTGCCCGCGTAGTTGACGGTCTGCAGCTTGACGTCCTCCTCGAGCACCGTGTCGATCATCGGCCGCTTCCAGTGCAGGCCGGGCAAGGACACCGTCTCGTTGTACTTGCCGAAGGTCTGGATCACGCCAACCTTGCCCGACTCGATCGTGTAGAAGCTGCCGAATACCGTCGCCAGCACGACCAGCGCTGCGATGGCGATCAGGCCCCGCTTGATGAAGCCGACGGCGTTGCTGGTGTCGCTGATATAGGTGTTCCCCATGATGTCCCCTGGTCCCCGGAAAATGGCGCGGCTACGGAACCATCAGCGCGCGCGGCTTGAAGCCCGGCTTGATGAATTCGATCTTGTCGCCCTTGGCGAACATCCAGTCCTGGATCGCGGCGATGTCCTGGAAGGTCTGCGCCTTCATGAAGAAATCCAGCTCCGTCGACGTCGTGCTGCCGGCGCGCGCCAGGCGCACCTTGCAGCTGAACGGCTCGTTGACCTGGTTCTCGACGTACAGCACCTGGCCGGCGCGGAACAGGGTCTTGATCGGCAGCTCGGGCATCTTGTGGAAATCGAGCTCGGTCTGCAGCGAGAGCTTCTCGGCCGCGGCGGTGTCCTGCGCCAGCTTGACCTGCGCGGCAGCGTCGGCCTTCACCTGCGCCATCTGCGCCTCGTAAGCCGCCGCCTGCTCCGCCAGCGCCTTGGCTTCGTGCGTCGAGTAGTACAGGTACACGCCCACCGCCGCGACACCGAACACCAATGCCAGGCCCCAGCCGATCTTCGCGCCCATGGCTCGTCCCTCGAAGTGGTCAGAACCCCGATTTTGCGGCCCGCGCCATCAGCGCCGCAACCGCCGGCAGCGTCTTGCCTTCCATGAACTCGAGGAAGGCGCCGCCGCCGGTCGAGATGTAGGAGATCTTCGAGGCGACCTGGTACTTGTCGATCGCGGCCAGCGTGTCGCCGCCGCCGGCCAGCGAGAACGCCGGCGACAGCGCGATGGCCTCGGCCAAGGCCTGGGTGCCGCCGCCGAACTGGTCGATCTCGAACACGCCGACCGGGCCGTTCCAGACGATGGTGCCGGCTTCCTTCAGCACGTTGCGCAGCGCCTGGCGCGACAGCGGGCCGATGTCGAGGATCATCTCGTCGTTCTCGACCTCGCCCACCGGCCGCACCTGCGCGCGCGCCTCGGCCGAGACTTCGGTCGCGACCACCACGTCGTCCGGCAGCGGGATGTCGCCGCCGCGCTGCTTGATCGCGTCCATGATCTTGCGGGCCACGTGCGTCAGGTCCGCCTCGTACAGCGAGCGGCCGATCGGATGGCCGGCCGCCGCCAGGAAGGTGTTGGCGATGCCGCCGCCGAGCACCAGGCGGTCGGCCTTCTGCGCCAGGCTCTGCAGCAGGTCGAGCTTGGTGCTGACCTTGGAGCCGCCGACGATGACCACCAGCGGGCGCCGCGGCGTGGCCAGCGCCTTGCCCAGCGCGTCGAGCTCGGCGGCGAGCAGCGGGCCGGCGCAGGCCACCGGCGCCTGCAGCGCCACGCCGTGGGTCGAGGCCTCGGCGCGGTGCGCGGTGCCGAACGCGTCCATCACGTAGATGTCGCAGCGCGCCGCCATGCGGCGCGCGAGGTTCTCGTCGTCTTCCTTCTCGCCGACCAGGAAGCGTGTGTTCTCGCCGAGCGCGATCTCGCCGGGCTTGACGCTGGCGCGGTTGATCCAGTCAGGCAGCAGCGGCACCGGGCGGCCCAGCGCCTGCGACAGGTACTCGGCGACCGGCGCCAGCGAGAACTGCGGATCGGGCTTGCCGGCCTTGGGCCGGCCGAGGTGCGAGATGACCAGGACCGAGGCGCCGGCGTCGAGCGCCAGCTTCAGCGTCGGCAGCGCGGCCTTGATGCGGGCGTCGGACGAGACCTTGCCATTGGCAACCGGGACGTTGAGGTCCTGGCGGATCAGCAGGCGCTTGCCTTTCAGATCCAGGTCGGTCATCCGCAGAAAGGTCATTTCAGTTCCGTCATTCCCGCGAAAGCGGGAATCCAGTCATTTGCCAGCGACTACCCGGACCATT
>JBQTJQ010000144.1:0-7365 GCA_052386975.1 Gammaproteobacteria bacterium | reverse complement strand
AGTTCGCGCGCGCCGCGCAGGCCGACCGCGTGCAGCTTCATCAGCACCAGGTCGGCGATCATCGACTCGGGAAGGTTGGTGTGCTCGCGCAGCGGGAAGGCGACGTTGTCGAACACGTTGAGGTCGGTCAGCAGCGCGCCGTTCTGGAACATCAGCGTGTTCGACAACGTCGCCTTCCCGCTGCGCGAGCACACCAACCTTCCCGAGTCGATGATCGCCGACCTGGTGCTGATGAAGCTGCACGCGGTCGGCCTGCGCGGCGCGCGCGACCTGTTCCCCGAGGAGTGCTCGGGCGGCATGCAGCGGCGCATCGCCTTCGCGCGAGCGGTGGCGCTCGACCCGATGCTGGTGATGTACGACGAGCCCTTCACCGGCCAGGACCCGGTCAACCTCGGCGTGCTGGCGCGCCTGGTGCGCAAGCTCAACGACGCGCTGGGCACGACCTCCGTCATCGTTTCGCACGACGTCGCCGAGACGCTCGACATCAGCGACTACGTGTACCTCATCTCCGACGGCAAGGTCGCCGCCGAGGGCACGCCCGACGAGATCCGCAGGTCCGGCGAAGGCAGCATCCGCCAGTTCCTCAAGGGCGAGGCCGACGGCCCGGTGCCGTTCCACGTGGACGCCCCCGATTACAAAAAAGACCTGCTCGGAGAGGCCGCATGACGCGCCTGATCGACATCGTCCTGGACTTCGTACGCGGCGCCGGGCGCGCGACCATCTTCTTCGGCATCGTGCTCGCGGCGGTGCCGGCAGCGCTGACGCGCCCGCGCCTGCTGGCCCAGCAGGTCTACGCCGTCGGCGTGCTGTCCATGGTGATCATCGTCGTCTCCGGCTCGTTCATCGGCATGGTGCTGGCGCTGCAGGGCTACCGCACGCTGGTCGGCTTCGGCGCCGAGGAGTCGCTGGGCGTGTTCGTCGCGCTGGTGACGGTGCGCGAGATCGGCCCGGTGGTCACCGCGCTGCTGTTCGCGGGACGCGCCGGCTCGGCGCTGGCCGCCGAGATCGGCCTGATGCGCGCCACCGACCAGATCTCCGGCATGGAGATGATGGCGGTGGACCCGGTGCGCCGCGTGATCGCGCCGCGCTTCATCGCCGGCTTCCTGTCCATGCCGCTGCTGGCCGCGATCTTCAGCGTCATGGCGATCGGCGTGGCCGGCGGCCACCTGATCGGCGTGGAGCTGCTGGGCGTGGACGACGGCGCCTACTGGTCGCAGATCCACGCCCAGGTCGAGCCGCGCGACATCTGGAACGGCGTGGTCAAGGCCGTGGTGTTCGGCACCGTGACGACCTGGATCGCGGTCTACCAGGGTTACCACGCCCAGCCGACGTCCTCGGGCGTCTCCGACGCGACCAAGACCACGGTGGTGATGTCCTCGCTGGCCATCCTCGCGCTCGACTTCGTGCTGACCGCCTTCATGTTCGAGGGCGTGTAAACCCCGGATTTCGCAAGGGTTAGGCCCTTAAGACTGTGTTCAGACAACCGCCCGTATAAAGTATCCCCAGAGAGAGCAAATCCCATGCAAACCAAGGCCCTCGAACTGCTCGTCGGACTGTTCTTCACGCTCGGCGTGGCGGCGGTGTTCATCCTGACGTTCCGCGTCGCCAGCCTCGATGCCGGCAGCGAATCGGACAGCTACGCCGTGACTGCCGACTTCGAGAACATCGGCGGCCTCAAGCCGGGCTCGGCCGTGACCATGGCCGGCGTGCGCATCGGCCGCGTGCGCACCATCGAGATCGACCCGACCACCTTCGAGGCGCGCGTGACCATGCGCATCGGCAACGCCTTCGCCAACATCCCGAAGGACTCGAGCGCCAGCATCTTCACCGCCGGCCTGCTCGGCGAGCAGTACATCGGCCTCGTGCCGGGCGGCGAGGATGCCACGCTGGTCGAGGGCGACAAGCTCAAGTTCACGCAGTCGGCCCTGGTGCTCGAGAACCTGATCGGCCAGTTCGTGGCCGGCATGGCCTCGGGCGACAAGGCCACGAACTCGACGCCGGCCGAATCGTCCAAATAGGAACCATGCGCCTCATGAGCACACGCGGAATCTGGGCCGCGGCCTTCGCCGCGCTGGCGACCGTCTCGACCGCGGCGCCGGTGCCGCCGGACGAGGTCGTCAAGACCACCACCGAGCGCCTGCAGCAAGAGATCGCGGTGCGCGAGAAGGAATTCAAGGCGGACCAGGGCAAGCTGTACGCGTTCGTCGAAGAAATCATCGTGCCGAAGTTCGACACCAAGTACATCGCCCAGCTGATCCTGGCGCGCCACTGGAAGGGCGCGTCCAACGACCAGCGCAAGCGCTTCCAGGCCGCGTTCAAGGACATGCTGGTGCACAGCTACGCCAACGCGCTGGTCGAGTACCACACCGCGGTCAAGCCGGAGTGGCAGCCGCTGCGCATGGCCAAGGACGCGACCGACGTGACGGTGAACTCGCGCCTGCTGCGCGAGGGCAAGCCGCCGCTGCCGATCGGCTTCGCCATGCGCCTGAAGGACGGCGAGTGGCGCGTCTATGACATCGTCATCGAGAACCTGTCGCTGGTCACCAGCTTCCGCGGCCAGATCAACTCCGAGATCAAGCGCAGCAGCCTCGACGCGCTGATCCAGCGCCTCGAATCGGGGCAGCGGGTCGCGCCCGAGACGAAGGGCTGAGCGTGGCGCACGCGATCTCCGGCGAGCTTTCGTTCAAGAACGCGGTCGCGGCGCTCGACGCCGCGCGCGACGCGCTCGCCGCGAGCCAGGGCTCGTTCGAGGTCGACCTCGGCGGCGTGACCCGCGCCGACAGCGCCGGCCTGGCGCTGCTGCTCGAGTTGGCGCGTGACGCGCACGCCGCGGGCCGCGAACTGCGCTGCACGCGCGTGCCCGAGCAGCTGCGTCGCCTCGCCGGCTTCTTCGGCGTGACCGAAGTGCTGTCCCTGTCGGACTGATGCCGGCCTGGACGGGGCGCGCGCGCCGCGGCCTCGGGCTGGCGCTGGCGCTGGCGCTGGCGGCGCTGGCGCTGGCCGGCTGCGCCCACACGCCACCCGATGATCCGTCCGACCCGCTCGAGGGCCTCAACCGCGGCGTCTATGGATTCAACAAGGTCGCCGACACCTACGTGCTGCGGCCGGTGGCGAAGGGCTACGACGCGATCACGCCCGCGCCGGTGCGCACCGGCGTGCGCAACTTCTTCTCGAACCTGCTCTACCCGACCGTCATCGTCAACGACCTGCTGCAGCTCAAGTTCAGGCAGTTCGGCCAGGACACGTTCCGCTTCGCCGTCAACACGCTGATCGGCTGGGGCGGCCTGCTCGATCCCGCCACCCAGTTCGGCTTCGAGGAGCACAGCGAGGATTTCGGCCAGACGCTCGGCTACTGGGGCGTGGGGCCCGGCTGGTACCTGATGATCCCGTTCCTCGGGCCGAGCGACAACCGCGATTTGATCGGCTCCTTCGGCGACTGGTACACCAGCCCGATGACCTACATCGCCGAGGACCACGAGGCCTGGGCCTGGGGGCTCGGCGCGCTGCAGGTGATCGACGGCCGAGCCAGCCTGCTCGGCGCCGACAAGATGCTCGAAGGGCAGCTCGACGAGTACGCGTTCGTGCGCAGCCTCTACCTGCAGGACCGGCTCGGCAAGGTGCACGACGGCAATCCGCCGAAGGAAGAGTTCGACTTCGGCGACGAGGAAGAAGAAGAGAAGTAGGGCGGCATTCCATGCCGCCGTCGGCAATGGATTGCCGACCTACTTGCGGAAGACTTCCTCGGCCATGCGGTCGGCGACCTCGCCGGTCGGGCGCTTCTCATCCTGGGCCCGCTTGAACACCGCCGTCAGCGTCCTGCCGATGCGCTCGAGGTGCTCGCGCACCTTGTGCTCGTCGTACGCGCCGCTTTCCTCGTGGAAGATCTCGATGATGCCGCCGGCGTTGATCACGTAGTCCGGCGCGTACAGGATGCCGCGGTCGGCCAGCGCCTGGCCGTGCGCCTTCCCGGCCAGCTGGTTGTTGGCCGCGCCGGCGACGATCGGCGCCTTGAGCTGCGGCAGCGTCCGGTCGTTGATGATCGCGCCCAGCGCGCACGGCGCGAACACGTCGACCGGCAAGGCGAAAATCTCGTCCATGCCCACCGCCGTGGCGCCGAATTCCTTGACGCAGCGCTCGACCGCCGGCGCGTGGATGTCGGTGACCCACAGCTTGGCGCCGGCCTCGTGCAGGTGTTTGGCGAGCCGGTAGCCGACGTTGCCCAAGCCCTGGATCGCGACCTTGAGGCCGTCGAGGCCGGTGCGCCGCAGGCGCCACTTCACGCAGGCCTGGATGCCGGCGAAAGTGCCGTAAGCGGTCGCCGGCGACGGGTCGCCACTGCGGCCCGCGGCCGCGGCCTTGGCGTCGGTCAGGCCGCCCACGTACTTCGTGTGCTCGGCCATCAGCTTGATGTCGGGCACGCCGGTGCCGGAGTCCTCGGCGACGTAGTAGCGCCCGCCGAGCGTGTCCACGAAACGCCCCATCGCCCGCATCATCTCGGGCGTCTTGTCCTTGCGCGGGTCGCCGAGGATCACGCTCTTGCCGCCGCCCTGCGGCAGGCCGGCCAGCGCCGCCTTGTAGGTCATGCCGCGCGACAAGCGCAGCACGTCGGTCAGCGCCTCGTCCTCGTTCGCGTACGGCCACATGCGGCAGCCGCCCAGGCCCTTGCCGAGCGCCGTGCTGTGCACGGCAATGATGGCGCGCAGCCCGGTCTTCGGGTCGTGGTGGTAGGCCACCAGCTCGTGGTTGTCGAACTCGGGGTGGGTCAGGACCGGCATTGGGAAGGGGGATGGCCTCGCGAACGGCGCGCATTCTACCGGTAAACTTGCGCCCCTGACCCCGCCGCCCGAGCCGCCGATGTCCAGCCCCGATCCCATCGTCATCACCTCCGTTGCCCGCACCCCGATCGGGGCCATGCAGGGGCAGTTCGCGGCGCTGTCCGCGGCCCAGCTGGGCGCCGCCGCGGTCAAGGCGGCGGTGGAGCGCTCGGGCCTGAAGCACGACGACGTCGACGAGGCGATCCTCGGCTGCGTGCTGCCGGCCGGCATGGGCCAGGCGCCGGCGCGCCAGGCCGTGCTCGGCGCGGGCCTGCCCAAGGCCACCGGCTGCACCACCATCAACAAGATGTGCGGCTCGGGCCTGAAGGCGATCATGCTGGCGCACGACCTGCTGCGGTCCGGCACCAATCGCGTGATGGTCGCCGGCGGCATGGAGAGCATGACCAACGCGCCCTACCTGCTGCCCAAGGCGCGCGGTGGCTACCGCTACGGCCACGCCCAGATGTACGACCACATGGCGCTCGACGGCCTCGAGGATGCGTACGAGAAAGGCACGGCGATGGGCGTCTACGCCGAGCGCACCGCCGAGACCTACGGCTTCACGCGCCAGCAGCAGGACGAGTTCGCGGTCACCTCGCTGACGCGCGCGCGCAAGGCGACCGACGACGGCAGCTTTGGCTTCGAGATCACGCCGATCGAGCTGGCGGTCAAGGCCGGCACCGAGAAAATCCTGCGCGACGAGACGCCGTTCAAGGCGGTGATCGAGAAAATCCCGACGCTGAGGCCGGCCTTCAAGAAGGACGGCACCGTCACGGCGGCCAGCTCGAGTTCGATCTCCGACGGCGCCGCCGCGGTGATCGTGATGCCGCAGTCCGAGGCCGCGAAGCGCGGCATCAAGCCGCTGGCGCGCATCGTCGGCCACTCGACCCACGCCCGCGCGCCCGGCGAGTTCACCATCGCGCCGGTGCACGCAATTTCCGCGCTGCTGCAGAAAACCGGCTGGAGCGCGAAGGACGTGGACCTGTGGGAGATCAACGAGGCCTTCGCCATCGTCACCATGGCGGCGATGAAGGACCACGGCCTGCCGCACGCCAGGGTCAACATCCACGGCGGCGCCTGCGCGCTGGGCCACCCGATCGGCGCTTCGGGCGCGCGCATCACGGCGACGCTGCTCGGCGCGCTGAAGAAGACCGGCGGCAAGCGCGGCATCGCCACGTTGTGCATCGGCGGCGGCGAGGCCGTGGCGCTGGCCGTCGAAATGGTGTGACGCCGCGGCGCCTGCGCCTCGACGCGGTTGCCTGGCTGGCGGCGCTGCTGCCGCTGGTCGCCGGCCACGGCGCCTACCTGATCTCCGCCTCGCAGGACCTGGTGCCCTGGTGCCTGCCCCACCTCGAGGGCTGCACTTCGGTGAGCCGCGCGGCGCGAACGGGCGAGGCCAACCTACTGTTCAAGGCGCTGATGCTGCCTTACAGCATGCTGCTGCCGCTGTTCTGGTGGCTCGTCGCGGGCTGGCTCGGCGAGGTCGCGCCGCAGCGCCGGCGCACGCGACTGGTGCTGTTTCCGCTGGGTCTGGTCGCCGGGCTCGCCACCGCCGTCTACACCGCGGCGCTCGGCGTGGATGGCGAGCTCTACCAGTGGATGCGCCGCTACGGCATCAACCTGAGCTTCGCCTTCACCGTGCTGGCCGAGCTGCTGGTGGCCGCGGCGATCGCGCGCGAGCCGCGCGTGCCGGAGGCGCTGCGCCGGCTCATGGTGGCGCTGTGCGGCGCCATGCTGGTGCTGGGCCTGGCCAGCATCCCGCTGCAATACCTGGTCGGCACGCGCGGCCCGGCGCTGAACGCGATCGAGTGGACCTACGCCGTGCTGATGCTGGTGTTCTATCCGCTGATCGGCGCCGCGGCGCGGCGTGGCGCTACGACAGCCCCAGCTCCTGCTTGACCGCGGCGAACTGCTCGAGCGCGAACTCGAGGTCGGCGCGCGAGTGCGCCGCCGAGATCTGCACGCGGATGCGCGCCTGCCCCATCGGCACCACCGGGTAGGAGAAGCCGATCACGTAGACGCCGCGCGCCAGCAGCCTGTCGGCCACCCTCGAGGCCAGCGCCGCGTCGCCCAGGATCACCGGCGTGATCGGGTGCTCGCCGGGCAGCACCTTGAAGCCCAGCGCCGCGATGCGCTCGCGGAAGAACTTCGTGTTGGCGCGCAGCTGCTCGCGCAGCGCGGCCTGCTGCTCGAGCAGGTCCAGCACCGCGATCGATACCGCGGCGATCACCGGCGCCAGCGAGTTGCTGAACAGGTAGGGCCGCGAGCGCTGGCGCAGCACCTCGATCAATTCCTTGCGCCCCGACGTGTAGCCGCCGGACGCGCCGCCGAGTGCCTTGCCCAGCGTGCCGGTGATGAGGTCGATGCGCCCCATCACGCCGTGGTGCTCGTGGGTACCGCGGCCGTCCTTGCCGATGAAGCCCACGGCGTGCGAGTCGTCCACCATCACCATCGCGCCGTGTTTCTCGGCCAGGGCGCAGATCTCGGGCAGCTTGGCGATGTAGCCGTCCATCGAGAACACGCCGTCGGTCGCGACCATGCGGCGGCGCGC
>JBQTJQ010000143.1:0-4729 GCA_052386975.1 Gammaproteobacteria bacterium | reverse complement strand
TAGCTTAACCGAACGCTTTCAGGCAGGAATTGTCTTCAGAACCAGTACACTAGCCCGCCCCCATGCCGCTCTCTTCCGCAAGCCGCCGCCGGCTGAACATCGCAGCCGTCGTCGCCGGCAGCGTCTTCGCCATCACGTTCCTGGCCTGGCTGCTGACGCTGGATCGCGAGGTGCGGGTGCGCTTCGCCGGCGCGCGCTGGGCGCTGCCCGCGCAGGTGTACGCCTCGCCGGCGCTGATCTACCCGGGGCTGAACCTCGGACGCAAGGCGATGGTGCGCGAGCTGGAGCGCCTGGGCTATCGGCCGGTGCCGGTGCTCGGCGGCGCCGGCACTTATGTCTCCAGGCCGGGACGGGTGACGGTGCATACCCGGCCGTTCCTGTTCTGGGACGGTCCGCAGCCCGGTGCGCGCGTCGAGATCGACTTCAACGAGGCCGACGTCGCCGAGCTGTACGACCAGGACGCCAAGCAGGGCCGCTCGCTGCTGCGCCTCGACCCGATGCTGATCGGCAGCATCTATCCGACTGCGGGCGAGGACCGCGTGCTGGTCAAGCTCGACGAAGTGCCGCCGCTGCTGCCCGCCGGCCTGATTTACGTCGAGGACCGCCACTTCCAGGAGCATTTCGGCCTCGACCCCAAGGCCATCGCGCGCGCGGCCTGGGCCAATCTGCGTGCGCGCCGCACCGTGCAGGGCGGCAGCACCATCACGCAACAGCTGGTACGCAACTTCTTCCTGACCCTCGAGCGCAGCTGGGCGCGCAAGATCACCGAGGCATTCATGGCGATCCTGCTGGAGCTCCACTACTCCAAGCAGGAGATCCTCGAGGGCTACCTGAACGAGGTGCACCTGGGCCAGGATGGCGGCCGCGCGATCCACGGCTTCGGGCTGGCCAGCCAGTTCTACTTCAACAAGCCGCTGCCGGAGCTGCAGCCCCAGGAGATCGCGCTGCTGATCGCGCTGGTCAAGGGGCCGTCGTACTACAACCCGCGGCGCAACCCGGAGCGCGCCACCGAGCGCCGCAACCTGGTGCTCGGCATGCTGCGCGACGCCGGCTACGTCACGGCGCAGGAGCACGCGGTGGCGGTCAAGCGGCCGCTCGGCCTCGGCGGCGGCGGCGCCACCCTCGCGCAGTACCCGGCCTTCGTCGACCTGGTCAAACGCCAGCTGACCGGCCAGTACGCCGAAGAAGACCTCACCGACGAGGGCCTGCGCATCTTCACCACGCTCGACCCGCGCGCGCAGGAGCTGCTCGAGAAACGCATCGTCGAAGGGCTGCCGGCGCTCGAGAAAGGCCGCAAGCTCAAGTCCGGCACGCTGGAAGGGGCCGGCGTGATCACCAGCGTCGACGACGGCAAGGTGCTGGCGCTGGTCGGCGGGCGCGACGTGCGCTTCCCCGGGTTCAACCGCGCGCTCGACGCGCGCCGCCCGATCGGCTCGCTGGCCAAGCCGTTCGTGTACCTGGCGGCGCTGATGCAGCCGGGCCGCTACAGCCTGTCGACCATCGTGCAGGACGAGCCGGTCGAGCTGCAGGTCTCGCGCGACGTGACCTGGATCCCGCAGAACTACGACAGGACGCCGCACGGGCCGGTGCCGCTGTTCATGGCGCTGGCGCAGAGCTACAACCTGGCCACCGTGCATGTCGGCCTCGACGTCGGCCTCAACAACGTGCGCGAGATCTTCCGCGCCGCCGGCATGCTGGACGACCCGCCGGCGCTGCCGTCGCTGCTGCTCGGCGCGGTGGACCTGGCGCCGGTGGAAGTGGCGCAGCTCTTCAACACCCTGGCCGCGTCGGGTTACCGCACGCCGCTGCTGGCGATCCGCGAGGTGATGACGCGCGAGGGCAAGCCGCTGTCGCGCTACGCGCTGCGCGTGCGCCAGGCGCTGCCCGAGGTGCCGGTCTACCTCCTGAACTGGGCGCTCGAGCAGGTGATGCTGAACGGCACCGGGGCGTCGGCCTACGCCTACGTGGCGCCGGACCTGCGCCTGGCCGGCAAGAGCGGCACCACCGACGAATTGCGCGACAGCTGGTTCGCCGGTTACGGCGAGGATCGCGCGATCGTCATCTGGATCGGGCGCGACGACAACCAGCCGGCGGGCCTCACCGGAGCCTCGGGCGCGCTGCAGGTCTGGGCGCCGCTGGTGCGCGACCTCGGCGTGCGGAGCTTCAACCCGGAAGTGCCGGCGGGCATCGAGTCGGTGCTGACCGACGTCGACAGCGGACTGCGCGCCGACGAGTCCTGCGGCTCGGCCGTTGCGATACCCTATGCCGCAGGTCACGCGCCCGAGGAATATTCGTCATGCGCCAGCTGGTCGGCGCCATTCAACTGGTTCAAGCGCATCATCCGGCCCCGCGAGCAGCCGCAGCAGCCCGACCCGCGCTTGCAGTAGCGCTGCTGCTGATCGCGCTGCTGTCCGCCTGCGCGCCGCGCCCGGGCCCGGACGGATTGCCACCGCGGCCGGACAAGGTGCCCGCCGAGCCGCCGGTAGGTCCCAAGCCCAGCCCATACGGCTATCGCGAGGACGCGGGCTACGCCCGCAGCGCCGAGGACGTGAGCGGGCCGGCCGTGATCAACCTGCTGAGCCGGGCGCGCGGGGACCTTGCCGCGGGCCACCTCGAGCAGGCGGTGGCCTCGCTCGAGACGGCGCTGCAGATCGAGAAGCGCAACCCCTTCGTCTGGCAGCAGCTGGCGCGCGCGCACCTGCAGCGCTTCCAGTACGAGGACGCCGAGATCGTGGCGCAGCGCTCCAACGGTTTCGCCCGCGGCAATCCTTACATCGAGATCGAGAACTGGCGGGTGATCGCCGCCGCGCGCGGCGCGACCGGCGACCGCGCCGGCGCCCAGCAGGCGCGCGCCAAGGTGACCGAGCTGCAGGAACGGATCGAGGCGCCGTAGGCCCATGGATGCGTTCGCCGCCGACGGCCCGCTTGCGCGCGAGGTTCCCGGCTACGCGCCGCGCGCCATCCAGGTGACGATGGCCGAGGCGGTGCGGCAGGCGCTCGAGCGCCACCACACGCTGGTGGTTGAGGCCGGCACCGGCATCGGCAAGACCTTTGCCTACCTGGTGCCGGCGCTGCTGGCGGGCAAGCGCGTGGTGTTCTCCACCGGCACGCTGAACCTGCAGGACCAGCTGTTCTACCGCGACCTGCCGCGCGTGCGCGACGCGCTCGGCGTGCCCGCGCGCGTCGCGCTGCTCAAGGGGCGCGCCAACTACCTGTGCCGCCAGCGCCTGGCCAAGGCGCTGCAGCAGCCGGCTGGCCGCGCCGAGGCGATCAAGCTGGGCGAGCTGCGGCGTTGGGTGCAGACGACCGAGTCCGGCGAGGTGCAGGAGTGCGGCGTGCTCGGCGAGGACGACGCGCTGCTGCCGCGCGTGACCTCGACCGCCGAGAACTGCCTGGGCCAGCAGTGCCCGGATTTCGAGCAGTGCTTCGTGGTGAGGGCGCGGCGCAACGCCCAGGCCGCCGACGTGCTGGTGGTCAACCACCACCTGCTGTTCGCCGATTTCGTGCTGCGCGAGGAAGGCTTCGGCCAGATCCTGCCGGGCGCCGATGCCGTCATCGTCGACGAGGCGCACCAGCTGCCGGAGCTCGCCACGCGCTTCTTCGGCACGCGGATCTCGACGCGCCAGGTGCAGGAGCTGGCGCAGGACGCGGCCGATATTGCCGCGGAGTTGAAGGACGTGCCCGCGCTGCGGCAGGCGGCCGCCGACCTCGGCGAAGCCAATGCCGGAGTGGAGGGCGCGTTTGCCGGCCTGAATGGACGCGAAGCGCTGCCGGCATTCCTCGCGCGAGGCAACGCCGCCGCCAGGCTCGATGCGCTGCGCGCCCAGCTCGACGGGCTGCAGGATGCGCTGAAGCCGCTGGGCGACCGCACGCCCGAAACCGCGGCTTGCGCCTTGCGCGCCGCCGACCTCGTGCTGCGGCTGGCGGCGGTGACGGCGGAGGATGAAGCGCGCGTGGCCTGGGTCGAGGCCAGCGGGCGCGGCGGGGTCCTGCAAACCACGCCCATCCGGGTGGACCAGGACTTCCAGCGCCTGCGCGACAGCCACGAGGGCGCCTGGGTGCTGACCTCGGCGACGCTGGCGGCCGGCGAGGACTTCTCGCATTTCAGGAGCCAGCTCGGCCTGGCCGACGCGCGCACGCTGTGGCTCGAGAGCCCGTTCGATTTCGAGCACCAGGCGCGGCTGCTGCTGCCGAAGGGGCTGCCGGACCCGGCCGACGCCGCGTTCACGCCGCGCGTGGCGGAATTGTCGCGGGCGATCGTCGAGGCCAGCGGCGGCGGCGCTTTCGTCCTTTGCACCAGCCACCGCGCGCTGCGCGAGATCGCCGCGCGGCTGCGCGAGTCGGTCAAGCTGCCGCTGCTGGTGCAGGGCGAGGGCTCGCGCTCCGCGCTGCTGGATGCGTTCACGCGCTCCGGCAACGCCGTGCTGGTCGGCACGGCGAGCTTCTGGGAGGGTGTCGACGTGCGCGGCCTGGCGCTGCGCGTGGTCATCATCGATAAATTGCCATTTGCCGCGCCCGGCGATCCGGTGTTCGAGGCGCGCCTGAAGGCGATCCGCGACGCCGGCGGCGAGCCGTTCACCGATTACCAGCTGCCGCAGGCCATCATGGCCCTGCGCCAGGGCGTGGGCCGCCTGATCCGCGACCCGGCCGACCGCGGCCTGCTGGTGCTGTGCGATCCGCGGCTGCGCACGCGCGGCTACGGGCGCGCGGTGCTGGACAGCCTGCCGGC
>JBQTJQ010000142.1:0-6608 GCA_052386975.1 Gammaproteobacteria bacterium | reverse complement strand
GCATTTCACGGGCGAGTTGAGCCTGCTCCCCCGCGCGCTGCTTGTAGCCGCGCACGCTCTCGCTGATCTCGGCCAGGTAGCGCACGCGCGCGCCGGGGACGATGGCGGAGGCTTTGGTGCTGACCCTGGTGCCGGGCCTCTGCAACTTGCCTGAAGGCTCTGCAGAAAAGGGGGACAGATCTAAATCTGTCCCCCTTTTCTGCAGCGGGAGGTTGAGCCCTTCGCCCTCGAGAAGGTCACGCACGCCGAAGTACAGCGCGGTCACGCCGTCGTCGTTGAAGCGCGCGGCGATGGTGCCGAACACCGGCATGTCCTCGGGCTTCTGCTTGAAGGCCTTGTGGTTGCGCTGCACCTGCTTGCGCACGTCGCGCACCGCGTCTTCGGCGCCGCGGCGGTCGTACTTGTTCACCGCGACCACGTGGGCGAAGTCGAGCATGTCGATCTTCTCGAGCTGGCTCGGCGCGCCGTATTCCGGCGTCATCACGTACAGCGACACGTCCGCGACCTCGGCGATGGCCGCGCTGCCCTGGCCGATGCCGGCGGTCTCGACGATCACCATGTCGAAGCCGGCGGCCTTGCAGGCGGCGATGGCGCCGGGGAGGGCGGCGCTGACTTCGGCGCCGCCTTCGCGGGTGGCGAGCGACCGGAAGAAGATGTTTTCGGCGGCATTGGTATGCCGCCCTACTGCATTCATCCTGATCCTGTCGCCCAGCAGCGCGCCGCCGGACTTGCGGCGAGACGGGTCGACCGCGATCACCGCGATGTTGAGCTTGTCGTCCTGGTCCAGCCGGAAGCGGCGCACGATCTCGTCGGTGACCGAGGACTTGCCCGCGCCGCCGGTGCCAGTGACACCCAGCACGGGCTGGTGGATCTCGGGCCGGCGCAGGCCGGCATCCAGCGTTCTCTTCTTCGCCGGCGGGCCGCGGCGTTCATCGCGCGGATGGGGTTCGAGCAGGTTCACGTCGAAGCGCCCGGCCTCGATCAGCGAGATCACCCGCGCCAGCGCGCGCCGGTCGCCGGACTTGAGCTTGAGCAGCAGGGACGCTGCGTCGCCCTCCAACTCGTGGCGCGCGCGCTTGACCATGTCCTCGATCATGCCGTCGAGGCCGAGCTTCTGGCCGTCGTGCGGCGAGTAGATCCGCGCCACGCCGTACTGGTGCAGCTCCTCGATTTCCTCCGGCACGATCACCCCGCCGCCGCCGCCGAACACGCGGATGTCCTCGCCGCCGCGCTCGCGCAGCATGTCGAGCATGTACTTGAAGAACTCGACGTGCCCGCCCTGGTAGCTGAAGATGGCGATGCCGTGGGCATCTTCCTGCAGCGCCGCCGTGACGATGTCCTCCACCGACCGGTTGTGGCCCAGGTGGATGACCTCGCAGCCGTGCTGCTGGAGCAGCCGTCGTATGATGTTGATCGAAGCGTCGTGGCCGTCGAACAAGGCAGCCGCGGTCACGAAGCGCAGGGGGGCCTGCCGGGCAGGCTGGGGTTCGATCTCGCGGGCGGGGCGTGCCATTTGAGCCGGAATTCTAGCAGCGCAACAGCCAGGTCCCGACGGCCATGACCGCCGAGGAGCCGAGCCGCTACGCGGACGGCCGCTACGCAGCCCAGCGCCGCTCCGGCTTCCCGTGGATGCGTTTCGCGGCCGACCTGGAGGAGGAATACCGGGCCAGTTACATGGAGTTGCGCGCCACGCGCATCCGCGCCGCCGGCGTGGTCGGGGTGCTCGCGGTCCTGGGCTTCGTGTTCGTGGACAAGGTGCTGGGCGGCAGCCTGGTGCCGGTCGCCGGCCACTCGCTGCTGACGCTGGGGGCGGTGCCCGTCGTCGCGATCCCGGTGATCGCGACCTACCTGCGCGGCGGCGCGCCGCACCTCCAGCACATCGTGGTCATCTGCACCGTGATCGTGACGCTGGCGGTGCTGTTCGTGATCAACCTGGGCCGCGCCACCAACCCGGCGTTCCCGTACGAGTCGCTGTTCCTGGTGATGATGTACATCTATTTCGTCTCCGGGCTGGCGTTCTACCAGGCAGCTTTCTGTGGCCTGGTGCTGACGATCTCGTTCATCGTCACCAACTGGGACCTGCGGGACCACCTGTCGCTGCTGTACGAGGGTTACTACCTGTGCCTGGGCGCGGGCATCGGCATGCTCGGCAACTACGTGCTCGAGCGCGAGTTGCGCCTGGGCTGGCTGCTGCAGCGCGAGCTGGAGCAGCAGGCCATCCTCGACGGCCTCACCGGCCTGATGAACCGGCGCGCGTTCGACAGCAAGCTCGACACCATCTGGCGCCAGGCGCGGCGCAACCTGTGCCCCGTGGGCGTGATGCTGCTCGACCTCGACGACTTCAAGAAGATGAACGACACCTACGGCCATCCGTTCGGCGACGCGGTGCTGATGCACCTCGGCAACGTGCTGCGCGCCACCGCGATGCGGCCGCTCGACATCGCCGCGCGCTACGGCGGCGACGAGTTCATCGCGGTCTGGTACGACGTGGACGGCGCCTGGTTCGGCAAGCTCGCCGACGACTTGCCGGGGAAGGTCGCGAGGATGCCGGAAGAGCCGGGCGCGCCGCCGATCACGGTCAGTGGCGGGGCGGTGCTGGCGTGGCCGCGCCCCGGCCTCGAGCCGGGCGGCGCGATCAAGCTCGCCGACCAGCTGCTCTACGACGTGAAGCGCGGCAAGCGCGGCCAGGTCGCGCACGTCGTGCTGCGCAAGGACGACGGCCAGAAAGCGGCGTAGATCGTGTAGGTCGGCAATCCTTTGCCGACGGCGTTACTACCAGGAAAAGCGGTAGGTGAACGTGCTGGTGAGCGCCGTGAGGTCCGGCTCGAGATCGAACTTCGCCAGCCCGGCCGCCGCCTGCGCCGGCACGCCGGCAGCCTTGCCGGACTGCATGTAGTACTCCAGGCGCACGCTCCAGTCGGCCCGGCCGTACGCGAGCCCGACGGTGATGCCGTCGAACGCGCCCAGGCGCGGGTCGGCGCTGGCGTGCTGCAGCGTGGCTTCCTCGCCGTCGAACAGCGCGGCGCGGTAGAAGTCCGCTTCGCGCTGCGTGTACCAGCGCAAGTGCGGCTCCAGGTACCTCGACCCGGAGTAGTTCCAGCGGTAGGTCGCGTCCATGGTGTGCGATTGCACGCCCCAGTCGTCCGTCAGGTAGCGGTACGACGCGTCGACCACGTCGCGCGCGAGCACGAAGCGCTTGTAGCGCGCGAACAGCGCGTGCTTGCTGCGCGCGTCGGGGCGCGACTCGTAGACGTAGCGCAGCGGCTCGCCGCTGGCGTCCACCACGGACAGGATCTTGTACGGGTCGGTGTGGTAGCCGCTGGAGCTGCTCAGCGAGTAGTTGAGCTGCACCAGGCTCAGCGGGTCGAGCACCTGGGTCAGCCCGACCAGCACGTCCACTACGTCCCTGGAGTCCGAAGCGTCGCGGCCGGCCGGCAGGCCGCCTGGCGGCGGCACCACGCCCAGCGGTTCCGGCACGCGGCCGACCGGCGAGATCTCGTCGGCCTCGTAGCTCAAGCCCGCGCTCAGCGTGGTGTTGCCCTGGTTGAAGTCGTGCGCGTAGCGCGCGTTCGCGCCCGAGGAGAAAAAGTCGTACTCGTTGGACGCATTCAGGCCGAAGGCGACCTTGCCGTTGTCGCCGAGCGGGGCCAGGTAGTCGCCCGACAGCGCAAAGCGCGTGTCGCGGAATGTGTCGTCGAGCGGCACTTCGTCGGGCGCGGTCGTATAGGTGCCGCGGCCGGACGGCTGCGTGATGGTCTGCGGCGTCGAGGCCGGGGTCGCGCCGCTCGGAGTCGCGCCGGTCAGCGCGTCCAGCACCAGCTTGAAGGCGAGCTTGCGGTCCCCGCCGAGGTCGCGCGTGGCGTAGATCACGGGCTCCGCGGCCTGCACGCGGCTGTCGCTCTCCGAGTAGAGCAGCAGCCCGGTGTCGAACACCCAGCGTCGCATCGGCGGCTCGGGCGGCTCGTCCTGGGCCGCGGCCGGCGCGGCCGCGGCGACGCCGAGCAGGCCGAGCGTCGCGGCGGCGAGGCGCGAGCGGCTCACCAGGCCACCGAGCAGTCAGCCGCTGCGTCGTCGAGGAACTGCTGCGCGCCGGCGCCGTGGAGCAAGGCCAGCGTCGACAGCACCCCGGCCTCGGTGCAGGTCGGCGCCGCCACGGTCACCGCGCGCGGCCCGTCGGTCACCGCCCAGCCGGTGCGCGGGTCGAGCACGTGCGGATAGCGCACGCCGTCCTTCAGCAAGTAGCGGCTCGCATCGCCGCTGGTGGCGACGCCGCCTTCGAACAGGCGCAGCAGCGGCGCCGCGACGCCGGCCACGCCGGTGTCGATGCCGACCTGCCAGGGGCTGCCGTCGGCGCGCGGGCCGGTGGCGGCGAGGTCGCCGCCAAAGTTCACCAGCACGGCGCGCGCGGTTGCCTTGCGGGCGAGCGCGCAGGCGCGATCCACGGCGTACTCCTTGCCGATGCCGCCGAAATCGATCTCCATGCCCATCGGCAGGGTCAGCACGGGAGCGCGCCACGAGACCTTGCTCCAGCCCACCAGCGGCAGCAGCGCCTCGACCTGCGCGCGCGCGGGCACGCGGTCGGAGCCGTCGAACTTCCACGCACGCCGCAGCACGCCGCTGGTCACGTCGAATAGCCCGCCGCTCCAGTCGTGCAGTTGCGCCGCGTAATCCAGGAAGGCCGCGGTTTCGGCATCCACTGCCACCGGCCTGCCGCCGGCGCGGTTGATGCGGTGGACCACATTGTCGGTGCGGTAGCGGCTCCAAAGCCGCTCGATGCGCCAGGCCTCGTCGGCGACGAGCCCGGTGACGCGCCGCACTTCGTCCTCGCCGCCGCCGTCGACGAGCACCTCGCACGGGGAAGCCATGGCGCTGAAGCGTCCCGCGAGCCCGTGGGGAGCCGATTCGATGCGGACGGGCGCCTCGACGAAGCGACTCAGTTGCACCCGCAGCCTCCGCCGCCAAAGGCGCGACCGCCGCTCGAGGCTTCCTTGCTGAAATAGATGTGGTCGTCGAGCCCGGCCAGCACCGGATTCACGTCGACCTGCATGTCGGCGCGCGCCAGCACGCCGCGCTGCCAGGGCCTGGCGCCGAGGTCGGCGCAGGCGCTCAGGGCGAGGGCGGCCAGCGCGACGAGCGCGCGCTTCATTCGCCGGCCTGCGCGCCCGGCAAAGCGGCGCGGATCGCGGCCTCGTACTCCGCGCTGCGGGCGGAGCGGAAGCCGGCGTGCTTGTGCAGGACGCTGCCATCGCGTCCGAGCAGGACAGCGCTGGGCATGCCCTCAATGCGGTACAGCTCGGGCAGCTCGCCCTCGGGGTCGCGCACAATGGCGAAACGCGCGGGGTGTGCCTTGAGGAACGCGTCGGCGGCGCGCGCGTCGGTGTCCACGTTGACGCCGACAATGACGAGCTCGCCGCCGTACTTTTCGTGCATGCGGTTCAGCCAGGGGAACGACTCCGCGCAGGGCCCGCACCAGGACGCCCAGAAGTCGAGGTAAACCACCTTGCCCTGGTACGCCGACAGCGTGGTGGGCAGGGGCTCGGTGGCCCGCGCGGAAAGTGCGCACAGCAGCAGGAGGGCGGCGGTCAGGGCTCGCATGGGTGCTTACAATAATCCATGTCCGACCTGCTCTGGCTGACCCACCCCGAGTGCGGGCTGCACGAAATGGGCGACGGCCACCCGGAAAGCCCCGAGCGCCTCGAGGCGGTCGAGCGCGCGGTCGCGGCATCGAAGCTGCGCCGCACGGTGGTGGAATCCGCCGAGGCCAGGCCCGAGCTGCTGGAGAAGGCGCACGAGCCGCGGCTGGTCGAGGCGCTGCTGACCTCGGCGCCGAGCGCGGGCTACGTCGAGATCGACGCCGACACCACCATGAATCCGTACACCGTGAAGGCCGCGTTGCGCGCCGCCGGCGCCTGCGTGCAGGGCGTGGACGCGGCGCTCGACAGCGCGCACAAGCGCGCGTTCTGCGCGGTGCGGCCGCCGGGCCACCACGCCGAGCGGCGCAATGCCATGGGCTTCTGCCTGTTCGACAACGTCGCGGTCGGCGCCATGCAGGCGCTGGATCGCGGCCTGTCGCGCGTGGCGATCCTGGATTTCGACGTGCACTACGGCAACGGCACGGTGGACATCTTCCGCGGCGATCCGCGCGTGCTGGTGTGCAACACCTACCAGTATCCGCTGTACCCGTTCTGGGCCGACGGCGGCGGCGACGACAACATCGTGGACGCGCCGCTGCAGCCGCGTTCCGGCGGCCGCGAATTCCGCGCCGCGGTGGACGCGGTGTGGCGCCGCCCGATCGAAAAATTCCGGCCGGAGCTGATCCTGGTGTCGGCGGGCTTCGACGCGCACCGCGACGATCCGCTGGCGCACCTCGAACTGCTCGAGGACGACTACCAGTGGATCGGCGCGCAGATCCGCGGCTGGGCCGAGGGCTCGGCGTCCGGGCGCGTGGTGGCGACGCTGGAGGGCGGGTACGAGCTGAAGGCGCTCGGCTCGAGCGTGGTGGCCTTCCTGGAGGGCCTCACGACGTAGGTCGGCAATCCTTTGCCGACGGCGACGGCGGCATGGAATGCCGCCCTACAACGGCTGGCGGCATTGGAATGCCGCCCTAC
>JBQTJQ010000141.1:0-19559 GCA_052386975.1 Gammaproteobacteria bacterium | reverse complement strand
CCCTGGCGCAGGCGGACGCACTGGCCGTTCTTCAGGTCGATGGCGGGAATCAACAACATGGGCGACGCAGCGTAGGACGGATCAGCGTGTCAGCCGGGAATGCGCGAGGGAAATGAGTGCGCGGAGGAGGGGCGTGGTTTGATTCTGCGTTGACTGTGCCACCAAAGGCACGGCGGTGGCAACTAAGCCTGGCCGTCCCAGCCGACGAAATTCGACAGCAGCGTCATGCCGGGCGCCTGGCTCTTCTCGGGGTGAAACTGGAACGCGACGATGTTGTCCTTGCCCACTGCCGCCGCGAACGCCTGGCCGTAATCGGCGGTGCCGAGCACGTGCTTCTTGTGGCGCGGCACCGCGTGGTAGCTGTGCACGAAGTAGAACCAGCAGTCGTCGGGCACGCCCGCCCAGACCGGGTGCTTGTTGGCCTGCTTGACCCGGTTCCAGCCGACGTGCGGCACCTTCAGCCGCTGGGCCGCGGTGGGCACCGGGTCCGGGAAGCGCACCACCTTGCCGGGGATCAGCCCGAGCGCGGGCACGCCGTTGTTCTCGTCGCTCCACTCGTGCAGCACCTGCATGCCCAGGCAGATGCCGAGCAGCGGGACCTTCTTGCCCTGCTCGCGCACCAGTTCGTACAGCTCGAGGCGCTTGAGCTCGTTCATGCAGGCGCGCACGCCGCCGACGCCGGGCAGCACCAGCTTGTCGCAGGCCTTGAGCTCCTCGGCGTCGTAGCTGATGACCACGCGCTCGCTGCTGGCCACCCGCTCCAGCGCCTTGCCGAGCGAGTGCAGGTTGCCCATGCCGTAATCGATGACGCCGATCGTCTCAGCCACAGGGAGTCATTCCGAGCGAAGCGAGGAATCTCGCTTTTCGCTACAGCGTGCCCTTGGTGGACGGCACCCCGCCGCCGCGCGGGTCCAACTCGACCGCCATGCGCAGCGCGCGGCCGAAGGCCTTGAACGCGGTCTCGGCGATGTGGTGCGCGTTGCGGCCGCGGATGTTGTCGATGTGCAGCGTGACCTTGGCGTGGTTGACGAAGCCCTGGAAGAACTCGCGGAACAGGTCGACGTCGAACTCGGCCACGCGCGCCCGCGGGAACTCCACGCCGTACTCGAGCCCCGGGCGGCCGGACAGGTCCACCACCACTCGCGTCAGCGCCTCGTCGAGCGGCACGTAGGCGTGGCCATAGCGCCGCACGCCGGCCTTGTCGCCGAGCGCCTGCTCCAGCGCCTGGCCGAGCGTGATGCCGATGTCCTCGACCATGTGGTGGTGGTCGATGTGCACGTCGCCCTTGCCCTCGATGGTCAGGTCGATCATGCCGTGCCGGGCGACCTGCTCGAGCATGTGCTCGAGGAAGGCGATGCCGGTGGAAAACTTCGCCGCGCCGGTGCCGTCGAGGTTCAACTCGACCCGGATCTGGGTTTCCCTGGTGTTGCGGACAACGCTGGCTTTGCGCGCTTTCATCGGCCCCTGGCCCGACAAAAATGGCCGGCTAGGATACTCCCCGTAGGGCGGCATTCCAATGCCGCCGTGTCGGCAAAGGATTGCCGACCTACGATTCGAGCCAGAACGTCACCGGCCCATCGTTGGTCAGCGTCACCTGCATGTCGGCGCCGAACTCGCCGGCCGCGGTCTGCGGCCAGGCCGCGCGCGCATCGCGCACCAGCGCTTCGAACAGGGCCCTGGCGCGCGCCGGCTCGGCCGCCGTCGAGAATCCCGCGCGCGTGCCCTTGCCGGTATCGGCCGCGAGCGTGAACTGCGGCACCAGCAGCAGCCCGCCGCCGATGTCGCGCACCGACAGGTTCATCCTCCCGTCCGCGTCCGGGAACACGCGATAAGACAACAGGCGCTCGAGCAGGCGCGCCACCTGTGCCTCGCCGTCGTCCTTCTGCACGCCGACCAGCACCAGCAACCCCCGCCCGATCGACGCGATCTCGCGGCCAGCGACGGTGACGCTGGCGCCGCTGACCCGCTGCAGGAGGCCGATCATGGGGGGGGATTGTAGAATCCGCCCATGCGATTCGGATTCAGGCTGCTGGCGCTGCTGCCGCTGTCCGTGCTGCAGGCGCTCGGCGCCGCGATCGGCTGGCTGCTGTGGGTGCTGCCGAACTCGCGCCGTCGCACCGCGCTCGTCAACGTCGCGCGCTGCTTCCCGGAGCTCAGCGAGGCGCAGCGCCGCACGCTCGCTCGCGAGGCGATCCGCCACGAGATCACCACGTTCGTCGAGACGCCGCTGGTCTGGCTCGGCCCGGACCCGCGCGTGCGCGCGCTGGTCAAGCGCTGGGACGGCCTCGAGATCTTCGAGGCGGCGATGAAGCCGGGCAAGGGCGCGATCCTGCTGACGCTGCACCAGGGCGCGTTCGAGGCCGGCGCCATCCCGCTGTCGATCACGCATCCGATCGCCGGCATCTACAAGCCGCAGAAGGGCGCGCTCAACGACCTGTCGATCCAGGGCCGCAGCCGCTACCAGGGCGTCGCCGTGTCCTCGTCCGGGGCCAACGTCGGCGCGCAGATCACCACGCTGGTGGCCAAGGGCTGCGCCGTGTTCTTCATGCCGGACCAGGACCCGCCGCGCGGCAAGGGCGTGTTCGCGCCGTTCTTCGGCATCCCCGCGCACACGCCCAAATTGGTATCGCGCATGGCCAGGCTGAGGCCGGACCTGCCGATCGTGCTGATGTGGGTCGAGCGGCTGCCGCGCGCGCAGGGCTTCGTCGTGCACTTCCGCGAGCCCTCGCCCGGCGTGCGCGACCCGGACCTGGTGAAATCCGCGACCGCGCTGAACGCCGACCTCGAGGCCTTCGTGCGCAGCTGCCCCGAGCAGTACTTCTGGGGCTATAAGCGCTTCCGCCGGCGGCCGGAGGGGGAGCCGAGGTTCTATCCGGACGAGTAGCTTCCCCGTAGAATCCGCCGCGACTCCAGCGAAACCACCTGACATGGAAAACCAGATCCTCATCGAGGCGCGGGGACTGTCGCGCCGCTACGGCCCGACGGTCGCGGTCGCCGGCCTCGACCTGAGCTTGCGCAAGGGCGAAATCCTCGGCCTGCTCGGCCCCAACGGCGCCGGCAAGACCACCACGATGAAGATGCTGGCCGGCTGCCTCGCGCCCAGCGCCGGCGGCGTCACCATCAACGGCGTCGACCTGCGCGAGAACCCGTCGCGCGCCAAGCAGCACCTCGGCTACCTGCCCGAGCAGCCGCCGGTGCATCCGGAGCTGACCGTCGACGAGTTCCTGACGTATTGCGCCGGCCTGCACGGCATCGCCGGCTCGCAGCGCGCGCCGGCCGTGGCCTCGGCCAAGAAGGACTGCGGCCTGGTCGACGTCGGCCGCCGCCTGGTCGGCAACCTGTCGAAGGGCTACCAGCAGCGCGTCGGCCTGGCGCAGGCGATCATTCATCGCCCGCCGGTGATCATCCTCGACGAGCCGACCGTGGGCCTCGACCCCATCCAGATCCGCGAGATCCGCGCGCTGATCACCGAGCTCGGCAAGTCGCACTCGGTGATCCTGTCGAGCCACATCCTCCCCGAAATCCAGGCCGTCTGCGGGCGCGTGATGATCCTTCACCGCGGCCGCGCCGTGTACAACGAGGCGATCGGCCAGGTGCACGGCGCCGCGATCACCGTGCAGCTGCGCCGACCGCCGAACGCCGAGGACCTGCGCAGCTTCGGCGGCGTGACCCAGGTCGCCGAGCTCGGCGACGGGCGCTTCCGCCTGCACTGCGCCGACGGCGCCGACCCGCGCGAGGCGCTGGCGGAACTGGCGGCGCGCAACCACTGGGGCCTGCTCGAGCTGCGCGCCGAGGCCAAGACGCTCGAGGAGATCTTCGTCGAGCTGACCGCCGGCGACGAGCCGCGTGACGTCACCTTGGAGACGGCCCCCGCACATGTCGGCCTGTCGGCCGGGGGGCCTGCATGAGCCGCATGCTCGTCATCGCGCGCGGCGAGCTGCGCCGCATCTTCCTGTCGCCGCTGGCCTGGTCCGTGCTCGCGGTGGTGCAGTTCATCTTCGGCTTCATCTTCACCAACCTGCTGCTCGACTACGAGCGCAACTCCGAGTTCTCCGACCAGTTCACCGGCGTGGCCGACTACATGGGCGCGGGCCTGTACGGCTTCGCCATCATCGTGCTGCTGCTGGTGATGCCGCTGATGACGATGCGGCTGTTCGCCGAGGAGCGGAAATCCGGAAGCTTCACGCTGCTGCTGTCGTCGCCGGCGTCGCTCACCGAGATCGTGCTCGGCAAGTTCCTGGCGGTGGCCGGCTTCTCGGCGGCGCTGCTGGCCCTGCTCGCGGCCATGCCGCTGGCGCTGCTGCCCGGCACCGACCTCGACCTCGGCCGCATCGGCGCAGGCCTGCTCGGCCTGTTCCTGATCATGCTGGCGTTCGGCGCGGTCGGCCTGTTCGCCTCGTCGCTGACGCGCGAGCCGACCATCGCGGCGGTGGTGGCCTTCGGCCTGCTGCTGATGCTGTGGCTGACGCAGCTGATGGCCTACCAGGAAATCCCGTTCGCGCCGGTGTTCGACTACATCTCGTTGATCGGGCACTTCGACGCGCTGCGCCGCGGCGTCTTCAACACCGCCGACGTCGCCTACTACGTGCTGCTGACCGCGCTGTTCCTGTGGCTGACCGTGCAGCGCCTCGACCTGGAGCGCAACTGACATGAGCCGCAGGAACGTCCTCATGCAGCAGCTGCTCAGCGCCGTGCTGTTCGTCGTCGTGCTCGGGCTGCTGGCCTGGCTGTCGAACCGGTACAAGGTCGAAGCGGACTGGACCGCCGGCAACCGCAACACGCTCACCGAGTCCAGCCGCAAGCTGCTGGCCGCGCTGCCCGACCCGATCGCGTTCAAGGTGTTCGCCTACCCGCGCTCCGAGCTGCGGCCGGCGCTCGAGGCCGACATCCGCCGCTACCAGCGCGTGAAGCCCGACATCACCGTCGAGTTCATCGATCCGGCGGCCAATCCGCAGATCGTGCGTGAGCACAACGTCTCGCGCAGCGGCGAGGCCGTAGTCGAGTACCAGGGCCGTCGCGAGAGCCTGGCGGCAACCACCGAGCAGGCGATCACGACGGCGCTGCAGCGCCTGAGCTACGCCGGCGAGAACTGGGTGGTGTTCCTCGAGGGCCACGGCGAGCGCGCGATCACCGACGGCGAGCAGGGCGGCTACGGCGAGTTCGCCCAGCTGCTCCGCGACAAGGGCCTCAAGGTGCAGCCACTGAGCCTGATCAAGACCCCGAAGATTCCCGACAACACCAGCGTGCTGGTGATCGCGGCGCCGCGCTCGAAGCTGCTCGACGGTGAAGTGAGGCTGATCGCCGACTACGTCGAACGCGGCGGCAACCTGCTGTGGCTGGCCGACACCGACGCGCCGGCGGCGCCGGAGGCGCTGGCGAAAGCGCTCGGCGTGACCTGGCTCGACGGCATCGTCATCGATCCGGTCGCGCTGCAGCTGGGCATGCCCGCCGGGTTCTTCGTGCCGGCCCACTACCCGCCGAATGCAGCGGTGACGGGGCTCGAAATGCTGACGATCTTCCCGCTGGCGCGCGCGGTGAAGGCCGAGGCCGGCGCCGGCTGGAACGCGCTGCCGCTGCTCGAAACCCAGGCGGAGGCCTGGGTCGAGACCTCGAAGGATCGCGTCGCCCCGGACGACAAGGACGTGCAGGGACCGGTGGCCGTGGGCATCACGCTGACGCGCGAGCACAAGCCCGCCGGCGCCGCAGAGGACGCGAAGGCGCGCCCGCAGCGCGTGGTGCTGGTCGGCGATGCCGATTTCGCCGGCAACGGCTACTTCGGCCAGCAGGGCAACAGTCTGCTCGCGCTGAACCTGGTGCAATGGCTGGCGCTGCGCGACGAGCAGATCAACGTCGACGTGCCGAAGGCGCCGGACGTGGCGCTGGTGATCCCGGCCTGGGGCGTCTACGCGATCAACTTCGGCTTCGTGCTGGTGCTGCCGCTCGCGCTGCTGGGCTTCGGCGTGACGCGCTGGGTGATCCGCCGCCGGGCATGAAGCGCGCGCAGCTCAACCTCGCCCTGCTCGCCGTGGCCGCCGGCCTCGGCGTCGCCGTGTACTTCGCGCAGCAGCAGGCGCCGGCCGGGCCGCCGCTCACCGCCTACAAGCCCGACGCCGTCACCCGCATTTCGCTCGAGCACCCGAACGCGCCGGCGATCCGCCTCGAGAAGCAGGGCGGCCAGTGGCAGCTGGTCGCGCCGGTCACGACGGCGGCCGACCCGTTCGAGGTCAACGGCCTGGTGGCGCTCGCCGACCGCGAGACGCGGCACAAGGTCGACAGCGCGGCGCTGAAAGACCTCGACCTCGAGCCGCCGCAGTTCACGCTGACGCTGAACGACGCGGCGATCGGCTTCGGCGCGACCGAGCCGCTCGAGTTCCGCCGCTACGTCACGGTCGGCGGCACCGCGTACCTGGTCGACGATCCGCCCGGCGCGGCGCTCGACAAGGACTACTCCGACCTCGTCGCCAAGGACCTGTTCCCGGCCGGCGCCGAGATCGAGCGCATCGAGGTGCCGGGCCTGACGCTGGCGCGGGATGTCGACGGCAAGTGGGTGGCCACCCCGGCCGACCCGAAGGCCACCACCGACGCGATGCAGAAGTTCGCCGACGGCTGGAAGGGCGCGCGCTCGATGTGGAACGAGCTGTCGCCCGCGAAGCTCGGCGGCGACGTCGTCAAGGTCACGCTCAAGGGCGGCGTGACGCGCGAATTCGTCGTCGCCGAGCGCGAGCCGCAGCTCAAGCTGGTGCGCGTCGACCTGGGCGTGACGCTGGTGCTGTCCAAGGCGCTGGCCGACGAGCTGCTGAAGCTGCCCGAGCCGGCGCCCGAAAAACCGTAGGTCGGCAATCCTTTGCCGACGTTCGGCAATCCCTTGCCGACCGGGCGGCATCGGAATGCCGCCCTACAATGTCGGCGCCGTGCCCGAACTCCCCGAAGTCGAAACCGTCCGCCGCGGCCTGGCGCCGCACATCGTTGGGCGCACCATCGAGCGCGTGGTGGTGCGCGACCGCCGCCTGCGCTGGCCGATCGCGCGCGGCTTCGAGCGCAAGCTCGCCGGCCGCGAGATCCACGGCATCGACCGTCGCGGCAAGTACCTGCTTGTCGACCTCGGCGGCGACCGCGTGATCCTGCACCTGGGCATGACCGGGCGCCTGTCGCTGCTCACGCCCGGCAAGCCCGTGCAGAAGCACGATCACCTGGACCTCGAGCTGTCGGGCCAGCTGGTGCTGCGCTTCAACGATCCGCGCCGTTTCGGCGCGGCGCTGTGGTGGCCGGCCTCGCAGCCGGCCCACGCGCTGCTGAAACACATGGGGCCCGAGCCGTTCGCCGACGCGTTTGACGCGGATTACTTGTTCAAGCTCTCGCGCGGCCGCAGCGCGCCGCTCAAGAATTTCCTGATGGACGGACGCATTGTCGTCGGCGTCGGCAACATCTACGCGGTGGAATCGCTGTTTCGCGCCGGCATCAAGCCGATGCGCAAAGCCGGGCGCGTGACGCGCGAGGAGTACGGGAAGCTCGTGAAGGCGGTGCGCGAAGTGCTGAACGACGCGATCGCGGCCGGCGGCACGACATTCCGGGATTTCCTCGACACTGACGGCGAGCCGGGTTATTTCGTGCAAAAACTCTTCGTCTACGACCGCGCCGGCCAGCCGTGCCGCCGCTGCAAGACGCCGATCAAGCGCCTGATGATCGGGCAGCGCTCGTCGTACTACTGCCCGAGGTGTCAGAGCTAGCGGGTTTCAAGGCTTGGCGGTCAGCGTGACGGCCGGTTCGCGCTTGTCGCAGAAGCGGTCGTAGCCCCACGCCGCCGTGATCAGCTCGGGCTCGGCGATCGTTCCGCGAATGGTCTCTTCTCCGAGGTAGTAGCTTCCCTCGCGGGAGGTGATTTTCACGTCCTGATGAACCATGTAACAACGCCCGGCTTCGACCAGCGTCACGACTCTGAAGACATTGTGGCCGAACTGACGGCCACCCTCCTCCCGTGGGAGCGCCAAGGCGCGCAGAGAGAGCGTGCGCCGGCCGGGCAGCAACTCGGCTCGGCTCAAGACGAGCTTGGCTTGAGGAACGGGGACTCCGTCCACGGCCACCAAGCGCAAGGCATCGCCTCCGTCCCAGATCACCACGGCGACCTCGTTCTGGGCGCGTTCGCCGGGGTACAGGCGGTAGGTGGTTATGCTGGAGCAGCCTTCGAGGATTGGTGCCGCGGCCGCCGCGAGTACCACAACTGCGATTCGAGCACGGTTCTGCATGGAAATCCCCCGCCTCAACGCCTGCGCAATTGTGCGCCTAATTCAGCGCCTTCGGCACCGCCAACCGGAACGGCTCGATGCGCGCGTCGAACTTCTCGCCACTGCCGGCGACGATCATGTTGAACTCGCCGTGCATGGTGCCGACCGGCGTCGCCAGCGGGCAGCCGCTGGTGTACTCGAATTCCTCGCCCGGCTTGAGCACCGGCTGGTAGCCGACCACGCCCGGGCCGCGCACTTCCTCGACCTTGCCCTCGCCGTCGGTGATCACCCAGTGGCGCGAGATGAGTTGCACGGTCTCGCCGCCGTCGTTGCGGATGGTGATGTGGTACGCGAACAGCCACTGGCCGTTGTCCGGATCGGACTGCTCCGGGATGAAGCGCGGCCGCACCTGGATGCGCACGCCACGGGTGGTGGTGTCGCTCACGGCCGACGGCTCACATCAGCCCCGCCTGCAGGCGCGCGGCTTCCGACATGCGGTCCTGGGTCCACGGCGGGTCGAACACCAGCTGGATGTCGGCCTCGGTGACGCCCTGAATCTGCAGCACCTTGGCCCTGGCGTCGGCCACCAGGATGTCGCCCATGCCGCAACCCGGGGCGGTCAGGGTCATGCGGATCACAACCTTGCGCTTGCCGTCCGCCAGATGCTCGAGCCTGGACTCGTAGATAAGGCCGAGTTCGACGACGTTGATGGGTATTTCCGGGTCATAGACGGTGCGAAGCTGGTCCGTTACGGCCTTTTCCAGGTCCTCGTCGGTCGCATTCTCCGGCACCTCCGGCCCCCGCGTCGGCTCCTTGCCCAGCGCATCGGCGTCCTTGCCCTCGATGCGGAACAGGTGGCCCTCGACCTGGACGGTGTAGCTGCCGCCCAAGGCCTGGGTGATCGTGGCATCGGTCCCGGAAGGCAGTTCGACCTTGGTGCCGGCCGGGATCAGGGTGCCGATGACGTCGCGGGTGAGCGCGACCGTTTGCGGGGAGTGCTGCATCTAGCTGAGGACGCCGTAATGGGGGGCCAGTGTAAACGCCGCACCCCCCGTCCCGCATCCAAGCGGGGAGATCCGGCGAGTTGCGCTCGGGAGCCGTCATGCGCCTTACCCAGTTTTCGCTGCAGAACCCGCCGGCCGTCGCCGCGGCCGGCCTGATCGTCCTGCTGTTCGGCGCCCTGGCGCTGGTCAAGCTGCCGATCCAGCTGCTGCCGGACACCAGCCGGCCGCAGATCTGGATCAACGTCGGCTGGCGCGAGGCCGCGCCGTCCGAGATCGAAGAGGTGATGGTCGAGCCGATCGAGGAGGCCATGCGCGGCATGCCGGGCCTGGTCGAGATGCGCTCCCAGTCCAACCGTGGCGGCGGCGGCGTCGGCCTGACCTTCGAGGTCGGCACCGACATGACGCGCGTGATGCTCGACATCGTCGGGCGCCTGAACACGCTGCCGCCACTGCCGCTCGAGGCCGACGAGCCGCAGGCCTTCGGCGGCGACAACTGGCAGGGTGCGACCGCCGCCTCGCTGCTGGTGCGCCCGACCGACGGCCGCACCGACGTCGACATGGGCGCCACCTACCAGAAGCTCATGGAAGAAGTGGTCGAGCCGCGCCTGGCGCGGGTGCCCGGCGTGTCGCGCGTCAACCTCGAAGGCGGCCGGCCCCGCGAGGTGCAGGTCCGCTTCGACGCCCACCGCCTCGCCGCGCTCGGCATCACGCCGCAGCAGATCGCCTCGACCGTGATCGCCGCGCGCGACGCATCGGCCGGCTTCGTCAACGTCGGCCGCAAGCAGTTCACCGTGCGCTTCACCGGCCGCGAGCCGGTCGAGGAGATCGGCGACCTGATCATCGGCTGGAGCGGCGACCGGCCGCTGCCGCTGCACGAGGTCGCCGACGTGCGCGTCGGCTACCAGGAAGCGCAGTGGTTCAGCTACCGCAACGGCGTGCCGGGCTACTACGTGACGCTGCAGCGCGCGTCGGACTCGAACACGGTCGAGGTGATCGAGGGCGCCAAGGAAGCGATCGCCGAGCTCAACGAGGGGCCGCTGGCGAGGGAAAAGCTGATGGCCGACCTGTCGTGGGACGCCAGCGTCTATGTGCGCCGCGCGATCTCGTTCGTCGAGGAGAGCCTGGTCGTCGGCATCTTCCTCGCGGTCTGCGGCCTGTGGTTCTTCCTGCGCGGGCCGCGCGCCCTGCTGGTGATCGGCCTGTCGATCCCGCTGTCGCTGTTCTTCGCCGTGATCACGCTGCAACTGCTCGGCCGTACCATCAACGTCATCTCGCTGGCCGGACTCGCCTTCTCCACCGGCATCGTCATCGACGCGGCGCTGATCGTGCAGGGCAACATCCTGCGCTTCCTGCAGGAGGGCAGGAGCGCCTGGGAGGCCACCGTCGAGGGCGCGCAGGAAGTCATGCCCGCACTGATCGCCTCGATGCTGACCTCGATCGCGATCTTCCTGCCGGTGCTGTTCATGGAAGGCCTCGAGGGCCAGCTGTTCAAGGACCTCGCCATCACCATGTCGGTGTCGCACGCGGCCTCGCTGCTCGTCGCGATGACCGTGATCCCGGCGGCCAACCGCTGGGCACTGGCCAAGGGATTCCCGGCCGACCAGCACCACCATTGGTGGACGCAGATGACGGCGTTCGCGATGCGCGCCACCGACCGGCCGCAGGCGCGCATGGCCTGGATCGTGGGCCTGGTCGTCGGCAGCCTGGCGTTCACGGTGCTGCTCGTGCCGAAGGTGGATTACCTGCCGGTGGCGCAGACCGACAACGTCTGGGGCAACTTCCGGCTGCCGCCGGGCGGCAACATGGATACGGCCAAGGCCGAGTTCGCGCCGATCGTGATCGAGCGGCTCAAGCCGCACCTCGAGGGCAAGGCCGAGCCCGGCATCAAGTACTACAACTTTTCGGCATGGAGCGGCGGCGGCGGCGGCGTGGTCGTCGCCTACGCAGCCGATCCGCGCAAGACCAAGGACGTGGTCGACCTGCTGCGCGGCAAGATCCTGGCCGACCTGCCGGACGTGCGCGCCTTCGCCAGCCAGGGCTCGCTGCTCAACGTCGACGGCAACAACTCGCGCGAGATCCAGCTGCACTTCCAGGGCCCCGACCTGCCGGCGCTGATGAAGACCGCCAGCGTGGCGATGGCCGAGATCCCGAAGGCGATCCCCGGCACCTTCCCGCAGCCGTTCCCGTCGCTCGAGATGAACCAGCCCGAGCTGCAGCTGGTCCCGGACGAGTGGCGCATCTCGCGCGCCGGCCTGGACCGCAGCTCGGTGGCCAGCGCGCTGCGCGCGTTCACCGGCGGGCTGTGGGCCGGCGAGTACTTCGACGGCAACGAGCGCCTCAACATCATCATCAAGGGCAACGAGTGGAAGAGCGAGCAGGAGCTCGCCGAGCTGCCGATCGTCACGCCGGGCGCCGGCGTGCAGACCGTCGGCGAGCTCGCCTCGATCAAGCAGACCGTCGGCCCGTCGCAGCTGCTGCGCGTCGGCGGCCGGCGCACGGTGGCGGTCAACTTCGAGCCGCCCGCGACCATGTCGCTGGACGAGGCGCTCACGCTGCTGCGCGACAAGGTCGAGCCGCCGGTGCGCGCGGCCATGCCGGCCAACGCCCAGCTGACCTACGCCGGCACCGCCAACGAGCTGCACGAGGCGCTCGCGGCCATGGCGCAGAACTTCTCGCTGGCGCTGCTGATCCTGTTCGCGCTGATGGCCGCGCTGTTCCGCTCGGTGTGGGACTCGTTCCTGGTCATGCTGGTGCTGCCGGTGTCGACCGCCGGCGGCATCGCGGCGCTGCAGATGATCAACCTGGTCAAGACCCAGAACCTCGACCTGCTGACCATGATCGGCTTCATCATCCTGCTCGGCCTGGTGGTCAACGCCGCGATCCTGCTGGTCGACCAGACGCGCGCGCGCGAGCATGCCGGCGTGCCGCGCCGCGAGGCGGTGCGCCAGGCGCTCGAAACCCGTGCCCGGCCGATCGTGATGTCGACGCTGACCGCGGTGCTCGGCATGGCGCCGCTGATCTTCATGCCCGGCCTGGGCGCCGAGATCTACCGCGGCCTGGCGGCCGTGGTCGCCGGCGGCATGGTCATCGGCACCGCCTTTACCTGGTTCCTGATGCCGAGCCTGCTGCGGCTCGGTGAAGCCTCCGCGGCCGAGCGCGCCGCACGAATCGTCCCGGCGATGGCCAAATGAAAACTCGCGAGCTGACCCTGAAACTCTCCCCCGTCTGGCTGCTGCTGGCCGCGGCCCTGGTCCTGTTCTCCGCCGGCGCCCTCGCGCAGTCGCCCCCCGCGGCCGCGGTCGAGACCGCGCCGGTCGAGAAGCGCGACCTGGCGCCGCGCATCACCGTCACCGGGCAGGTGCGCTCGCGCGCCGCGGCGGACCTGTCCGCGGCGGTCGGCGGGCGCCTGGCCTGGGTGGCCGAGCCCGGCACGCGCATCGGCAAGAACGGCGTGGTCGCGCGCCTGGACACCGACGAGCTCAAGCTGCAGGAGCTGGAACAGGCCGCGCGCGTCAAGCGCGGCGAGATCAACCACGCGCAGCTCACGCGCGAGGCCGAGCGGCTCAAGGCGCTCGGCGCCAACGTCAGCCGCTTCCAGCTCGAGCAGTCGGAGGCCGCGCGCGACCTGGCCGGCGCCGACCTCGAGATCGCCCGGGCGACGCTGTCGCAGATGCAGGACCGCCTGGCGCGCGCCGAGCTGCGCACGCCGTTCGCCGGCGTCGTGTCCGAGCGCATCAAGCGCCCGGGCGAGGAAGTCGCGCGCGGCGAGATCGTGGCGCGCGTGCTCGACCCCGAGACCCTCGAGATCCGCCTGTTCCTGCCGCTGCGCCACGTGCGCGCGATCCGCGCCGGCGACACCGTCAAGGTGAAGTTCGACGGCGGTGAAGGCCCGGCCAGGGTCCGCGGCATCGTGCCCGCCGGCGATCCGCGCTCGCAGAGCTTCGAGGTGCTGGTCGACCCGCCGTCGGTGCGCGGCACGCGCCTGCCTTCCGGCAGCGTGGTCGACGTCGAGTTGCCGCTCGGCCAGCCGCAATCGCTGCTCGCCGTCCCGCGCGATGCGCTGGTGATCCGGTCGGAAGGCCTCGCGGTCTATCGCGTCGGCCCCGACAACAAGGTGCAGCGCGTGGTCGTCACCACCGGCGTCGCCGACGGCGAATGGGTGGCGGTCGAGGGCATGCTGCTGGCGAGCGACACAGTGGTGGTGCGAGGGGCGGAAAACCTGCACGATGGCGCCTCGGTCAAGATCATCGGGACCCGCACCGCATGGAACACGTCCGCCGTCTCGCCTGTGCGCTCGCAGCGCTGACCCTTAGCGCCGCGGCCGCGGCGCCCGATGAACCCAAGCCCCGCCTGCTCGCCGTCAGCGGCGAAGGCGAGGTGTCGGTCGCACCCGACCGCGCCGACGTCGGCTTCTCGGTCGAGGCCAGTGAAAAGACCCTGGCCGATGCCGAGCGCATCGTCACCGAGGGCACGGCCAAGCTGCTGAAGCTGTGCGACACGCTCGGCATCCCGAAGCACCAGGTGCGCAGCGCGCAGCTCAACGTCAACCCGCAGTACGACGGCGGGGTGGTCAGCAGCCGCCCGCGCATCGTCGGCTACTTCGTCTCGCGCCAGGTCGACGTGGACCTGCGGGACTTGTCGAAGCTCGGCAAGCTGCTGCAGGGCGCGGTTGAAACGGCGGCGAATCGCGTTTCCGGCGTCGGCTTCGGCTCGACGAAGAAGGACGACCACCAGCGCGCCGCGCTGGCGGCGGCGGCCGAGGATGCGAAGGCCAATGCCGAAGTCCTGGCCAAGGCCATGGGCGTGAAGCTCGGCCGGCTGCACGGTCTGGTGGCGTCGGAGTCGGGCGGCCAGCCGATGCCGATGATGTTCGAGATGCGGGCGAAGATGGCGGTGAGCCAGGCGCCGGCCGACCAGACCTACCAGGCCGGCGAGATCAGGTTCCAGGCCTCGGTCACGGCGGAGTACGACCTGCCCTAGCCTCCTGGACTCGCCAAGGCGGGGCGTCCCGGACACCGCTACAATGCGCCGCTTTCCCCGCCCCGAGGGGCTATCGGAAAGTGGCCAGGAACAAGCCTGTAGTCGGCGTCATCATGGGATCCCAGTCGGACTGGGAAACCCTTTCCCACACGGCCGACACCCTCAAGCTGCTGCGCATCCCCCATGAGTGCGAGGTGGTCTCCGCGCACCGCACGCCGCTCAAGCTTGCGCGCTATGCCGCTTCGGCCGTGGCCCGCGGCCTCAAGGTCATCGTTGCCGGCGCCGGCGGCGCCGCCCACTTGCCGGGCATGACCGCGGCGAGCACGCGGCTGCCCGTGCTTGGCGTGCCGGTGGAGTCGCGCACGCTCAAGGGGCTGGACTCGCTGCTTTCGATCGCGCAGATGCCCAAGGGCGTGCCGGTCGGCACGCTGGCCATCGGCAAGGCCGGCGCGATCAACGCCGCGTTGCTGGCGGCGGCGATCGTCGCGCTCGACGACGCGGGCGTGGCGCGGCGGCTCGAGCGCTACCGGCGCGAACAGACCCGCGCGGTGCTGAAGAGCGCGCGACCACGCCGCCCGACGCAAGCCCGGTGAAGATCGGCGTGCTCGGGGCCGGCCAGCTCGGGCGCATGCTCGCCTTGGCCGGCTACCCGCTCGACTTCGATTTCGTGTTCCTCGACCCCGCGACCGAGGCCTGCGCCGCTCCGCTGGGCGAGCACATCCACGCCGATTACAGCGACGAGAAGGCGCTCGCCGATTTCTGCGCGCGCGTGGACCTGGCGACCTACGAGTTCGAAAACGTGCCGGCGCGGTGCGCGGCTTTCGTCGCCGCGCGCAGGCCGCTGCACCCGCACCCCTGGGCGCTGGAGGTCGGGCAGGATCGACTTTCCGAGAAAAAACTGTTCGATTCTCTCGGAATCATGGTTCCACCGTACGAGAAAGTAGATACGAAGCCCGACCTGGGCCGGGCCGCAACCCGGATCGGCTACCCCTGCGTGCTGAAGACACGGCGCCTGGGTTACGACGGCAAGGGCCAGGTGGTGTTGCGCTCCACCGCGGACCTGGCCCCCGCCTGGGACAAGCTTGGCAAGCAGCCGCTGCTGCTCGAAGCCTTCGTCAGGTTCGATCGCGAGATTTCGTGCATCGGCGTGCGCGGCAAGGACGGCAAGACCGCGTTCTACCCGGTTGCCGAGAACGTGCATCGCGACGGCATCCTGCGGACCTCGATCCCGCGCGCCAGGGACCCGCTGCAGAAGGCGGCCGAGCGCGCGACGCGCGCGGTGATGCGGAAGCTCGACTACGTCGGCGTGCTGGCGTTCGAATTCTTCGTGGCGAAGGGCAAGCTGCTTGGCAACGAGATCGCGCCGCGGGTGCACAACTCGGGCCACTGGACCCTCGATGGCGCGGTCTGCTCGCAGTTCGAGAACCACCTGCGCGCGATCGCCGGCCTGCCGCTGGGATCGACCGCCATGCGCGGCCCGTGCGCGATGGTGAACTTCATCGGCTCGGTGCCGGAGCTGTCGAAGCTCGCGCGGATTCCGGGCCTGCACGTGCACCTCTACGGCAAGGCGGCCAAGCCGGCGCGCAAGATCGGCCACGCCAATATCACGGCCGGACGCCCGGCGGAACTGAAGTCGGCGCTGGAGAAGCTCGAAAAGCTGCTGTAACCGCGTCGGCAATGGATTGCCGACCTACGTAGGGCGGCATTCCCATGCCGCCGGGGTCAGACGTCGAGGTTGCCGACCAGCAGCGCGTGCTTCTCGATGAACTCGCGCCGCGGCTCGACCTGCTCGCCCATCAGCGTGGTGAACATCTGGTCGGCGGCGACCGCGTCCTCGATCTTGACCTGCACCAGGCGGCGCTGCGTCGGATCGAGCGTGGTCTCGTGCAGCTGCTCGGGGTTCATCTCGCCGAGGCCCTTGTAGCGCTGGATGTGCATGCCGCGCTTGGTCTCGGCCATCAGCCAATCGAAGCCGTCCGCGAACGTGTCGATCGCGCATTCCTTGTCGCCGCGGCGCACCTTGGCGCCCTCGCCGACCAGGTGCTTGAGCGCTTGCTGCAAGTCGACGATGCGACGGTACTCGGGACCGTTGAGGAACTCCGGCCCGAAGTGGATGACGTGCTCGGCGCCGTGCGCGCTGCGCGTGACGGTGACCGCGAGGCCGGCCTGCTCGGCGCGCGCGTTGACGCTGTACTTCCCGTGCAGGTGGCCGGCCGCGTTGAGGTCGGCGGCGAACCTCGAAGCCCACGGCGGTAGCGCCGCGGTGTCCGACGGCACCGGCGAGTGGTCGCGCAGTTGCTCGAGGGCGAACAGGTCGTAGCGGCGCGAGAGCCGCTCGAGCAGGTCGTTGATCGAGGCGTGCGCGCGCAGGAAGCGCTCGAAGTCCTTCACCGGCAGCGGCGTCTTGCCCGCGCCCGGGCTCCAGGTGGTGTCCTCGAGCGCGGCGCTCAACAGCCAGTCGTTGAGCTCGGCGTCGTCCTTCACATACGACTCGCTCTTGCCGATCTTGACCTTGTACAGCGGCGGCTGCGCGATGTAGATGTGGCCGCGCTCGACCAGCGCGTGCATGTGCCGGTAGAAGAACGTCAGCAGCAGCGTGCGGATGTGCGCGCCGTCGACGTCGGCGTCGGTCATGATGATGATGCGGTGATAGCGCAGCTTCTCCGCCTTGAATTCGTCGGCGCCGATGCCGGTGCCGAGCGCGGTGATCAGCGTCGCGATTTCCTGCGACGACAGCATCTTCTCGATGCGCGCCTTCTCGACGTTCAGGATCTTGCCCTTGAGCGGCAGGATCGCCTGGAAGTGGCGGTCGCGGCCCTGCTTGGCGCTGCCGCCAGCCGAGTCACCCTCGACCAGGAACAGCTCGCTCTTGGCCGGATCTTTTTCCTGGCAGTCGGCGAGCTTGCCGGGCAGGCCGGCGACGTCGAGCACGCTCTTGCGGCGGTTGAGCTCCTTGGCCTTGCGGGCAGCTTCGCGTGCGCGGGACGCCTCGACGACTTTCGCCGCGATCATGCGCGCTTCTTTCGGGTTCTCCATTAGAAAATCGCGCAACTTGCCGCCGATCACCGCCTGGACGACTGGGGTGACTTCCGACGAGACCAGCTTGTCCTTGGTCTGGCTGGAGAACTTGGGATCCACCAGCTTGATCGACAGCACCGCCGTCAGGCCCTCGCGCGTGTCTTCGCCCGACATCGTGATCTTTTCGCGCTTGGCCACGCCCTCTGACTCGAGGTAGTCGCCGAGCGCGCGCGTCAGGGCATTGCGGAATCCGGTGAGATGCGTGCCGCCGTCGCGCTGCGGGATGTTGTTGGTGAAACTGAAGACGTTCTCGACATACGAGTCGTTCCACTGCAACGCGGCCTCGACCACGATGCCGTCCTGCTCGGCGGTGAGGTTCAGGATCGTCGGGTGAATCGCCTGCTTGCTGCGGTTGAGGTACTGCACGAACGCGGCGATGCCGCCCTTGTACTCGAACGCATCCTCCTGCCCCGAGGTCTCGTCCCTGAGCACGATGCGCACGCCCGAGTTCAGGAACGACAGCTCGCGCAGCCGCCGCGCCAGGATGTCGTAGTCGAACTTGCGGTTGGTGAACACCGCCGCGCTCGGGTAGAAGCGCACCAGCGTGCCGCGCTTGTCGGTGGCCTCGAGGCGGGCGAGCGGGGCCCGCGGCGCGCCGTCGCGGTATTCCTGGCTGTGGTGGTGGCCGTCGCGCCAGATGTTCAGGATCAGCAGCTCGGACAGCGCGTTGACCACCGAGACTCCGACGCCGTGCAGTCCGCCCGAAACCTTGTAGCCGCTGCCGCCGAACTTACCGCCGGCGTGCAGGATGGTCATGATGACCTCGGCCGCGGAGCGGCCTTCTTCCTTGTGCGTGTCCACCGGGATGCCGCGGCCGTTGTCGGATACCGATACCGAGCCGTCGGCGTGCATGATCACGACGATCTCGTTGCAGTAGCCCGCCAGGGCCTCGTCGATGGCGTTGTCGACCACCTCGAACACCATGTGGTGCAGGCCGGTGCCGTCGTCGGTGTCGCCGATGTACATGCCGGGCCGCTGGCGCACGGCTTCGAGCCCCTTCAGCACCTTGATGCTGCGGGAATCGTAGGTATCGAGTTCGGACATTTGGGGTGTTTTTGAGGCCCAGCCGGAGCCGGGCGGCGGTGCAATTCTTCGGTGGAAAATTATACCAGCGAAGACGCCGAAACCGCCCCATGTTCCACGTGGAACAACGCATTGTGTGCGGGGTTTTCGCCAATCCGCGCGAGCGCCGGCGCGAGCTCGATCGAGGTCACGAAGCTCTGGCCCGGATACGCGAGCAAGGCGCCGATCAGGGCCTGCTGGAACGGCGGGCCGAGCTCGGCCGGGAAGTCGTCCACCAGCAGCACCGGGCACATTCCGGCACGCTCCCGGACCAGCGCCGCCTGCGCCAGCAACAGCGCCGCGATCAGCAGCTTCTGCTGGCCGCGGCTGACCTGGCGCTTGGCCGAGTGGCCGGCCAGCTTGAGCTTCAGCTCGGCGCGGTGCGGCCCGACGGCGGTTTTACCTGCGCGGCAATCCTGCTCGTAGTGCTCGGCCAGCGCCGACTCGAGCGCTTTGCCGGCCGCCCAGCCGCGCACGAGGTCCAGCGACCATTCCATCGGGCCGAGCAGGGCGGATACCGCGTCGCCGAAATGGCCGCGCAGGTGATCCAGGTGGGTTTCGCGCGACGCGTGCACTTCGGCGCCGGAAACCACCAGTTCCGCGTTCCAGGCCTCGACCTCGGCGCGGCTCGCGCCCGCGCGCAGCGCCGAATTGCGCTGCTTGAGCGCGCGCTGGTAGCGGCGCCAGGCCGGGAAAAACCGATGTTCCACGTGGAACACGCCCCAGTCCAGGTAGCGGCGGCGATAAACCGGGCCTTCCTGCAGCAGCCGGTGCGAGTCCGGCTCCAGCACCTGCACCGCGACCCGGCTGACCAGGTCCTGCAGCGAGGCCGGCGCCTGGTCCAGGCGCAGTTCGCTGCCGTCCGCGCTCCAGTCCAGGCCCACACCCAGTTCGGGCCTCGCCGGAATCGCGAGCCGCCCGTGCAGCCGCCAGCGGGATCCGGCCGCGCCGGCCTGCTCCGCCGGCGCGCCCCGAAAACTCTTGCCGCGCCCCAGCGCATAAACCGCCTCGAGCAGCGTGGTCTTGCCGGCCGCGTTTGCGCCCAGCAACAGGTTGACCCCGGGGCGGGGCAGCAGCTCGAACGAGGGAAATAGCCGGAAGTTTTCCCCGGCGACTCGGGTGAAGTGCACGGATCAACCGAGCGCTGGTCGGCGGCGCCGAACGAAGCGAAACAGGGCGGCGCTGGTCCGGGCCGGAGCGACGGGCCCAGCGA